>CAZKJZ010000110.1:0-7560 GCA_964553145.1 uncultured Frigidibacter sp. | reverse complement strand
CCAGCCCTTCCCCCTATACGCCCCCTGTCCGGGGCTTGCATGAGTCGTCTGGACCCATGGCTTTTTGCCGATGCGCCTGCCTTCTTCGGCGGGAACCGGGCGGAAAGCATGGCTTATAGAATGACCCTACCTCTGGCGGGCGCCCTGGTCGAAAGACCCCGGGCGGACCCGGATGAAGACCAAGAGCTCTGGGATCGTGCCAAACCTTCGCGGACCAACCGCGAGCAGCAAAGGACAAGCGATGGATATTATCGCGCAGCTAGAGGCCGAGCAGATCGCCGGCCTGGGAAAGAAAATCCCGGATTTCAAGGCGGGCGACACGGTTCGCGTCGGTTACAAGGTGACCGAAGGCACCCGCAGCCGCGTGCAGAACTATGAAGGCGTCGTGATCAGCCGCAAGGGCGGCGCCACGATCTCGGCCTCGTTCACCGTGCGCAAGATCTCGTTCGGCGAAGGCGTGGAACGTGTGTTCCCGCTTTACTCGACCAACATCGACGCGATCGAAGTGGTCCGCCGTGGCCGCGTCCGCCGCGCCAAGCTGTACTACCTGCGCGACCGTCGCGGTAAGTCGGCGCGGATCGCGGAAGATTCCACCTATAAAGCCAAAGCCGAGTAAGGAGCGGGACGATGAAACAAGGCACCCATCCCGACTATCACTTCATCACCGTGAAGATGACCGACGGCTCGACCTATCAGACCCGTTCGACCTGGGGCAAGGAAGGCGATACGCTTTCGCTGGATATCGATCCCCTGGCGCATCCGGCCTGGACCGGCGGTTCGACCAAGCTTCTGGACACCGGTGGCCGCGTGTCGAAGTTCAAGAACAAATATGCGGGCCTGGGCTTCTGATCCCACCCCGACCCAACCCGAAAGGCCCCGGCATCGTCCGGGGCCTTTTCGTTCAACCGGCCCGCATCAGGGCAAAGGCCAGCGCCAACAGTCCCACGGCCAGCAGGAAGGTGGCACTTAGCCCCTGCCCCGCCGCCAATGCGCCTCCGGCGTCGGCGAACCGGCCAAAGACGGCGGCCATCAGCGAGGCGCCGGTGATCAGGCCAAGGTTGCGCGACAGGCTGAGGAAACCCGACATCAGCCCCCGCTGATCCTCTTCAGCGCGGGCCATGATCCGGGTGGTCAGTGCCGCCTGAAACAGCTGATAGCCGGGTGGCATCAGGACCAGCGCCAGAAGATAGCCGGACAGGCCGATCCGCATCGGCAAAAGCGCCATGGCAAGCGCGCCCGCGCCGCACAGGATAAGCCCGGCCCGCGCGGCGGGGAGGCTGCCGATCCGGTCCACAAGCCGCCCCGCCGGAAGCCCGGTCAGGGCCGATGTGGCGGGGCCGGCAGCCATCACCAGCCCGACCTGCCAGTCAAACAGCCCCAGCCCCTGGGTCAGAAAGAAGGGGCCGGCCACCAGCGTCGCCATCATCACGCTGGCCATCAACCCATTGGCGATCAGGCCAGGCCGTAGCCCCGGCCTGCGCAGTGCGACCAAGGGCAAGAGCGGCGGCGTTGCCGCCCCTGCCCCGCCATGGCGGGGCATCGGGCCAAGGGTGGCAAGCGTGGCCAGCGCCAGCGCCGCCATCAGCAGAAAGGGTGCCCGCCAGCCCCCCGCCGCAATCAGCCCGCCACCCAGCGCCGGGCCCAGGGCCGTGCCTATGGCCGACAGGCTGCCCATCAACCCCATGGACCGGCCCAGCCGCCCGGGCGGTGTCGATGCCCGCAACAGGGCCAGCGGCAGCACCATCATCAGCGCCGCCCCGGTGCCCTGAACCGCCCGCGCCGCGATCAGGACCCAAACCATGGGCGCCAGCGCGGCAGTCGCCGCCCCCAGGGCGAACAGCCACAGGCCCAAGACCAGCGCCCTGCCATGGCCCAGACGGTCGCCCGTCCGGCCTGCGATGACCGCCATTACCGTCACCGCGACCAGATAGGCCAGCACGACCCATTGTGCCGCCGCAAAGGGCGCCGCAAATGCGCTGACGATACCGGGCAGTGCGACATTGGCGATGCTGGTCCCCAGCGCGGCCAGCAGCACCGCCAGACCGGCGCCAAGGTTGGTGCGCCAGCGCACGGCAGCGGGGAAACTGTCTTCCGTCAAAAGGGTCATCCTGTCCTCGCTTGTTCGAATCATCCAAGGCAGGCAGGATGCCACCTCAAGTCAACTTTAGGTCAAGCATGAAATCCCTGGACATCGGCGCCCTGGCGGCACGGACCGGCCTGCCGCCCTCGGCCCTGCGCTATTACGAGGAGATCGGGCTGATCACGCCCGAAGGCCGCCACGGGCTGCGGCGCCAGTATGGGCCAGAGGCGCTGACCCGCCTGTCACTGGTGGCCCTGGGCAAGGCCGCCGGTTTTTCGCTGGCCGATATCGCGGGCATGATCGGGCGCGATGACCGCCCCGACCTGCCACGCGACGAACTGCGGGCCAGGGCCCAGGGGCTGGACCGCCAGATCCGCGACCTGACGGCGCTGCGCGACACGCTGCGCCATGTGGCCGACTGCCCGGCCCCGCACCACATGGACTGCCCGACCTTTCGTCGCCTGCTGCGATTGGCCACGGTGCGCGGACTGCGCAATCAGCGCCGCGCCGCGCGCCACGTCACCACCGCGAACTGTCGTTAAGCCGCCATTGCCGCTTCCTTCCGGGCGCGTCGCCGCTTATGTAGGCAGCCACACGACCGCAGGAGCAGGGCATGGCGCACATCATTGTTGTCGGGAACGAAAAAGGCGGCTCTGGCAAGTCGACGACCAGCATGCATGTGGCAACCGCGCTGTGCCGCATGGGCCATCGGGTCGGCGCGCTTGACCTTGATCTGCGGCAGAAAAGCTTTGGCCGCTATGTCGAAAACCGCACCTCCTATCAAAAGCGCGAGGGGCTGAGCCTGCCGACCCCCGACTACCGCGACCTGCCCGAGATCGACGAAGCCGCGCTGGACCCCGGTGAAAATGCCTTTGACCGGCGCCTGTCGGTGGCGGTCGCGGCGCTGGAACCCACATCGGATTTCATCATCATCGACTGCCCAGGCAGTCATACGCGGCTAAGCCAGGTCGCCCATTCGCTGGCCGATACGCTGATCACGCCGCTGAACGACAGTTTCATTGACTTCGACCTTCTGGCCCGCGTCGATCCCGACACCAGCCGCGTCATCGGCCCGTCGATCTATAGCGAAATGGTCTGGTCGGCGCGCCAGCTGCGCGCCCGCGCCGGGCTGAAACCGATCGACTGGATCGTGCTGCGGAACCGCCTTGGCGCCCAGCAGATGCACAACAAGAAAAAGGTCGGCGAGGCGCTGGAGCAGCTGTCAAAGCGCATCGGCTTCCGTGTGGCGCCCGGCTTTTCAGAGCGGGTGATCTTTCGCGAACTCTTCCCGCGCGGCTTGACGCTGCTTGACCTGCGCGACGTGGGGGTCGAGCATCTGAACATCTCGAACGTCGCCGCCCGTCAAGAGGTGCGCGACCTGATGAAGGCGCTGAACCTGCCCGGGGTCAGCGTCACCATCTGACGCTTGTCAGGCGTGGCTGGGTTCGCGCCGGAAAAGGTGCGGGGCCTGACCGCTGGCGGGGGTGACGCGGGTTTGCCGCGCGCTCATGCCCTGAAGCCGCTTGTCGAAAGCGTCCGCCTTTGGCTCCGCCTTGCGGGCGAAGCGGGCGAAAAGCAGGTCTACCAGTCGTTTCATCACGGGTCCTCCGGTCCGATCCATGGTTAATCATGCAGGCGGGAATGGCCAAATCATGGCGTCTGACGGGCGAATTCAGGCCCTTGCGCCCGCCCTGCCGCGCGGGTGAAATCACCGGACAGGTTTTTGGGGGGTCACATGGCGCTGGCGCGGATCGGCAATGACATGGCGCGGCGACTGTTTCTGGACCGCCATGCGCTGATCGAGCCGCCTTTTGGCCCGTCGCGGGGCGACGACCTTCTGGCGCTGATCCGGCGGCTGGGGTTCGTGCAGGTCGACAGTATCAACACGGTCGAACGCGCCCATCACATGATCCTGTGGTCGCGGCGGCAAACCTATCGGCCCGGCCATCTGAAGCCGCTGCTGGAACGGGATCGCTGTCTTTTTGAACATTGGACGCATGATGCATCGATCATCCCGACCGACTTCCTGCCCCACTGGCAAGGCCGGTTCGAACGCGACTTTCATCGTATCCCCGAACGCTGGGCGGGCTGGCAGGGGGCGGCCTTTCGCGACAAGGTCGATCAGGTCATCGACCGTGTCCGCAGCGGCGGCCCGGTCGGCACCGGCGATGTCGGCGAGGACGAGGCGCGGTCCAAGGGCGGCTGGTGGGAATGGCATCCGTCCAAGGCGGCGCTGGAATATCTGTGGCGGGCCGGGCGGCTGGCCATCACCCGCCGCGACGGGTTCGCCAAGATCTATGATCTGGCCGAACGGGTCTATCCCGGCTGCCCCCATCCGCCCCATGACCAGACCATCGACTGGGCCTGCCGGTCGGCGCTGGACCGGCTCGGCTTTGCCACATCCGGCGAACTTGCCGCCTTCTGGGGCAAGATCACACCGGACGAGGCCAAGCTCTGGTGCGCCACGGCCCTGGCCGCGGGCGAGGTCGAGGAGATCGAGGTTCAGGGGGCGGACGGCGGCTGGCGCAAATGCCTGGCCTGGCCGGGGCTGGCCGCCGCTGCCGCTGCCGTTCCCCCGCCATCCGACCGGGTCCGCATCCTGTCGCCCTTTGACCCCGCCCTGCGCGACCGCAAAAGGGCTGAACGGCTGTTCGGTTTCCATTATCGGATCGAGGTCTTCGTGCCGGAACCCAAACGCACCTTCGGTTACTATGTCTTTCCGGTGCTGGAGGGCGACAGGCTGATCGGCCGTATCGACGCCAAATGCCGCCGCGCCGATGAAACGCTGGCGATTTCAGCCTTTTGGCCGGAACCGGGCGTGGCGATGGGCAAGGGGCGGCAGGACCGGCTGCGGGCAGAACTGGACAGGCTGGGCCGGTTCACAGGCTGCCCCGCGCTGGAATTTTCTGAACAGTGGCTGCGGGCACCGAAAGAATTGTAACAGAATTGTAACGCCTGCATTGCAAGTTACACGATTCGGCGTTTAGCTGGTGTCAGGCCTTTCGGGGCGCCGTCGCAAAACTGTGACCCAGCCCCGCTAAGGCAGAGGTGAGCCCGATAAACGGGCCAGACCATGCAACGGGAGCATATGTCTATGACCACAAAAATCACATTCTCGGCCAGCATCGCGGCGCTTCTTGCCTCGACCGCCATGGCCTATGCCGATGGAATGGCCGATCTGGAAGCGGCGGCCAAGGCCGAAGCCAACCTGACCGTCATCGCCCTGCCCGCCAACTGGTGCGGCTATGGCGATGTCATCGCGGGCTTCAAGGCGAAGTACCCCGAAATCGCCGTGAACGAACTGAACCCCGACGCCGGGTCGGCGGACGAGGTCGAGGCGATCAAGGCCAACAAGGACAACAAGGGCCCGCAGGCGCCGGACGTGGTGGACGTCGGCCTGGCCTTTGGCCCGCAGATGAAGGCCGAAGGGCTGCTGCAGGCCTATAAGGTGTCCACCTGGGCGGACATCCCGGACGGCGTCAAGGATGCCGACGGCTTCTGGTATGGCGACTATTACGGCGTCATGTCGATGATCGTGAACAAGGATCTGGTCGCCAACACGCCCGCCGACTGGGCCGATCTGACCAAGCCGGAATATGCCGGTCAGGTGGCGCTGGCGGGTGATCCGCGTGCGTCGAACCAGGCGATTCTGGGTGTTCTGGCCGCCGGCCTGTCGAAGGGCGCCAAGGCGGGTGAAGAGGCCGGCAAGGCGGGCCTCGACTTCTTCGCCGAACTGAACAAGGCGGGCAACTTTGTTCCCGTCATCGGCAAGACCGGCACACTGGCCCAAGGCGCCACCCCGATCATCGTGATGTGGGACTATAACGCGCTGGCCGCCAAGGACGAGCTGGCCGGCAACCCGCCGGTCGAGATTGTCGTGCCGAAGACCGGCGTTCTGGCAGGCGTCTATGTACAGGGCATCTCGGCCTATGCGCCGCATCCGAGTGCCGCGAAACTGTGGATGGAATATCTTTACAGCGACGAAGGCCAGAACCTGTGGCTGAAGGGCTATTGCCACCCGGCGCGCTTCAACGCCATGTCGGAGGCGGGCAAGCTTGACGCCGATGCCATGTCGAAACTGCCGCCGGCCGAATCCTACGCGGCGGCCTATTTCCCGACGCTCGAGGAAGTGGACGCCAACAAAAAGGCCGTGACCGAAGGCTGGGACAGCGTCGTCGGCGCCAACGTCCAGTAACCATACGCCACACATCGCCCCGGCCCGCACCCTGCGGACCGGGGCTATTTGCCGCCACATACGGACGTGACCATGCCGATTGCACGCCCGCGCCGCCTGCCACTGACCTGGCTGGGCATTGCGCCGTTCCTGATCTTTTCCCTGCTGTTCCTGATCCTGCCGACGATGAACATCGTCATCGGCGCCTTTCAGGACCGCGACGGCGGCTTTACGCTGCAGAATCTGCGCGACCTTGGTACCGGGACGATCCCGTCGTCCTACTGGGTGTCGGTCAAAATCTCGCTCGCCTCGTCCTTCTTCGGCTGCCTGATCGGCTTCGGCATGGCTGCCGCCGTGACCTTTGGCGCCGTGCCGCGCTGGATCAAGGCACCACTGATGACCTTTTCCGGCGTCGCCTCGAACTTCGCGGGCGTGCCCCTGGCCTTTGCCTTTCTGGCGACCTTTGGTCCCGTGGGGCTGATCACCGCCTTTATGCGCAACAATTTCGGCATCGTCCTGCAACGTGACCTGGGGTTCAACATCCTGTCCTTCTGGGGCCTGACGATCACCTATCTCTTCTTTCAGATCCCCTTGATGATCCTGATCATCACCCCGGCCCTTGAAGGGCTGAAACGCGAATGGCGCGAGGCGGCATCGGTGCTGGGCGCCACCAGCGCCCAATATTGGCGGATGGTCGCCCTGCCGATCCTGTTCCCGTCGCTGCTGGGCACCTTTGCCCTTCTTTTTGCCAATGCCTTTGGTGCGGTGGCCACGGCCATCGCCCTGACCGGCTCCGGGCTGAACATCGTGCCCATCCAGCTTTTCGCGCAGATACGGGGCGATGTGCTGGGCAACCCGAACCTTGGCTATGCGATGGCCTTTGGCATGATCCTGGTAACCGGGGTCGCCAACGTTCTTTACATCTGGCTGCGCATCCGCGCCGAACGGTGGCTGAAATGACGCTCTGGGCCAGACTGACCGGCTGGATCGTGATGATCTTTGGCCTTCTGTACTTCGCCTTGCCGCTGCTGGGCCTCTTTGAGTTCTCGCTGCGCGCCAGGCGCGGGGTCTATTCGCTGGACGCCTATACCCGCATCATCGGCGACCCGGAATTTCAGGCAACCTTCAGCTATTCGGTGATGATGGCGCTGGTGACGATCCTGCTGGGCGTCCTGCTGGTGGTGCCCACAGCTTTCTGGGTGCGGCTGAAAATGCCCTGGGCGCGTCCTTATGTGGAATTCATCACGCTTCTGCCGCTGGTGATCCCGGCCATCGTCATCGTCTTTGGCTATATCCGGCTTTACAA
>CAZKJZ010000109.1:0-7591 GCA_964553145.1 uncultured Frigidibacter sp. | reverse complement strand
GCGCGACCGACAAAACCCGCCAGGATGATCACGGTCAGGATATAGGGCAGCGCATCCAGAAGCGCGCCGGGTATGGCGACATGAAAGAGCCGTTCGACCACATCCGGGCGCAGCGACATGGCCTGCAGAAAGCCGAAAAGCAGCGTCGCCGACAGGCAATACCAGGGCCGCCATTTGGCAAAGATCAGCGCCGCCAGCGCGATATAGCCGCGCCCCGCCGTCATCTCGCGCCCGAACCCCGCCTGCAGGCCTGCGGACATATAGGCACCCGCCAGCCCGCAAAGGACCGCCGTGATCAGAACCGCCGTATAGCGCAGCCGCACCACCGATATCCCCGCCGTATCGACCGAGGCCGGGTTTTCCCCGACCGCCCGCAGGCGCAGGCCGAACCGGGTGCGGTACAGGACCCACCAGGTCAAGGGCACCAGCGCCATCGCGATATAGACCAGCGACACATGGCCCGAGATCACGTCACGATAAAGGCTGCCCAGCACCGGCACGCCAGCCAGTGTGTCTGCAAACGGCAGCTTAAGCTCGTGAAACCGTGCCGCCCCGTCCAGGGCGGGCGTCCGTCCGCCCTGTTTGAACAAGGACTGCGCCACCAGGACCGTCATGCCCGAGGCGATGAAATTCAGCGCCACGCCCGAAATCAGCTGATTGCCGCGAAAGGTGATCGAAGCCAGCCCATGGACGACCCCGAACAGGATCGACGCGCCGATCCCGGCCAGCACCCCCAGCCAGACCTGACCGGTGACATAGGCCACCGCCCCGGTCGCCATCGCCGCAGCCAGCATCTTGCCTTCCAGCCCGATGTCGAAAATCCCGGCCCGTTCCGAATAAAGCCCGGCAAGGCAAGCCAACAAGAGCGGCGTCGCCAGCCGCAGGGTGGAATCCAGGATGGTCAGAAAGGTCGCGTAATCCATCAGGCACCGCCTTTCCGGCCAAGCTGGAACAAAGGCACCAGCGCCATCCGCACCATCTGATCCAGCGCCCCGGTGAAGAGGATCACCAAGCCCTGCACCACGATCCTCAACTCGATCGGGATCGATGTCCAAAGCCCCAGTTCCGCCCCGCCCTGATAGAGGAACCCAAAGAGGATCGACGCCAGAACGACACCCAGCGGATGGTTCCGGCCCATCAGCGCCACGGCAATGCCGATGAACCCCGCCCCTTCGGCCGAATTCTGCAACAGCCGCTCGCTTTCGCCCATGACATTGTTGATCGCCATCATCCCGGACAGGGCGCCGGAAATCAGCATGGCGATCATCGTCACCCTGACCGGCGAGATACCGGCATAGCGCGCCGCCGCCTCGGATTTGCCAAAGGCGCGGATTTCGTAGCCAAGACGGGTTTTCCACAGCAACAGCCAGACGCCAAAGGCTGAGATCAGCGCGACAAACAGGCTGATATTGGCGGGCACTGCCTTGGTAAACATCAGATTCAGCAGCGGAATCTCGTTCAGCGCAGGCAGATGCGCGCCGGGCGGAAAGGCCACGGTCTGCGGATTGCCGCCGCCCTTGGGGTCGATCATCACATTGACCAGAAGATAGATCAGCAGAGCCGAGGCGATATAGTTGAACATGATCGTGGTGATCACGATATGGCTGCCGCGTTTCACCTGCAGCCAGGCCGGAATCGCCGCCCAGGCCGCGCCGAACAGGGCCGAGGCGGCAATGGCAACCGGCAAGGCCAGCGTCCAGTGCGGCCAGGGAAAGGCCAGACAGACCAGCGCCACGCCCAGACCGCCCAGCTGGGCCTGCCCCTCGCCGCCGATGTTGAAGAGGCTGCCGTGAAAGGCCACGATCACCGCAAGGCCGGTGAACATGAAACTGGTGGCATAATAAAGCGTATAGCCCCAGCCATAGGCGCTGCCCAAGGCGCCGGTGACCATCGTATCCAGCGCCTCGACCGGGCTTTGGCCGATGGCCAGGATAACCAGCGCGGCGATGATCCCCGCCAAAAGCAAGGACACCAGCGGCACCAGCGCCACATCGGCCCATTTCGGCAAACGGTCCATCAGGCGGCCTCCCCGCTGACACCGGCCATGAGGAGGCCAAGCTCGCGTTCATTCGTCTGGCCCGGCAGGCGTTCGCCCATGATCCGCCCGTCGAACATGACGGCGATCCGGTCGGACAGGCTCATGATCTCGTCCAGTTCGACCGACACCAGCAAGACCGCCTTGCCCGCATCGCGCAGTTCGACAATGCGTTTGTGGATGAATTCGATGGCGCCGATATCGACGCCGCGCGTCGGCTGACCAACCAAAAGAAGGTCGGGGTTCCTTTCAATCTCGCGCGCCAGAATGATCTTTTGCTGGTTGCCGCCGGAAAAGTTCTTGGCGGCAAGCGAGGGGATCGGCGGGCGCACATCGAAACGCGCCATCTTGCCTTCGGTGTCTTTCACCAGCGCCGCATTATCCATGAACAGGCGGTTCTTCTGATAGGCAGGGTCATGGTGATAGCCAAAGGCCACGTTTTCCCAGGCGGCAAAATCCATGATCATGCCCAGATGCTGGCGATCCTCGGGCACATGGGCGATGCCGTCGCGGCGGCGCGACTGGCCGTCGGACTGGCGACCGGTCAGGTCCAGCGGCCTGCCGTTCACGCGGATCGTGCCCGTGCCGTTCTCGATGCCACCCAGCACCGCCAGAAGTTCCGACTGGCCGTTGCCCGCCACCCCGGCAATGCCCAGAATCTCGCCCGCGCGGATGGTCAGGTCGATGCCCTTGACCCGCTCGACCCCCTGATCGTCGCGGACCCGCAGCCCCTGAACCTCCAGCACCACCGGGCCGGGGTTGGCCGGGCCTTTCGGCACGTGCAACAGCACCTTGCGCCCGACCATCAGCTCGGCCAGCGCCTCGGGGCTTGTCTCGGCGGTGCGGACGGTCGCCACCATCTCGCCCCGGCGCATGACGCTGACCGTGTCGGTGATCTCCATGATCTCGCGCAGTTTATGGGTGATCAGGATCACGGTCTTGCCCTGCTCGCGCAGGTTGCCAAGAATGCGGAAGAGATGGTCCGCCTCGGCAGGCGTCAGAACGCCGGTCGGTTCATCCAGGATCAGGATATCGGCATGGCGGTAAAGGGCCTTGAGGATCTCGACCCGCTGCTGATGGCCGACCGACAGATCCTCGATCAGAGCATCGGGATCGACGTCAAGTTCGTACTCGCGCGCCAGATCCTCCAGCGCCTTCCTGGCCTTGGCCAGCGAGGGACGCAGAAGCGCGCCATCCTCGGCGCCCAGAACCACGTTTTCCAGAACCGAAAAATTCTGCACCAGCTTGAAATGCTGAAAGACCATGCCGATCCCGGCGCGGATCGCGGCCTGGCTGTCGGCGATGGTGGTCGGGCGACCGTTGATCAGGATCTCGCCCCGGTCGGCCTTGTAGAAGCCGTAAAGGATCGACATCAGCGTCGACTTGCCCGCGCCGTTTTCGCCGATGATCCCATGGATCGTGCCTTTGGCAACGCGGATCGAAATATCCTTGTTGGCCTGCACCGGCCCAAAGGCTTTCGATATGCCGCGAAGTTCGATAGCGGGGGCGGCAGTGTCCTGCCGCCCCGGGGTCTGGTCCCCCACCATGACCGTCCGGCCCTTAGTTCACAGGGCAGGCATTGTCGGACATATAGTCGTGGACCTGAATTTCGCCCGACTTGATCTTTTCGGCGGCGGCGTCCACGGCGGCCTTCATCTCGGGGGTGACAAGGGCCTTGTTGTTGTCGTCCATGGCAACGTCAACGCCGCCGGCCTTCAGGTCCATGACCGAAACGCCCGGCTTGACATCCGCACCTTCTTTGAACGCGTCATAGACTGCGTTGTCTACACGCTTCATCATCGAGGTCAGAACCTGACCCGGATGCAGGTAGTTCTGGTTGCTGTCGACGCCGATCGACAGGATGCCTTCGTCCGCCGCGGCCTGCAGTACACCGATCCCGGTACCGCCAGCAGCGGCATAGATCACGTCGGCACCTTGCGCCTTTTGCGCCTTGGCCAGTTCCGCGCCCTTGACCGGGTCGTTCCAGGCGGCGGGCGTGGTGCCGGTCATGTTCTGCACCACGGTCGCATCTGCCTTCGCCGCCTTGACCCCCTGCACATAGCCGCAGGCAAACTTGTGGATCAGAGGCACATCCATACCGCCAACAAAGCCCACGGTGCCGGTTTTCGAGGCCATCGCGGCCATGATGCCGGCAAGGTAGGACCCCTGCTCTTCGGTAAAGACGACGGATTTCACATTCGGCTGATCGACCACCATGTCGATAATGACGAACTTGGTATCCGGAAAGTCCTTGGAAACGGTATTCAGCACATCAGAATAGCTGAACCCGGTCATGACCACCGGGTTGGCCCCGGTTTCGGCCATCCGGCGAAGGGCCTGCTCGCGCTGCGCCTCGGCTTGAATCTCGATTTCCTTGAAAGTGCCACCGGTTTCGGTCGCCCAGCGCTGCGCGCCGCCAAAGGCGGCTTCGTTGAAGGATTTGTCGAACTTGCCGCCAAGGTCATAGATCAGCGCCGGATCGGCCAGCGCCGCACCGGCGGAAAGCGCAACCGTCGCGGCCGCGCCGAGGAATTTGGTCATGAGGCTCATGTCAGGCTCCCTGAGTAACAATCGGTCCAATGGACGCCCCCGCCACGGGCCAGTTCCACGGTGCGGGGCGATCTCTGCGGATCGGTTCGATTAGCGCCGATGGCGGGGGGGCGGTCAACTGGATTCTGGCGGTCGGGGCCGCGAGTCTGACCCTTTGGTCAAGTTTTTGCCACCTGACGCCACGTCGCCCGCCTATGGCAGGGCGCGGGCCATGATCAGCGCATCGACGCCCCCTGCCGCGTCGGCATAATAGCCCCGCCGCCGCCCGGTTTCGGCGAATCCCCCGGCACGATAAAGGCCGATTGCAGGCCGGTTATCGGCCGCAACCTCCAGAAAGGCGCTGTCGGCACCGCGCACCAGCGCCTCGGCCAGAAAGGCGGTCAAGAGCGCCCGGCCCTGCCCTTGCCTGCGTGCGACTGGCGGAACGGCGATGGTCATGAGTTCCGCCTCGCCCGCCACGGCACGGCCCAGCGCGAAACCACCGCCTTGCGCGACCAGAAAGGTGAAGGGAGAGGCAAGAAGGCTGGCAAATTCCGCCGCCGTCCAGGGGCGCGGGCGGGTAAAACATGCGGCATGAAGGGCTGCCAGCGCGTCAGGGGTCACGGCAGGATCACCGGAGGCGCCTCGCGCGCCGGCGCTGCATCTGCGGGGCGCAGGTAAAGAGGGGCCGGGCGCGCAGGGGCGGGTATGGTGCGGGTCGCGGCGACACGGGCCATGGCCACGGCCAGGGGCTGGGCGGGCGCCGCCGCCACAGCGGAGAGGCGTGCAGCGATCTGGTCGGCAAAGTCACCGATCACGGTCAGGCCGGGCGCCGACAGGTCAGGAACCGCGTCCAGTGGCACCAGAAGCGGCGCCTCGGCCCGGGGGGCAAAACGCTGCAGATAGACCCGCCCCTGCCGCGCATCTATCGCCGTCAGCACCGGTTGCGGCGCGCCATGGGCCAGCGCCTCGAAAGTCGTCACGCCATGGGCAGGAATGCCCAGCGACAGGGCCAGCCCCCGCGCCGACGCAACCGCAATCCGCACGCCGGTGAAATTCCCGGGGCCGGTCCCGACCGCCAGCGCCGACAGGTCACGCCATCCGGCGCCGCCCTCGGCCAACATCTCCTCCAGCAGCGGGAACAACCGTTCGGCCTGACCCTTGGCCATGTCCTCGTGCCGCGCGGCCAAAAGCCGGTCACCCAGAACCAAAGCGGCCGCGCAATGCGCGGCCGATGTGTCGAACGCCAGGATCAGCCGGTCAGGCGGCAACGGGCCGCACCTCGGTCACCTCGGGGATATAGTGACGCAAAAGGTTCTCGATCCCCATCTTCAGCGTCAGCGTGGACGAGGGGCAGCCCGCGCAGGAGCCCTGCATATGCAGATAGACAACCCCGCGGTCAAAGCCGTGAAAGGTGATGTCGCCGCCGTCCTGCGCCACGGCGGGACGAACGCGCGTGTCCAGCAATTCCTTGATCTGGCGCACGATATCGCCGTCCTGACCGTCATGGGCGGCGTGGCCGCCCTGCGCATCGGCAGCACCCTCGATCACGGGGGCGCCGGACTGGAAATGTTCCATGATCGCGCCCAGGATCGCGGGCTTGATATGCAGCCATTCGGTCGCGTCGGCCTTGGTCACGGTGACGAAATCGCTGCCGAAGAACACGCCGGTCACACCACCCACGGCAAAGATGCGGCGGGCCAGCGGCGATTTCTGTGCCGCCTCGGCGCCCGGAAAATCGGCTGTCCCCATCTCCAGCACCGTCTGGCCGGGCAGGAACTTCAGCGTCGCGGGGTTCGGCGTCGATTCTGTCTGGATGAACATCATGGTCTCCGACTGTTCTGGTCGGATATGCGCCCGGGTGGGGGCGAAGTCAAGGTTTGGCCGCCCTGGTCTCGTCCGCCAGCGTCCTGCGCAGCCGCCGCAGCATGGCCCGGACGATCAGCCGGTGCGCAGGCCCGACCGGCAGCATGTAAAGCCGCCCGGTCAGATTGTGGCTGGCAACCGAGGCAGTGATCGTCAGGCGCCGGTCGCCGGTCAGGACCGAGACAAGGACATCCAGATGATGGTCGCGCACGACCAGGTCCATGGCCGTCGGGCCGATGGCCTCGACCGTGAAAAAGTCCAGCTTTTCACCCGGGCGCGGGTCGTGGCTGCGCACCCGGCTGAAGCCATGGATCGGCGCAATGCCGAAAAGGCCGCCGATCCGGTCACGGAGCCGCATGGCCGTGGGCAACAAGGGCAGGCCCGCGCCCATGATCCGGTCCCAGACCTGAAGCGGGGTCATCTCGCCGGGCAGGTCCATGGACTGGCTGTCCAGATAGGTCACCCGGCCCCTTGGGGCCACCAGCGTCACACCATCGCGCAGGGTCGCAAAATCGCTTGCCATCATCTCGCACCTCTTTCCGCCAGCCTGAACCAGGACAGGCCGGGGCGACAGTGGGCAGCATGTCGCGGTCTTTGCCCGCTAGGTGATCGTTTCCAGCCGTTCCTTGGAAATGTCACCGGGCACGATGGTGATCGGCACCGGCAGGCTGCCGGACGACCGCGACAGCTGGGTGACCAGCGGCCCCGGCCCGGCCTTGTCGGTGCCCGCCCCCAGAACCAGCACGCCGATGTCGGGATCTTCGCGGATCAGGCCCAGGATGGCGGTGACCGCCTCGCCCTCGCGGATGACAAGTTCGGGTTCGACCCCCTGCTTGTCGCGCATCCATTTGGCGAAAACCTCGAAATGCCCCTCGATCCGCTCGCGCGCCTCTTGCCGCATCAGGTCGGCCACGCCCATGAAATGCTGGATGTCATCGGGGGCTATGACCGACAGGATGGTGACGCCGCCGCCGGTATGGGCGGCGCGCAGCGCGGCAAAGCGCATGGCATTCAGGCATTCGCTGGTGTCGTCTAGTACGACAAGAAACTTCCGCATGGGTCCCTCCGGCAGGGCCGATCATGACCGGAAGCCCGGCCAAGGGCAACCGCGTCACCGACATGTCAGAAGAGAAAGTCGCCCCCGCCCAGCGCCAGAACCCC
>CAZKJZ010000108.1:0-7660 GCA_964553145.1 uncultured Frigidibacter sp. | reverse complement strand
GGGCCGGTCTTTTCGTCCGTCGCCACATATTCGGTGCGGATGAACTTGCCCTTGCCGCGCACGAACCCGTCGACATGCATCAGGGGCGTGCCGTCCGGCGCCTTGTCGTTGCAGGGCCACTGGATCGACCCGCGCTCCTCCAACAGATCATAGGTCACATTGGCGAACGAAGGCGTGGTTGCCGCAATCTCCTCCATGATCTCGCTGGGGTGGCCATAGGTCCAGCCCGCGCCCATGGCATTGGCGAACATCTGCGTCACTTCCCAGTCGGCATAGCCGTTCTTGGGCGCCATCACCTTGCGGACAGGGTTGATCCGGCGTTCGGCATTGGTGAAGGTCCCGTCCTTTTCCAGGAAGGAGGAACCGGGGAAGAAGACATGGGCGTAATTCGCCGTTTCGTTCAGGAAAAGGTCATGGACGATCACGCATTCCATCGCCGCCAGCCCCGCCGCGACATGGTGGGTATCGGGGTCCGATTGCAGGATATCCTCGCCCTGGCAATAGAGCCCCTTGAACGTCCCCTCGACCGCCGCATCCAGCATGTTCGGGATGCGCAGACCCGGTTCGGACGAAATCGTCACCCCCCACAGCTTTTCAAAGATATCCCGCACCTCGGGGTTCTTCACATGGCGATAGCCCGGCAGTTCGTGCGGGAATGACCCCATGTCGCACGATCCCTGCACGTTGTTCTGACCGCGCAGCGGGTTCACCCCGACGCCCGGTCGGCCGATATTGCCGGTCAGCATGGCCAGATTGGCGATGCCAATGACGGTGGTCGACCCCTGGCTATGTTCGGTGACGCCCAGCCCGTAATAGATGGACCCATTGGGCGCAGCCGCATAAAGCCGCGCTGCCGCCCGCACCTCGGCCGCCGGAACGCCGGTCAGGCTTTCGATCGCTTCCGGGCTGTTGCGGCTGTCGCCGACGAACTCGGCATAGTCCTGGAACTCGTCCCAGTCGCAGCGGCTGCGGATGAATTCCTCGTCATAAAGCTTCTCGGCCACGATCACATGCGCCAGCGCGGTAACGATAGCGACATTGGTGCCGGGGCGCAGCGCCAGATGGTGGGCCGCCTTGATATGGTTCGACTGCACCATTTCCGTGCGGCGCGGGTCGATGACGATCAGTTTCGCGCCCTGCCGCAGGCGTTTCTTCAGCCGGCTGGCAAAGACAGGGTGGCCGGATGCCGGGTTGGCGCCGATAACAATGGCGCAATCCGTTTCCTCGACCGAATCGAAATCCTGCGTCCCGGCGCTGGTGCCAAAGGTCTGGCCCAGCCCGTAGCCGGTGGGCGAATGGCAGACGCGGGCACAGGTGTCGGTGTTGTTGTTACCAAAGACCGCGCGGGTCAGCTTCTGCACCAGATAGGTCTCTTCGTTGGTGCAGCGGCTGGAGGTGATGACACCGACAGACTCGCGCCCGTACTTGGCCTGGATCGCCATCATCCGGGCGGCGGCAAATTCCATTGCCTCGGGCCAGGAGACTTCGCGCCAGGGGTCCGACACCTGATCGCGGATCATCGGGTTCAGGATACGGTCCTTGTGGCTGGCATAGCCATAGGCGAACCGGCCCTTTACACAGCTATGACCACGGTTGGCCTTGCCCTGTTTGTAGGGCACCATCCGCACCAGCTCGTCCCCGCGCATTTCCGCCTTGAAGCTGCAGCCGACGCCGCAATAGGCGCAGGTGGTGATGACCGACCGTTCCGGCGTGCCGATGTCGATCATCGACTTTTCCTGCAACGTGCCGGTCGGGCAGGCCTGCACACAGGCGCCGCAGCTGACGCAGTCCGACGACAGGAATGTATCGCTTTTCATCCCGGCCTTGACCCGGCTGTCCCAGCCCCGGCCCTCGATCGTCAGGGCGAATGTGCCCTGCACTTCCTCGCAGGCGCGCACGCAGCGCGAACAGACGATGCATTTCGCCGGATCATAGGTGAAATAGGGGTTGGTCTCGTCCTTGGGCTTCCACTGCGGATTGGCCTCGCCGCTGGTGTCGCGGGCGCGGAAATGGGTGTCCTTCGCCTCATACCGCACATCGCGCAGGCCGACGGCCCCGGCCATGTCCTGCAATTCGCAATCGCCATTGGCCGCACAGGTCAGACAGTCTAGCGGGTGGTCAGAGATGTAAAGCTCCATCACCCCCCGCCGCAGGTCCTTCAGCTTGCCGGTCTGGGTGTGAACCTTGATCCCGGCCGCCACCGGCGTGGTACAGCTGGCGGGCGTGCCCGCGCGACCTTCGATTTCCACCAGACACAGGCGGCAGGACCCGAACGCGTCAACCATATCGGTCGCGCAAAGCTTCGGCACGCTGATACCGGCCTCTTTCGCCGCCCGCATGATGCTGGTGCCTGCGGGCACCGTCACATCGAACCCGTCGATGGTCAGCGTGACCATCTCTTTCGACTTTGAGGCTGGCGTGCCGTAATCCGCATCCGGGATGATGAAGTCTTTCATTCGGCGGCCTCCTTCGAACGGGCGAAGTCATCGGGGAAATGGGTCACGGCGCTCATCACCGGATAGGGGGTGAACCCGCCGAGGGCACAAAGCGATCCGAATTTCATCGTGTTGCACAGGTCTTTCAGCACCGGCATGGCCGTGGGATCGCCTGCCGCGATCCGGTCCACGGTTTCGACGCCGCGCACCGCGCCGATCCGGCAGGGGGTGCATTTGCCGCAGCTTTCGATGGCGCAGAATTCCATGGCAAAGCGCGCCATTTTCAGCATGTCGGTGCTGTCGTCGAACACGGTCAGGCCCGCGTGGCCGACCAGCCCGTCTTTGCCAGCGAATTCCTCGTACCCAAAGGGCGTATCGAACAGCGATGGCGGGAAATAGGCGCCCAAGGGCCCGCCCACCTGCACCGCCTTGACCGGGCGGCCGCTGGCGGTGCCGCCGCCGATGTCATTGACGATCTGGCCCAGCGTCAGGCCGAACGCCGTTTCATAAAGCCCACCGAACTTCACATTCCCGGCGATCTGCAACGGGATCGTGCCGCGCGACCGGCCCAGGCCAAAGTCCTTGTAGAAGGCCGCGCCGCGCGCCAGGATCACCGGCACCGAAGCCAGCGATATGACGTTGTTCACGACTGTCGGCTTGCCCATGAAGCCCTGCAGTGCCGGCAGCGGCGGCTTGGCGCGCACCGTGCCGCGCTTGCCTTCCAGCGAATTCAGCAGGCTGGTTTCCTCGCCACAGACATAGGCCCCGGCGCCGACACGGATTTCAATGTCGAACACCTTGCCCGACCCCAGAACCGAGGCGCCCAAGAGCCCCAGCGCCCGGCCGTTGTTCACCGCGCGGGACATCACCTCGACCGCATCGGGATATTCCGACCGGATGTAGACATAGCCCCTGGTCGCGCCAACCGCGATACCGGCAATGATCATGCCCTCGATCAGGGTAAAGGGATCGCCCTCCATGATCATCCGGTCGGCAAAGGTGGCGCTGTCGCCCTCGTCAGCATTGCAGACGATATATTTCTGGTCGGCGCTGGCGTCGTGAACGGTTTTCCACTTGATGCCGGTCGGGAATCCCGCGCCACCGCGCCCACGCAGCCCGCTGTTCGTCACCTCGGCCACGACCTCGGCCCCGGTCATCGCCAGCGCACGGCGCAGACCGTCCAGCCCGCCATGCGCCTCGTAGTCGCCCAGCGACAGGGGGTCGATCAGCCCGCAGCGGGCAAAGGTCAGTCGCGTCTGGGATTTGAAGAAGGGAATCTCCTCGACCGGCCCCAGTGCTTTCGGGTGGGCACCAAAGCCCGCATCGAACAAGGCGGGCACATCTGCCGCCGTCACCGGGCCAAAGCCGGTGCGGCCCGCATCCGTCACAACCTCGACCAGCGGCTCCAGCCAGACCAAGCCGCGCGATCCGTTGCGCACCAGTTTGACTTCGATGCTGCGCTTGGCTGCCTCGGCCAGAACCGCCGCCGCAACATCATCCGCGCCC
The DNA here is from genome assembly GCA_964553145.1 of uncultured Frigidibacter sp. GTDB lineage: Bacteria > Pseudomonadota > Alphaproteobacteria > Rhodobacterales > Rhodobacteraceae > TMP-24. Next base: position 3,719 of record CAZKJZ010000108.1, on the reverse strand, counting down.
AGCGCCTTGGCGGCCGCGTCGCGGGGAACGTAAATCACCAGGCTCATGCCGCGACCTCTGCCAGAATTGCGTCCAGTTTCGCCGCGTCGACCCGGCCAACCAGCTTGCCGTCGACCATCGCCGCCGGGCCACAGGCGCAAAGACCCAGACAAAAGACCGGCTCCAGCGTCACGGCGCCGTTTTTCGTGGTGCCATGCCAGTCAATGCCCAAAAGACGCATCGCCCGTTCCGAAATCGCATCGGCGCCGACCGATTGGCAGGCTTCGGCCCGGCAAACCTTGATCACATGGCGGCCAGCGGGCGTCTCGCGGAAGTCATGATAAAAGGACATGACCCCATGCACTTCCGCCCGCCCGATATTCAAGGCCTCGGCGATCAGCGGCACCGCCTGCTGCGGCACATGGCCAAATTCGCCCTGCAGTGCGTGAAAGATCGGCAGCAAAGGCCCCTCAAGCGCCATATGTTCCGCAATGATCTCGCGGATACGCTCTTGTGACGGAATCGCGGGCATGGGACCTCCGGCTGGCACATCGTCAGCCTTGGGGATAGGCCCGCTTCATATGCAAATCAATGTCGATTTGCCGTTGTTCGATAGACAAAACCTATCAAATCAGCCCGGCCATGCGCGCGCCATCCATCAGGCTGTCGGCAAGATGATGGGCGAACCGCCCGTCGGTCTGCAGCATGTCCGGCACCTGCACCACGGTCATGCCCGCTGCATGCGCGGCGGCGGCACCCGTATCGCTGTCCTCGAATGCTATGCAGCGGGCGGGATTCCGGCCCAAAAGTTCAGCGGCCCGCAGATAGGGGTCGGGCGCGGGCTTTGGCGCCGCGACCGAATTCACCGTCACCACCGCCCCGAAATAGCGGTCCAGCCCGGTCAGCGCCAACTTGCGGTCCGCCGCTGCCTGCTGGCTGGAGGTCGCCAGCGCCAGGGGCAGCCCCCGCCCGGCCAGCATATCCAGAAGCTCGGTCGCGCCGGGGCGAAACGGGATGCCGGTATCCAGCTGCCGATGAAACAGGTCATGCCAGCGCTGCCTGAACGCTGGTAAAGGGAAGCCCGCGCCGAAATGGTCGGCAACGATCCGCATCGCCGTCGCGTCATCCTTGCCCGTCAGGCTTTCGAACAGCCCGTCCGCGCGCGGCAGGCCAAAGTCGGCCAGCGCCTGATAGGCCGACGCCAGCGACAGCCGTTCAGTATCCAGCAAAAGCCCGTCAAGATCGAAGATGGCGGCAGCATAAAGGGTCATCGCGCTGTTTCCCGGACCCGCGCGGACCATATCCTGACGGTAAAGGTGAAAAGGGTGAGAGGCTGGACAGCGACCCAAGCGGGTCTCGTTGCGGCTGCTTCCTTCCGGACCTGACCGGGTTGGCGAGGCGCTTACCCGCGCCAACCTCTCGGGCGCCTAGATAGGGGCATGGGCTTGGTTTTGCAAGGGACCAGCTTAGAACTGCACCCGGCAGCGCAGGAACCCGTCAGCCGTATCGCCGATCGGCTCTACCTGCAGCGCCGGGTCATCCTGCAGATGGGCGCGGGCGTCCGGCCCGGTATCGAACCAGGCCGATGTGCCGGGCGGCAAGGGCGCAATCCGCCAGTCATGCCGGGGCACGGGCGCGATGGTCCGGCGGCGGGCGATATAGCTGCGGATCAGATCGCTGTTCAGCGTCAGGGGCTGGGCCACGGTGGCGCGCCCGTCCAGCCCCGGATAGGCCCCGCCCCCCGAAGCCCGGAAGGAATTGGTCGCGACCAGAAACCGCATCCCGTCCAGAACCGGGCGGCCCTGCCACGCAAGGTCGCGGATACGCCCGCCCCCGGGCCGGATCAACTGGCCCTGCGCATCATAGCGCGCGGGCGCGGTCACATCGATCAGATAGGTCAGGCCCGCCAGCATGTCGACATTGTAGCTGGGCATATCGGGGTCCAGAAGAGGCTGGTCGCCCCGCCCCGGAACCAGCGTCTGAAACTGGGCCGCTGACCGTTCCAGCCATTCGCAAAGCCGCGCGCCGGTGACGACAACTGCGGCGGCGGCATTCGGAAAGGGGTAAAGGTCGCCGATATGCCGCAGCGCCAGATCGCCCGCCGGAATGTCGGTGAAATGGCAGGCGCCACCCCGCCCGCCGGTCTTGAACGGGCTGGCGGCGGACAGGCGCGGCAGATCGGCAAAGGCGCTGCCCCGGGCGACATCGGCCAGCCATTCCAGCTGTGCCTCATGGATCAGCTGCAGCGCGGCGCTGTCGGCGAACCGCGCGAAATAGCTGTGCATCGGCCGATCGCTGTGCCCGACCGGCGCCCTGACCCGCGCCAGCGCCGCCAGATGCGCGGGCCGCGCCAGCACCTCGACCGCCGGATGGTTGGGAACCAGCGGCAGGACCCGCCCGTCGTCGGTCCGGCAGCTGATGGGCCGCGCCTCGGCCCGGTGATTTGTGACCGCCCAGCCGGCAGCGCCCCTGGACAGGGTCAGGTCGATCACCCCCAGATGCGACCCCCAGGCCCCCGCCATGACGGCAGGAACCCCGGCCAGCGCCCCCGCCACCGGATCGACGCCCGCGCGGGCCTCGATCTCGGGACTGGGAAAGGGCTGGTGCACATGGCCCGCGATGATCGCATCAATGCCGCCGACCTGCGATGCCAGGGCCAGGGCCGCATTCTCGGCCCCCGGCGCCGGATCATCCGGACCGATGCCGGAATGACAAAGCGCCACCACCAGATCGGCCCCGCGCGCCCGCAGCACCGGCACCCAGGCCCGCGCCGCCTGCAGAATGTCGCGGGTGACCAGACGCCCGGCCAGAGTGGCCGCCTCCCACAATTCGGCCTGCGGCGGCATCAGCCCGATCACCCCCAGCCGCAGCCGCGCCCGCTGTCCCAGATCGCCGGTCAGCGTCCGGTTCAGGATGCAGACCGGGGGCACAAAGGCCAGATCCTGCAGCGGGTCAGGTCCCCGTGCCCGCACCGCATTGGCCGCCAGAACCGGAAACCGTGCGCCTTGCAACGCGCGCACCAGAAACGGCAGGCCATAGCTGAATTCATGATTGCCCAGGGCCGCCGCATCATAGGCCAAGGCATTCATCGCCGCGATCACCGGATGGGTCCGCCGCCCGTCCAGCCCGCCCTCGGCCGCCAGATCGCTGAGCGCATTGCCCTGCAGAAAGTCGCCATTGTCAAACAGCAGGCTATTGTCGCTTTCCGCCCGCGCCGCCGCGATCAGGCTGGCGGTCCGCGCCAGCCCCAACGTGTCGCAAGGCCGGTCCCAGCTATAGTCATAGGGCATCAGATGCGCATGCAGGTCCGAGGTCGCCAGAAGACGCAGCCTGAAAGTGCCCGTCCTGCCCTGCAATCTGTCGCTGGTCCTGGTGACCAATCTGTGCCGTCCGTTCCTGCCCGGAAAACCCCCCGCCGCCTCAACTCGTTACCGGCCACAAGCATAGGCAGCGGTCGGCCGCACCGCCAGACCGGGCCGAACCGCACCTGTGATATTTTCTCTTATAGGTTGCATATACGGCACGGACAGGCGCCACCGGGCTGGCCCCTAGAACTGCCGACGGGCCCGCAATGCGGCGCTGATCGTGCCATCGTCCAGATAGTCCAGCTCGCCTCCGATCGGCACGCCCTGCGCCAGGGTCGTGACCGAAACGCCCGCATCCTGCAGCGCGTCGGCAATGTAATGCGCCGTCGTCTGGCCATCGACCGTGGCGTTCAGCGCCAGGATCACCTCGCGCAC
>CAZKJZ010000107.1:1389-7693 GCA_964553145.1 uncultured Frigidibacter sp. | reverse complement strand
GATGCCTCAGGAAAGCGCGGGTGGGTGCCGACCGGGCGATAGCGGCGGTCATAATCGCCTGCATAGAGCCTGCTTTCGCCAAACTCCTCGGCCCCGATCGACCGGCCGACAAAGATCAGCGCGGTCCGCTCCATCTCGGCCCCCACCGCCGTCGACAGCGTGCCAAGCGTCGCCAAGACGATCCGCTGGTCAGGCCAGCTGGCGCGCCAGATCACCGCGACCGGGCAGTCGGCGCCATAGTGGGGTGTCAGGTCCTCTACCACCTTGTCCAGCACATGAACCGACAGATGGATGGCCAGCACAGCCCCGGTCTTTGCGAAATTCTCCAGCGCCTCGCCTTGCGGCATCGCCGTCGCGCGGCCCGATGTGCGGGTCAGAACGACCGACTGTGCCACCCCGGGCAGGGTCAGTTCCGCCCCCAGCGCCGCCGCCGCCGCCGCGAACGAGGGCACGCCCGGCGTCACATCATAGGGAATGTTCAGTGCCCGAAGGCGGCGCAATTGTTCACCCATCGCCGACCAGACCGACAGATCGCCCGAATGCAGCCGGGCCACATCCTTGCCCGTCGCATGGGCCGCGGTGATTTCCGCGACGATCTCGTCCAGCGACAGCGATGCGGTATTGACGATACGTGCGCCGGGCGGGCAGTGGGACAGGATCTCTTCGGGGATCAGCGAACCGGCATAAAGACAAACTGGACAGGACGCGATCAGGTCGCGCCCCCGAAGCGTGATCAGGTCGGCAGCCCCCGGCCCTGCGCCGATGAAATGCACTGTCATCATCCGTTCCTTTCCGCAATGGCGCAGGTCGCCAGACCGTCGCCCGATATGACCCTTGGTCCCAAAAGCCGCGCGCCTGGTCCGGCAGCGGCCAGTGCCGCAGCCTCGGCCAGCGATCCCGCGCCGAACCGTTCCTGTACCCGTTCCGACCGGGTCAGCGTGACCTGAGTTGCCAAGGTCGCAGGGCCGACACCGACCAGCGGCAACGCCAGCCCGGCCGCCAGCGCCCGAAGCTGCACGGCGCCAACCTTGTCTTCAGCCGTGGCGATCAGGGCCACATTCCCCCCGGCCCGCGTCAAAGCGTCAGCCAGCGACGCCACGGTCGCCTGGGCGCGAAATCCGATGCCCGCCACCCTCATGCCTCGACGCTCCATTGGACGACGGGGCGGGCGGAGACCCAGCCGGTCATGCTGCCCAGGGGCGCGGCGGTTGACAGGTCGAACCGCTGCAACAGGCCGCCGAATCGTGCCGCCGCCTGATGCAACGCCTGTTCAGTTTCGATGGTCACCGCATTCACCACCAGCCGCGCGCCTGCAGGAAGGCAAGCAAAAACAGTCTCTATTCCGGCTAGATCGGCGCCACCGCCGATGAAAACCGCATCCGGCGGCGGCAGGGTGGACAAGGCGGCGGCCCAATCACCCTTGACCACCGACAGGCGGTGATCGACGCCAAACCCCGCCGCGTTGGCGCGGATAGTGTCGGCGCGGTCCGCCCGTGCCTCGACCGCATAGGCCAGGCAGCCCGGCGCAGCCAGGCACCATTCGACCGAGACGGACCCCGACCCGGCGCCCAGATCCCACAGAACCTCGCCCGCGCGGGGGGCAAGGGCCGACAGGGTCAATGCCCGCACTGGTCGCTTGGTCATGACCCCGTCGGACTGGAAGAGATCATCCGCCAGGCCGCCCGCCCGCGACAGGCCGCGCGCCCCGCTAAAGGTCAGGGCGACGGCGACCGGCGTGCTGACATCGGACAAGGCATAATTGTCGGCCTGCGTCGTGCGGATGCGCTCGCGCGGGCCGCCCAGCGCCTCCATCACCACCATCGCAGTTGGTCCAAAGCCCCTGGCGGTCAGAAAATCGGCCAGTTCGGCCACCGCCGCGCCATCGCGCATCAGGCAGAGGGCGCGGGTGCCGCGTGCGGCACCCGGCAGCAGCCGCGACAGGGGGGCGGCGTGCAGACCAAGGCACAGGCATTCCTCGATCCGCCATCCCATGCGCGCGGCGGCGTGGGAAAAGGTCGAGGGCGCCGGATGACAGGCCCATTCGTCGGGCGCCAGGGCACGGGCAAGGCTGCCACCCGCCCCGAACCAAAAGGGATCGCCCGAGGCCAGAACCACCACTTTTCGACCCTTTTCAGCCAGAACAGGGTCGATTCCAAAGGGCACGGGCCAGTCGCACCCCCTGTCACCGGCGCCGACCAGTGCCAGATGGCGGGGGCCGCCAAAGATCACGTCGGCATCGGCCAGCGCGCGGCGGCTTGCATCCGGCAAGCCCGCTGGTCCATCCTCGCCCAGACCCACGATTGTCAGCCAGGGATCAGACATGCGCCGCGTCCTTCTTCTGGGCGGAACCACCGAAGCCTCGGCCCTTGCCCGCGCCTTGGCCGATGCCGGGGTCGATGCGATCTTTTCCTATGCGGGCCGGACCGGGGCGCCGGTGGCGCAGCCCTTGCCCATGCGCCTTGGCGGCTTTGGCGGGGCCAAGGGGCTTGCCGACTATCTGCGGGCCGAACGGATCACCCATCTGGTCGATGCCACCCACCCGTTCGCGGCAGAGATGAGCCGCAATGCGGTTCAGGCTGCTGCGGCGACCGGCATCCCGTTGATCGCACTGGAACGCGCGCCCTGGGTGGCGGGGCCGGGTGACAATTGGCAGGCGGTCGCCACAATCGACGCCGCGGTCGAGGCCCTGCCGGACAGCCCGGCGCGGGTCTTTCTGGCGATTGGCAAGCAGCATCTGGCGCCCTTTGCCGCCAAGCCCCAGCACCATTACCTGCTGCGTCTGGTTGATCCGCCCGAGGCCCCCCTGCCCCTGCCCGACGCCCATGCCGTGATCGCCCGAGGGCCGTTTACCGAGGCGGGCGACCGCGCGCTGATGCAGGATCATCGCATCACCCATCTGGTCGCCAAGAATTCCGGTGGCGCGGGGGCCGAGGCAAAGCTGATCGCCGCCCGCGCGCTGTCCCTGCCTGTCATATTGATCGACCGGCCGCTGGTTCCGCCCCGCCGTGTGGTTGGGACGGTGGCCGAAATTGTCGGCTGGCTTGGGCTTTGACGCCCCGTCCAGGACAAAATCCCGATCTGTCATGCGCGCCTCGGGGAATAGAGCCAGCGCCCGACGCGCCGGGTGTCTTTGTTGCCGACAATGACCATGGTGCGCATGTCAGCCATGTCCGGTGCGGCCTCGGACAAAGGCACGGTCAGCAGGCGCTCGTCCGGCGTGGTCACGGCGCGCGCGAACGAGATCAGGACATGCGGAGGCAGTTCCTCCCGCAAAATCTCCAGCACCCGCTCGAACCGGCCGGGGCGGGATGCCGCGCGGGGGTTATAGAAGGCCATGGCAAAACCGGCCTGGGCCGCCAGCCGCAGCCGCTTTTCGATCACCTCCCAGGGTTTCAGATTGTCCGAAAGGTTGATGGCGCAGAAATCATGGCCCAAAGGCGCCCCCAGCCGCGCGGCGGCGGCCAGCATGGCGGTGATGCCGGGCAGGATCTCTATGTCGAAGGCGGCGGGATCGGTCCGTGTCTCCAGCGCCTCGAACAGGGCCGCCGCCATGGCGAACACGCCGGGGTCGCCGGACGAGACGATGACGACCCGCCGCCCCGCCGTGGCCATTTCCAGCGCGTGATTGGCGCGGTCCAGTTCCACCCGATTGTCGGACGGGTGCAGCACCAGACCGGGCCGGGCTGCCACGCGCGCGACATAGGGAATATAACCCACCACATCGGTTGCAAGGTCCAGCGCCGCCCGCACCTGGGGCGTCACCATCGCCTCGTCGCCGGGGCCAAGCCCTGCAACCTTGACCCACCCCGTCATGGCCGCCGCCCCCGTCCATGGACGACCGCGATCGAGAAATAGGGAACCTTGTCCGGCGCCTCGGTCAGGCGGTGCACTTTTTGGTCGGGCATGGTGCCACGTTCGACCAGCCAGGCGTCGCCCAGCCGTCCGGCAGCGGTCAGGGCACGCTTCAGCTTGGCCAGATTCCGGCCGATCTTCATCACCACCAGCGCGTCGGTGTCGCGGGCGTGACGGGCCAGCGCGCTTTCCTCCATCGTTGCGGTCAGGACGGTCAGCACATCGTCGCCCCAGGTGATCGGATCGCCCGTCGCGGTCCAGCAACCCGACATGCCGGTGATGCCCGGCACCACCTCGACCGGAACGCGGTCGCGCAGGCGAGTATAAAGATGCATGAAGCTGCCGTAAAAGAACGGGTCACCTTCGCAAAGAACCAAAACAGTCTCTGTTTCAGCCAAAAGTGCCAGCCTTTCCGTCCAATCGTCGTAAAAGGCCGCCATGATACGGTTGTAGTCCGGGTCGCTGACCGGGATTTCGGTCGTGACCGGATAGTCCATCGAATATTCGGTCACATCGGTCCGCAACATCCCTTCGACGATGCGGCGCGCCTGACCCTGATAGCCCGCCTTGCGGAAATAGGCGACGTGGCCTGCGCCGCGCACCAGCCGGTCGGCACGAACGCTCATCAGATCGGGGTCGCCGGGGCCAAGGCCCGCGCAGATGATCTTGCCCATGGTCATTCCTTCCGGCTGGCCAGCGCGTTGACGGCGGCCACGGTGATGGCCGACCCGCCCAGGCGCCCCTGAACGATGACCGACGGCGCGGGCAGATCCGCCATCAGCGCCTCTTTCGATTCTGCCGCGCCGACAAAACCGACCGGACAGCCGATGATGGCGGCGGGGCGGGGGCAGGCGGGGTCCTCCAGCATGTTCAAAAGGTGGAAAAGCGCGGTCGGCGCATTGCCGATGGCGACCACGGCGCCCGCCAGATGCGGCCGCCACAGTTCCAGCGCCGCCGCGGACCGCGTGTTGCCCATGTCGCGCGCCATGTCGGCAACGCGCGGGTCCTGCAGGGTGCAGATGACCTGATTGCCCCTGGGCAGGCGCGGCCGGGTGACCCCCTCGCTGACCATGCGCGCGTCACAGAGGATCGGCGCGCCACCCTCCAGCGCCACGCGGGCGGCGATGGCCATGCCGGGGGAAAAGCGCACATGATCTTCCAGCCCCACCATCCCGGCGGCATGGATCATGCGGACGGTGACCACCTCTTCCTCGGGCGTGAAGCGGGCAAGGTTGGCCTCGGCCCGGATGGTGGCGAAGCTTTCAAGGTAAATGGCGGCGCCGTCGGTCTGGTAGCTGTGGGGCATGATCAATCCGCGAAAAGGTCAGGGGTCAGGTCAGCGGGCGCAAGGCCGGTGCGAAAGGGCGGGTCGGCGGCCGTACCGCCCCGGATCAGGTCAAAGGTGCCGCCCGCGCGGGCGGTCAGCGTAAAGGGTGCGGGTCCGGGATGGGCGCAGCCCTTGGCACAGCCCGAGACGTGAAGGCGCTGGCCGGGGCGCAGTGCGGATGCCAGCCTTTGCGCCAGGGGGCGGGTCGGGGCCATTGCCTGCGGGCATCCCGGGGCGCCGGTGCAGGCGGTGACGCGCAGGCGCGTATCGTCTGACGTGGCGATCAGGCCGGGCAGGTCGGGTGCGCGGCTGGCGCCTTCGATCAGCAGCATCCGCCAGGGTGTGGCGCGCAGAGGGCCAGTTTCGGCAAGGATAGACAAGGTTTTAGCATCCATCTGGCCAAATTCGAACCCGACGAGGAAACCTTGTGCCAGAGGCCCCGGCGCGGGGGCCGGGGCGGGATTGGTCTGTGCCCCGGCACTGGTAAAGGCGCCCGGAAGTTCAGCGCCACGCGCCAGATGCGCGGCCATCCGGCCCCGCCCGTCTGGTGCACCACCCGAAGACAGGAACCAGCAGGCCAGCGCCAGTGCCGTATCCGCAGCCGTCCCTGGGGTGATGGGGGCGCCGTAAAGGGAGCCGTCGGCGCGGACAATCAGGCCACCCTGTACGTCCCGCTCGATCCTTATGTCGGCGGATGTGTCCTGCAGAACGGGCAGCGGGCCGCAGTCCACCGCATAGCCGAACTTGCCCGGAGTCTGCGGCGCGTCAGGGTGCGCGAGTGCCAGCGTCAGCGCCTCGGTCAGGGTGGCGGTGCCGTCGCCATCGGCCCAGAACGGCGTCACGGCGATATTGCGCCGCGCCTCGGCCTCGGTCGTCTGGTCGATCAGGCCAAGGGCCTGCAGGCCTTCGATCAGCGGGCCGTGGCTGTCCATGCCCACGCCGCGCAGCTGGATATTGGCGCGGGCCGACAGGTCGATCAGGCCGTTGCCGAACCGTCTGGCCAGCGAGGCAATTCCCCGTGCCTGGTCCTGGCTCAGCCGCCCGCCGCGGGGCCGGATGCGCACAACCAGCCCGTCACCCGACATCATCGGCCGCAGGGCACCGGGGCACCAGCCTTTGATTTCG
>CAZKJZ010000107.1:0-1289 GCA_964553145.1 uncultured Frigidibacter sp. | reverse complement strand
CTCACGATCTGCCCTCCATCTCTGCGGCGATGGAATTGCGGCGCGTCACCCAGAGGCCCGCATCCCGAAGTGCCGCGAACCGGTCGCGCATCGCCTGCAGGGCGCCGGGGTTTTCCCGCTCCATGAAAGCCACCAGATCATCACGGCCCATGGTCGCCTGATGGTAAAGGTCGAAAAGATGCGCTGGCACCACGCGGGCAAGATGCTGGAAGGCCGCCAGATGATCCAGCGTTGCTGCGATTTCGGCGGCGCCCCGGAACCCGTGCGCCATCATGCCCGTCGCCCAGCGCGGATCGGCGGCGCGGGCGCGGACCACGCGCGCGACCTCCTCGGGCAAGGTACGGGCGCGAGGGCGGTCGGGGCGGGTGGCGTCGAGATGGTAAAGCGCCTTGGCCCCGCCACCCAGCCGCGCGACGGCAGCGGCAAAGCCGCCCTCGTGTGCGGCATAGTCCGACGCCAGCAGCAGGTCGGATTCGGCCAGATCCTGCACATGGACAAAGCCGTCGGCATCCCGCACCCGATCTTCCAGCGCCGCCCGGGCGGGCCGGGCGTCGGCGGTGCCCGCCGTCCATTCCGACCCGGCCAGCCAGGCCTCGCCCGCCCGCGCCTGACCGTCCGGCGAATAATCCTCGATCGCCCCGGTCATCGCCAGACCGTAAAGGCCGGGTTTCGGGCCGAAGACACGCGGGCTGGCGGCCAGATAGGGATTGTCCCCGGGCGTCTCGTCACGCGCTGCGAGCGCCGTGGCGGCGGCTTCGAACATCTGGGCTAACCCTGGAAAAACGTCTCTGAACAGGCCGGAAACGCGCAAAGTCACGTCGATGCGCGGGCGACCGACAAGGGCGAGCGGCAGGATATCAAAGCCCGACACGCGTTCGGACCCCTGATCCCAGCGCGGCGCAAGACCAGCGAGATGCAGGGCCATGGCGAATTCCTCGCCCGCCGTGCGCATCGTGGCCGATCCCCACAGGTCGATAACCAGCGACCGGGGCCAGTCGCCATGGTCCTGAAGATGCCTGCGTAACAGTTCCTCGGCCAGCTTCACACCTTGGGCATGGGCGGCACGCGAGGGTACAGCGCGCGGGTCGGTGGTGTAAAGGTTGCGGCCGGTGGGCAGCACATCCGACCGGCCCCGCGCCGGAGAGCCGGAGGGGCCCGCATCCACGCGCCGCCCGGCGATGGCAGCCATCAGCCCGGCCCGTTCCTGATCGGCACAGGCGCCCCGGCCAAAGATATGCAGCCCCTCGCCGAACTGGCTTTCCTTGATGTCGCAGACGAACCGGTCGATA
>CAZKJZ010000106.1:0-7755 GCA_964553145.1 uncultured Frigidibacter sp. | reverse complement strand
CGCCAGACAGTGGCCGAATTCTACCAGCGCTGCTTTGACGAGGAACTGCCGGAAAGTGCCGCCTCACAATCGATCCGGTGATGGGAGGGCAAGGCAAATTCCTTCGAAGGAATTTGGCAAGAGCCTTCGAAGGCTCTTGCTTGCCGCCCAAGGCACCGGCGCGGAACCTGCACCGGACGATAGAGCAGCGGAGTTAGTCCAATGACCAAACCCACCGACAACCCCGCCGATCCGTTCAAGAAGGCCCTGGCCGAAGCGACCCGGACCCTGGCCGATCAGCCGGACCTCAGCGTCACCTATTCGGTCGATCCGCCCGGCCTGACCGGCGATGTGATGCGCCTGCCGCAGGTGTCGCGGCGGCTGACGCGGGACGAGGTTCTGGTGGCGCGCGGCACCGCCGATGCGCTGGCGCTGCGCCTGCGTCACCATGACGACGGCGTTGCGGCCAAATACATGCCGCAAGGCCCCATGGCCCGCGATCTTTACGAGGCGATGGAGACGGCGCGCTGCGAGGCGATCGGTGCCCGCGCCATGCCCGGCACCCTGGGCAATATCGACGCCAAGATCGCCGCCGAGGCGGACCGGCGCGGCTATTCCCAGATCCGCACCGCGCAAGAGGCGCCCCTGGCGCAGGCAGCGGGCTATCTTGTGCGCCATCTTGCCACCGGTCGCCCGATGCCCGGCGGGGCTGGCCATGTGATGGACCTCTGGCGGCCCTTCATCGAACAGCAGGCCTCGGGCACGCTGGATCACGTGGGCGAGGTCCTAGCTGATCAGGCGGCCTTTGCCCGTTTCGCGCGCCAGATCATCCGCGACCTTGGCTATGGCGACCAGCTGGGCGACGACCCGGACGAGGGCGACGAGCCGCAGGATCAGGGCGACGAGGCCGAGGAAAGCCCCGACAGCGCCGAAAGTCAGGAGGATAGCGAAAGCGAGGATCAGGAAGCCTCGCCCGAGCAGTCGCAAGAGGATGAACAGGACGCGGCCGAAAGCAAGGTCTCGATGGACGAGCTTGCCGATATGGAAGAGGGCGAAGAGGCAGAAATGCCCGAAAGCGACGCGCCGCTGGAGCCGCCGCCCCCTGCCCGCCATTCGGATGCCGACCCGAACTACACCGTCTATGCCACGGATTTTGATGAGGAAATCAAGGCCGAGGATCTGGCGGAACCCGCCGAACTTGAACGGCTGCGCGCCTATCTGGACCAGCAGCTTGACCCGCTGAAAGGCGCCGTGTCACGGCTGGCCAACAAGCTGCAGCGGCGGTTGCAGGCCCAGCAGAACCGCAGCTGGCTTTTTGACATGGAGGAAGGGCTGCTGGATGCCGGACGCCTTGCCCGCGTGGTGGCGAACCCCACGACGCCCCTGTCGTTCAAGGTCGAGAAGGACACCGAATTCCGCGACACCTGCGTGACGCTTCTTTTGGACAATTCCGGCTCGATGCGCGGGCGGCCGATTTCCATCGCCGCCATTTGCGCCGACGTGCTGGCCCGGACGCTGGAACGCTGTCAGGTCAAGGTCGAGATACTGGGTTTTACCACCCGCGCCTGGAAGGGCGGCCAGTCGCGCGAACGCTGGTTGGCGGGCGGGCGGCCCGCACAGCCGGGGCGGCTCAATGACCTGCGCCATATCATCTACAAGTCGGCGGATGCGCCCTGGCGGCGGGTCCGGTCGAACCTGGGGCTGATGATGAAGGAAGGGCTGCTCAAGGAAAACATCGACGGCGAGGCGCTGGAATGGGCGCACCGGCGGATGACCGCCCGGCGCGAACAGCGCAAGATCCTGATGGTGATTTCCGACGGCGCGCCGGTCGACGATTCCACCCTGTCGGTCAATCCGGCCAATTATCTGGAAAAGCACCTGCGCGACGTGATCGGCATGGTCGAAAAGCGCAAGGCCGTGGAGCTGATCGCCATCGGTATCGGCCATGATGTGACGCGCTATTACCAGCGGGCGGTGACGATCACCGATGCCGAACAGCTGGCGGGGGCGATGACCGAGCAGCTGGCGGCCCTTTTTGACGCCAACCCAAGGGCGCGGGCCCGGGCGATGGGCGGGCGCAAGGTGGCATAGACCCGACCAGCGGGGGGCTGTCTGCCCCCCGCACCCCCCGAGGATATTTAGAAAGAGAAGAAGGGTCATGTTCCAGTCTTTTGAAGTGACGGCACACCCCGAAAATGGCCCGGCGCGTCTGGCCGCCCTTCGGGCCGAAATGGCGCGGACGGGGGTTCAGGGCTTTCTGGTGCCGCGCGCCGATATTCATCAGGGCGAATATGTGGCGCCTGCGGACGGGCGGCTGCAATGGCTGACGGGCTTCACCGGATCGGCGGGCTTTGCCGTGGTGCTGCCCGACCATGCGGGCGTCTTCATCGACGGGCGCTATCGGACCCAGGTCAAGGCACAGGTCGACCTGTCCGTCTTTACCCCCGTGCCCTGGCCCGAAGTGCAGGCGGGGGGCTGGATCGCCGACCATCTGCCGCAGGGCGCGCGCGTGGCCTATGATCCCTGGCTGCATACGGCGCGCGAGGTGGCCGAGATCGGCGAGCGGCTGGATGCGGCGGGGATCGTTCTGGTTGCCGGGCCGAACCTTTTGGATGCCGTCTGGCCCAACCGCCCTGCCCCACCCTGCGGCCGAGTGATGATCCAGCCGCTGGAGCTGGCGGGCGAAACCCCGTCCGACAAGCGGCGGCGGCTGGCGGCGGGGCTGGAGGCAGCGGGACAAAAGGTTGCGGTGCTGACCCTGCCGGAGTCGCTGTCGTGGCTTTTGAACATCCGGGGTGCGGATATTCCGCGCAATGCTGTCGTCCATTGCCTGGGCCTTTTGCATGCGGATGCCAGCCTTGATCTGTTCGTCGACCCGGCCAAGCTGACGGGCGACGTCCGCACCCATCTTGGCCCCGATGTCCGCCTGCACCCGCCGGGCGCCTTTGCCCCGGCGCTGGACCAAATCGCCGGTCCGGTGCGGGTCGACCGGGCGACGGCGCCGGTCGCCGTGTCGCAGCGGCTGGCGGCGGCGGGCATTCCGGTCAGCTGGGGGCAGGACCCCTGCCTGATGCCCAAGGCCCGCAAGAATACGTCCGAAGTGGCAGGCGTGGTCGAGGCGCATCTGCGCGACGGGGCGGCGATGGTCGAATTCCTGGCCTGGCTGGACCGCGAGGCGCCCAAGGGCGAGCTGGACGAAATCGCCGTTGTCCGCGCGCTGGAAGCGTTCCGCCGCGCCACCAATGCGCTGAAGGACATCAGTTTCGAGACGATCTGTGGCGCGGGGCCGAACGGCGCCATCATCCATTACCGCGTCAGTACCGATACGAACCGCCCGCTGCAGCAAGGTGAGTTGCTGGTCGTCGATTCCGGCGGGCAATATCAGGACGGCACCACCGACATCACCCGCACCATCGCCATCGGCCCGGTGGGAGACGAGGAAAAAGCCTGTTTCACCCGCGTGTTGCAGGGCATGATTGCCATATCGCGCCTGCGCTGGCCCGTGGGGCTGAGCGGCGCGCATCTGGATGCGATTGCCCGCTATCCGCTGTGGCTGGCCCATCAGGATTACAATCATGGCACCGGCCATGGCGTTGGCGCTTATCTCTCGGTGCACGAAGGACCGGCGGGCCTGTCGCGCCGCTATGAGGTGCCGCTGGAGCCGGGCATGATCCTGTCGAATGAACCGGGCTATTACCGCGAAGGCGCTTTTGGCATCCGCATTGAAAATCTGGTGCTGGTCGAACAGGCCCCCCTGCCGCCCGGCGGCGACACGGAACGCCAGATGCTGCGCTTTGCCACGCTGACCTGGGCGCCTATCGACCAAAGCCTGATCGTGACCGGGATGCTGAGCACGGACGAAATCGCCTGGCTGGACGCCTATCATGCCGAGGTTCTGGCCAGGATCGGCCCGCGCCTGTCGGACGAGGCGCGCGATTGGCTGGCGCGGGCCTGCAGGCCGCTCTGACCCGTCAGAACTTCAGCATATAGTCCGGTTCGCGGTTGCCGGTGCCCTGCATTCCAACGATCT
Organism: uncultured Frigidibacter sp.; assembly: GCA_964553145.1. GTDB lineage: Bacteria > Pseudomonadota > Alphaproteobacteria > Rhodobacterales > Rhodobacteraceae > TMP-24. The sequence continues at coordinate 3,746 of CAZKJZ010000106.1, read as the reverse complement.
TTTCGGCCTGATTGTCCTGAAAGACGACGGTGCCCTTGATCGATTGCAGATTGATCCGTGGCTTGACCCCCGGCTGGCGATCAGCGCTGCGCACGATATTGCCGACCAGTTCCAGATTGGTCACGTCATGCAGATGGATCCCCTCGAACGAGGTCGACTCGATCCGGTTGTCGCGGATCACCACGTCGAAATAGGGACCGTTGTGCAGGCCGATCCCCTGCAGATGGATGCGGAACGGATTGTCGGGCCGGACGGTCCATTCCTTGATCACATTGTCCTTGATCACCAGCCCGCGCAGGGGGCCGGTGTGTTTATAGACCTGCAGCGCATCGGGGTGGGTCGGGTCGACATGGACGCCGTCAGTGATGCGGTTGCCGATGACGACGCAATTATCCTCCATCACCCGCATCCCGTCGCCGGAGAAGCCGAAGACGGTGTTGGCGACCAGTTCGGACGAAGGGCCGCCCAGGAAAAAGCCATGATAGACGCCGATTGCCCGGTTGTCGCGGATCACCGACCTTTGCCCGTCCAGCAAGACCGAACTGACCTTGGCACCCACCCAATCCTCGCGCGACCAGTTGGAAAAACCGTCGCTGTCCTTGCGGCCCCGGAAGATGCAGCCCGACACTTCGATCCCGGCCGACTGCGCATCGCAGGTCAGCATGAAGGGGATGCCCTTGCCCTTGCCCGCCCCGGCTCTTTTGCGCGCGGCCTGAATTTCGGACGAGGAGGCCAGGGGCCAGAAGGACAGGTTAGACAGATGCAGGTTGGCGCAGTTGCGCATGGCAAAGCTTTCGAAATGCGCGCCGCGCCGCCCGTCCAGCGTGATCGGCCGGTCCGGGCGCAGCCCCTCGATCTCGATCCCGCCGAAACTGCCCTGCAGCGACAGGGTTTCGCCCCCCTTGGCCGCCCGCAGCGCCTTTTTCAGCTGGTCGGCGCTGGTGATGTCACTTGTTGCCACGTTCGGTCCTTTCGATGGTGCCAGCCTCTGGCCCCAAAAGCGCCAGCGCCGCCTGCCGGGCGGCCTCGGTCACGGTTTCGCCGGCCAGCATACGCGCGATTTCATCGACGCGCGCCTCACGCTCCAGCGACTGAACATTCGACAGGGTCCGACCAGCGGAAACCCGCTTTTCCACCCGCCAGTGATGGGCGCCGCGTGCCGCAACCTGCGGCGAATGGGTGACGACCAGTATTTGCGCCGCCTCTGCCAGCCGCGCCAGCCTGCGGCCGACGGCATCGGCGGTGGCGCCACCGACGCCCCGGTCAATCTCGTCAAAGATCATGGTCAGCGCCTGCCCGCCCCGCGCGAGACAGACCTTCAGCGCCAGAAGAAAGCGCGACAGCTCGCCCCCCGAGGCGATGCGGTTCAGGGGACCCGAGGGCGCGCCGGGGTTGGTGGCCACGGTGAATTCCACCTGATCACACCCGTCGGGGCCGGGGTCGGCGGGGCTGATCCTTGTTTCGAAATGGGCGCGCTCCAGCTTCAGGGGCGCCAGTTCGGCGGCAATCGCTGTATCCAGCGCCCGCGCGGCCCGGCCCCGCGCCTGCGACAGGGCATCGGCGGCGGCCTGATAGGTGCCCTCGGCCCCCGTCAGCGCCACTGCCAGTGACCGCAGCGTGCCGGTCGCCCCGTCCAGCGCGGCCAGCCGCGCCCGCAGATCGTCGGCAAAGGGGCCAAGATCGTCTGGTGCCACGCCATGTTTGCGGGCCAGCGCGCGGATGGCGAACAGGCGCTCCTCGACCCGCTCCATCTCGGCCGGGTCACAGTCCAGCGCCTCAAGACAAGTCTCGACCCCCTGCAGCGCCTCGCCGAGTTCGCTGATCGCCCGCGACAGGGCGGCGACGGGTTCGTCCAGCCGCCCTTCGGCCTTGTCGATGGCCCCGTCCAGCCAGCGAGCGGCATCCGCCATCTGCCCTTCGGCGCCCTCTGGTCCCAGCGCCTGTGCCGCACGGGCGATGTCTTCGCGGATGCGGCGTCCGGCCTGCATGGTGCGGCGGCGGCTGTCGAGATCCGCCTCTTCGCCCGCCAGCGGTTTCAGCCGGTCAAGCTCGGCCACCGCATGGCGCAGGAAATCCTCTTCGGCCTTCAGCGCTGCCTCTTCGGCCTGCCCCTGCGCCAGGGCCTGCCGGGCGGCGGCCATGGCGACCCAGGCAGCGCGGCTTTCGGCCAGCGACAGGCCCGCGAAATCGTCCAGAATCTGGCGATGCCCGCGCGGGTTCATCAGGCCGCGGTCGTCATGCTGGCCGTGAAGTTCGATCAGCTGTTCGGACAGGTCGCGCAGCACCTCGCCCGTCACGCGGCGGTCGTTGATAAAGGCTGTCTTGCGCCCGTCCGCCGTCACCGTCCGCCGCAGGATCAGCTCGTTCCCCGTGGCGATACCGGCGCCTTCCAGCACCGCGCGGGCCGGATGGGCGGCGGGCAGGTCGAAGACCGCCGTCACCTCGCCCGTGTCCGCCCCCTGCCGGACCAGATCGGCCCGCCCCCGCCAGCCCAGGACAAAGCCAAGACAATCCAGCAGGATCGACTTGCCCGCCCCCGTCTCGCCGGTCAGCACATTCAGACCGGGCTGGAAGGCAAGTTCCAGCCGGTCGATGATCAGCATGTCACGGATGTCGAGCGATCTCAGCATCAGCCGGGTCCGGGGGCCAGACGGGGCGCCGCGCCACATGCGCGCGCGCCGTCTGGCAAGATTACAACCATTCGCCCTTGATGACCTGGCGATAGATCGCGGCCAGCCAGCCGTCGCCGCGCGCCTTGGGCTCCAGCCCGCGCTTGGTCAAGAGCCGGTGGGCATCCTGATACCAGTCGGTCGACTGGAAATTATGGCCCAGGATCGCGCCTGCCGTCTGCGCCTCGTCGGTAATGCCAAGGATGAGATAGCATTCAACCAGCCGATACAGCGCCTCGGGCGTCTGGGTGGTGGTCTGGTATTGTTCGACCACGACACGGAAGCGGTTGATCGCCGCCGCGTAATTCTTGCGCTTCAGGTAATAGCGCCCGATTTCCATTTCCTTGGCGGCCAGGTGGTCAAAGGCCAGGTCGAATTTCAGGATCGCCGACTTGGCATATTCGCTGTCGGGATATTCCTCGATCACCGCGCGCAGCGCCTGCAGCGCCTGGAAGGTCAGGCCCTGATCGCGGCCGACCTCGTCGATCTGGTCATAATAGGACAGGGCCAGCAGGTACTTGGCATAGGCCGCGTCTTCCTCGGCCGGATAGGTGTCGATATAGCGCTGCGCGGCAGAGCGCGCGTTTTCGTAATCGCGATCCTTGTGATAGGCGTAGGCCTGCATGATCAGCGCGCGCTTGGCAAATTCCGAATAGGGGTAAAGCCGCTCGACCTCGCTGAAATAGACGACGGCATCCTTGCCTTTCTTGCTGGTCTCCAGCGTCGCCTCGCCCCGGTCGAAAATCTGTTCGGCCGTCAGCGTGTCCAAGGGCACATCCTTGGTCCGGGTCCCGCCACATCCGGCCAGCGCCGCCACCAAGGCCAGACCTGCAAGCCGCACCGCCGCTTTACTGCCCCCAAACGTCACTGCCTACCTCGTCTTCGCTTTTCTGGTCCGGCGGGTCCGGTTCGCTGACCCGCCCTGCCCGGTTCGGCCTGTCCTAGCACAGAAAATCCGGCGGCGCAAAACGCCTTTCGCAGGGCGCGGCACCCCGATCAGAGCCACCGCTTCCAGCGCAAAAGCAGATAGGTCAGAACCGCCGATCCGACCATCAGACCCAGCGCCATCGGATAGCC
>CAZKJZ010000105.1:0-7757 GCA_964553145.1 uncultured Frigidibacter sp. | reverse complement strand
GTGCGGACCAGCCCGGCCATCCGGGCGTAAAGGGCGGGATATTCGCCCATGATCGTACGTTCGCCCGCCGCTGCCTGCCCATCGATTTCCAGCACATTGCCACCCATCCGCAGGTCCAGGCGGCCGCGATCCGTCTCGACGGTGATATCCCAGGTCTGCGGCCCTTCCTGGCGCCAGTCGAAATCGGCTGTGACACCATCCGAAAAGGTCAGACGGGCCGCGATGGGCGTCTGCCGATTGGCGGGAAACTCCAGCCCGGCGCTTTTCAGATGCACGGGCCGGGGCAGGATCTCGGTCAGGATCGACAGGGCATTGATGCCGGGATCAAAGACGCCCATGCCGCCCGGTTCGAACACCCAATCCTGACCCGGGTGCCATTTGCGCACATCCTCGCGCCAGGTGATATGGGCGCGGGTGATCACCCTGTCCCGCAGCCATGCCTTTGCCGGAGCCACGGCATGGGCCATACGGCTGTGCCATGTGGCATAGAGCGTCAGGCCCCGCGCCTTGGCGATATCGGTCAGGGCATGAACCTCGGCCAAAGTCGCGCCTGGCGGTTTTTCCAGCATAAGATGGCGGCCGGCCTTCAGCGCCGCCTCGGCATAGTCATAGCGCGGCACCGGCGGCAGGCAGAGCGAGACCACAGTGACATCCGGGCGCTGGGCCAGAAAGGCCGCGAAGTCGGTAAAGGCGGGTACCCCAGGCACCAAGCCGTTGCGCGATACGGTTGCCGCCAGCTCCCAGTCCGGGCTGGCGGCGATGGCCGGAACATGCTGGTCGATGGCAATCTTGCCGATGCCGACCAGCGCCAGCTTCATGCGTGCCATCAGTGACTTTCCCGTGCAACGGCATTGCCGCGACAGCCGACCAGAAAGTCCATGTCCGCCCCCCTGTCCGCGCCCTGAACATGGTCGTGATACAGTTTCGCATAACCCCCGGCGGGGGGATCGACAGCAGGCACCCAGGCGGCCAGCCGGGCCTGCAATTCCGCATCGGATATATCCAGATGCAGCCGCCGCCCCGCCACATCCAGCTCGATCATGTCGCCGTCCCTGACCACCGCCAAAGGCCCGCCCCGCGCCGCCTCGGGCGAGGTGTGCAGAACCACGGTGCCATAGGCGGTGCCCGACATGCGCGCATCCGAAATCCGCACCATGTCGGTGATCCCCTTGCGCAGAACCTTGGGCGGCAGACCCATATTGCCGACCTCGGCCATGCCGGGATAGCCGCGCGGGCCGCAGTTCTTCAGGACCATCACGCAGGTCTCGTCGATATCCAGCGTCTCGTCCCCGATCCGGGCCTTGTAGTCGTCGATATCCTGAAACACGACCGCCCGGCCCCGGTGCTGCATCAGATGCGGGCTGGCGGCAGAGGGTTTCAGCACGGCCCCGTCCGGCGCCAGATTGCCCCGGACCACGACGATGCCGCCCGATTGGGTCAGCGCCTTGTCCGCCGGAAGGATCACATCGTCATTATGGTTCCTGACATCCTTCACCTCGTCCCAGACCGCCCCGCCCGACACGGTCAGCGCATCGCGGTTCAGAAGGCCCGCCTCGCCCAGCCGCTTGATCACGGCGGGCAGACCGCCGGCATAGAAAAACTCTTCCATCAGATATTTGCCGGATGGCATCAGGTTGACGATGGTCGGTACATCGCGGCCCCATTCGTCCCAGTCGTTCAGCGTAAGGTCGATGCCGCAGCGCCCTGCGATGGCCAGAAGATGGATCACGGCGTTGGTGCTGCCGCCGATCGCAGCATTGGCGCGGATCGCATTCTGAAACGCCTCGCGGGTCAGGATATCGGATGGTTTCAGATCATCCTTGACCATCTGCACGATCCGACGCCCGGTCAGATGCGCCATCACCCGGCGACGGCTGTCCACCGCCGGAATTGCAGCATTCCCGGACAGGGTCATCCCCAAAGCCTCGACCATGCTGGCCATGGTGCTGGCCGTGCCCATCGTGTTGCACGACCCGGGGCTGCGGCTCATAGACGCTTCGGCCTCGACAAATTCCTCCTCCGTCATCTCGCCCGCCTTCACCGCTTCCGAGAATTTCCACAAGTGGGTGCCGGACCCGACCCTTTCCCCCCGGAAATAGCCGTTCAGCATCGGCCCGCCAGAGACCATGATCGTGGGCAGATCGACGCTGGCGGCACCCATCAGCAGACTGGGCGTGGTCTTGTCGCAGCCCACCAGACAGACGACGCCGTCCATCTGCTGGCCGCGGATCGTCTCCTCGACCGCCATCGCGGCCAGATTGCGGAACATCATCGCCGTGGGCCGAAAGCCGCTTTCCGAGACGGAAAAGACCGGCACGATGACCGGCAAACCGCCCGCCTCGTACACGCCATGCTTCACCCGTTCGGCCAGATCATTCAGATGCGCGTTGCAGGGGTTCAACTCGCTGAACGTGTTCAGGATGCCGATCACCGGGCGGCCATCGAACAGGTCGGCGGGCAGGCCCTGGTTCTTCATCCAGCTGCGGTGATAGATCGCGTCTTTTGATGTGCCTGCGAACCATTCCTGCGAGCGGAGTTTGCGGGGCCAGGGGGCGGGTTTGAACTTGGTCATGATTGCCCTCAAAGTGGGTGAACGCGGGTTGCGCCCGGTGTCTTGGGCGCAAAGGCCAGCGGGTTTTTCAGCGGTTGACCGAACTCGGGTGCTGCAATTTCGAAAAGGTCGCCATCGTCGGCCCGGACCCCGTCGGCAAAGGACAGGGTTGCCGTGCCGAAGAAATGCACATGCAGGTCGCTCGGCTGGCGAAAGATGTCATATTTGAAGTGATGATGTTCCAGATTGGCGATCGTGTGGGACATGTTCGCCTGCCCGCTCAGGAACGGTTTTTCCCAGATCACCTGCCCGCCCCGCAGGATACGGCTGCTGCCCCGGATATCGTCAGGCAGATCGCCCAGCAGGATTTCGGGGCCATACGAGGCGGCGCGCAGCTTGGAATGGGCCAGCCACAGATAATTGCCCCGTTCCGTCACATGATCGGAAAATTCATTGCCAAGCGCCCAGCCGATGCGGTGCGGTGTGCCATTCGGGCCAATCAGGTAAAGCCCGGCGATCTCTGGCTCTTCTCCGGCATCTTCGGCAAATCCGGGGGCCTGCAGCGTCGCGCCGGGAGCCACAGCGGCATGACCATTGCCCTTGTAGAACCATTCCGGCTGCACACCGACCTGCCCCGCCTCGGGGCGGCCGCCCTCCAGACCCATGCGGAACATCCTCATGCTGTCGGTCAGGGCTGCGTCCCCCGCCAGCCTGGCATGCATCGCGTCCCGCGCCGCAGCCGACCCCAGATGCGTCAGGCCGGTTCCGGTCAGATGCAGATGGGCGGGGTCGGGATGGCTGACCGGCAGCTCAAAGATCGCGCAGGTCAGATCCACACCCTCGCCCAGGCCCCGCAATGCCACCTCGGCCCCGATCCCGTGGCCCGCCGCGATGGCCGCCGCCGCCAGTTCATAGACCGATGGCGTGTTACGAACCCGCCGCGCCTCGGCCCCGGTTCGGGCGACGACGCCAAGGTCCTTTATTGCAGACAGATGCATGGGCCGTTCACTTCGTCTTGTTGTAGACGTCGAAGATGACAGCGATCAGCAGCACCAGACCCTTGATCATCTGCTGATAGTCGATGCCGATCCCAAGGATCGACATGCCCATGTTCATGACGCCCATGATCAAGGCGCCGATCACGACGCCGACGATCTTGCCCGATCCGCCGGTCATGGATGCGCCACCAATGAAGACGGCGGCAATCGCATCCAGTTCGAACCCAAGGCCCGCCTTCGGCGTGGCCGAGTTCAGCCGCGCCGTCACCATCATCCCCGCCAGCGCCGCCAGAACCCCCATGTTGACAAAGCCGAAGAAGACCAGCCTGTCGGTACGGATACCCGAAAGTTTAGCGGCCTTTTCATTGCCCCCCACGGCATAGATGCGGCGGCCCTGAACGGTGTTTTCGGTGAAAAACGCATAAAGGATCGTCAGGATGGCCAGCACCACCAGCACATTCGGCAACCCCCGGAACGAGGCCAGCTGATAACCGACAAAGGCCATTGCCGCCGCAATAACCGCCGTGCGGCCCCAGAACAGGCCGGTGGGTTCCGGGGTGATGCCGAACTCGATATCGCGCGCCCGAGCGCGCAGGCCGATCCAGATGATCACACCGATGGCTATGGCCATGATGATCAGCGTCAGCCCATGGGGTTTCATCATCCCCGTCAGATCGGGGATGAAACCCGAGGACATTGACTGAAACGCCTTGGGGAATGGCCCGATATTCTGCCCCCCCAGCGTCAGCATCGTCGCCCCGCGAAAGATCATCATCCCGGCCAGCGTCACGATAAAGGACGGAATCCGCCAGAAGGCCACCCAATAGCCCTGCGCCGCGCCGATCAGACCGCCGACGATCAGGGTCAGCGGAATGACCAGAACCACGGGCAGCTTCAGATCAACCGTCAGCCAGGCCGCCACCGCCCCGGTAAAGGCCGCAACCGACCCGACCGACAGGTCGATATGGCCAGACACGATGATCAGCAGCATCCCCAGCGCCAGGATGATCACATGGCCGTTCTGCAGGAAGATGTTGGTGATGTTCGGCGCCTGCAGAAACATCGGCTTGCCCTGCGCCGATACCAGAACCGAAAACAGGGCAACGATGGCCACCAGCGCCAGCAACATGCCGTTTTCGCGCAGATGGGCACCAATCGAGCTTTGTTTTCTATCTGCCATTTACGCCACCTTGCCCCGGATATTTCCAACGTCTTTGACGATCAGCGCCATGATCTTTTCCTGGCTGGCCTGTTCGCGCGGCAATTCGCCCACGATCCGGCCTTCGTTCATCACATAGATGCGGTCGCACATGCCCAGAAGTTCGGGCATTTCCGACGAAATCATCAGGACGCCCCTGCCCTGCTCGGCCAGTTCCTTCATGATCGTGTAAATCTCGAACTTCGCGCCCACGTCGATGCCGCGCGTCGGTTCGTCCAGGATCAGCAATTCGGGGTCGGTGAACAGCCATTTGGACAGGACAACCTTTTGCTGGTTGCCACCCGACAGGTTCACCACCTTTTGCTGCACGCCTGGCGTACGGATCGCCAGTTGCTTGCGATAGGCTTCGGCCACCTGCGCCTCGCGCCGTTTGTCCAGCACCGACCGGCGGGCGATGCCGAAAAGGTTGGCAAGGCTGATGTTCTTCAGGATCGGTTCTTCCAGGATCAGGCCCAGTGCCTTGCGGTCCTCGGTCACATAGGAAATTCCGGCATCGATGGCTTTCGTCACGGTCGATACATCGACGGGCTTGCCGTGCATCCGCACCTCGCCCTCCTGCCCCTTGCCGTAGCTCTGGCCAAAGATCGACATGGCCAGTTCGGTGCGCCCGGTGCCCATCAGCCCGGCGATGCCCACGATTTCGCCCTTGCGGACGTTCAGCGACACGCCCTTGATCATCTGCCGCCCGGCCTGTTCAGGGTGCCAGCAGGACCAGTTGTCCACCTCGAACAGCACCTCGCCGGGGTTGGCCTGCCGTTCGGGGTACCGGTGCGCCATGTCGCGGCCCACCATGTCGCGGATGATGCGATCTTCGGAAATCTCGGACTTGGACAGGGTTGAAACGGTCGTCCCGTCGCGGATCACAGTGATCCGGTCGGCCACCCGGCTGATTTCGTTCAGCTTGTGCGAGATGATGATCTGCGTGACACCCTGCGACTTCAGCTCCAGCATCAGGTCCAGCAGACGGTCGGCGTCGGCCTCCTGCAAGGCTGCGGTCGGCTCGTCCAGGATCAGCAGGCGCACATTCTTAGACAGCGCCTTGGCGATTTCGATCAGTTGCTGCTTGCCTACGCCCAGCTTGCCCACCACGGCGCCCGGCGTCTCGTCCAGCCCCACGCGGCGCAACAGCGCCTCGGTCCGCTGAAAGGCAAGGGGCCAGTAAATCACGCCCTTTGACGCGACTTCGTTGCCCATGAACAGGTTTTCGGCAATCGACATCAGCGGGATCAGCGCCAGTTCCTGATGGATGATGATGATGCCCTTGACCTCGCTGTCGCGGATAGTGCGGTTGCGCAGGGGGGCGCCGTCATAGGTGATGTCGCCTTCATAGCTGCCATGCGGATAAACGCCCGACAGCACCTTCATCAGCGTCGATTTGCCGGCACCGTTTTCGCCGCAGATCGCGTGTATCTCGCCCGCCTCGACCGTCAGGTCGACCTGATCCAGCGCGCGGACACCTGGGAAGACCTTGGTGATCTTCCGCATTTCCAGCAATGTCGTCATATCCCCTCCCAAGGATCGGCCCGCCCGCAGGATGCGCGCAGGCGGGCCGCGCCTCAGTCTACTTCAGCTTGTCGGCCGTGTAATAGCCAGAGCCGATAAGGATCTGTTCGTAGTTCGAAGCATTCACCGGAACCGGCTCCAAAAGATAGGAGGGCACGACCTTGACGCCATTGTCATAGGTCTTGGTGTCGTTGATCTCGGGCGCGCCGCCACCCAGAACCGCGTCCACCATCTTGACCGTGACCTTGGCCAGTTCGCGGGTATCCTTGAAGATCGACGAATATTGTTCGCCCGCGATCATGGATTTGACGGACGGAACCTCGCAGTCCTGACCCGTCACAACCGGCATCTTCAGATCGCCGGATCCATAGCCCACGCCCTTGACCGACGACAGAATGCCGATCGACAGCCCGTCATAGGGCGACAGCGCGCCATGCAGCTGCTTGTCGCCATAGTTGGACGAGAGGAGGTTATCCATGCGTGCCTGCGCCACTGCGGCATCCCAGCGCAGCGTGCCAACCACATCCATGCCCATCTGGCCCGACGGGACGGTAATATCGCCCGCGTCGATCATCGGCTTCAGCACCGACATCGCACCGTCATAGAAGAAGAAGGCGTTGTTATCGTCGGGCGAGCCGCCAAACAGTTCGACATTCCACGGCTTCACATCCGGGAACCGTTCCTTCAGCCCCTCGACCAGCGAGGTCGCCTGCTGGACACCCACCTTGAAGTTGTCGAACGTGGCGTAGTAGTCGACCGAGCCGGACTCGCGGATCAGCCGGTCATAGGCGATGACCTTGATCCCCTGCGCCGCGGCATTGTCCAGCGCGTTCGACAGGGTCGTGCCGTCGATGGCGGCAATGACCAGCGCCTTGACCCCCGAGGTGATCATGTTTTCGATCTGGCTCAGCTGCGTCGGAATATCATCCTCGGCATATTGCAGGTCGGTGGCATAGCCCGCCTCCTTGAACGCTGCCACCATCGAGTCGCCGTCCGATATCCAGCGCGCGGATGATTTGGTCGGCATGGCAATGCCGATGGTGCCCTTGTCCTGGGCGAATGCAGGCATGGCTGCCATGGCGGCTGTAGTGCCAGCCAGGGCCATAAGCCCGCGGCGTGTCAGGTTCATCTTCTACCTCCCGTTAAGATGCGTTGACCTGCGCCGGACGAAGCGTCCTTCAGCGCGCAGGCATGGCGCAGGTTGCGCATAAGTCGCATACCTGTCAAATACCGCTTCAAACCTGAATCATATGAAAAATGTTATGAATTATACAACTTCTGCCCTTGCCGCGACCTTGCGCAAACTGAAGCCGATGCAATTGCGGCTGATGGCCGAACTCAGCGATACCGGCGCCCTGGGGCTGGCCGCCGACCGGATCGGCATCTCCCAGCCCGCAGCCTCGCGGCTTTTGTCGGAGATCGAGGAGGTGGTCGGCCTGCGCCTGCATGAACGGCAGGGGCGCGGGCTGCAGCTGACCCAGGCCGG
>CAZKJZ010000104.1:1761-7787 GCA_964553145.1 uncultured Frigidibacter sp. | reverse complement strand
ATCTTCGCCCCGCCGCGCCCGTTCGGCCAGAATCTGGACGAGATGCTGGCGCTGGCCGGGTTTGATGTGTTCAACCTGGACTGGCGGGCCTCGATCGACCAAAGGCCGAACCCTTGGACGTTGGATCAGGCGGCGGTCTTTGACTATCCCGCCGCGGTGGCAGAGATCGCAAGGATCACCGGGCAGGACCAGATCCGCGCCATGGTCCATTGCCAGGGGTCCACCAGCTTCATGATCGCTTTGGTGGCGGGGCTATTGCCCCAAGTCTCGATGGTCGTATCGAACGCCGTGTCGCTGCATCCGGTGGTGCCGACGCTGGCGCGGCTGAAGGCGCTTTATGCGGTGCCGTCGCTGGGGCGCTTTCTGCCCTATCTCAACCCGCAATGGGGGATTTCCGCCCCGCCCGGCCTGCCCCGCGCCTTTGATGCCTATGTCCGTTCCATTCATCATGAATGCAACAACCCGGTCTGCAAATGGTCTTCCTTCACCTTTGGCTCGGGCTTTCCGACGCTTTGGCGGCACGAAAACCTTGACCCGGCCACCCATGACTGGCTGTCGGGCGAATTTGCCCATGTGCCGATGAGTTTCTTTCGCCAAATGTCCGCCTCGATCCGGGCCGGGCATCTGGTGACGACCGGGGCCTTCGACAGCCTGCCTCTGTCGGTCGTGGCCGCACCGCCGAAGACCGAGGCGCGGGTCGTCTTTCTGGCCGGGGGGCTGAACGCCTGTTTCCTGCCCGAGGCGCAGGCCCGCAGCGCCGATTTCATGAACCGGCACGCGCCGGGGCGGCACAGTTTCATCGACCTGCCCGCCTATGGGCATCTTGACGTCTTCATAGGCAAAAACGCACCGCGGGATGTCTTCCCGCTGATCATCGACGAGCTTCGGAAAGGGTGACCATGGGACTTCCGCGGCGGCAGAAAGAGCTGGAAGGCACGCATGCGATCGTGGATGGCATCCGCTATGTGATGCCCATCGACAGTTGGGAGGCCAGCGCGATGATCGCGGCCTTTCCCTGCAATTATGCGGCTGCGGCGGCGATGCTGCCGCCCGGCTATGTCCATCCGTTCCGCTATTTCGGCAAGGCGCTTCTGGTCGTGACCGTGATCGACTACCGCAAGACCGACATCGGCTCCTATATCGAATATTCCATCGCCATCGCCTGCACCAAGGGGCGGTCGCCGGCGCCGCCCCTGCTGCCCGGCCTTTTCATGCGCAGCTTCGGCACCGGCCAGTTCGTGGTCGATCTGCCGGTCTCGACCGAAGTGTCCGTCAAAGGCGGCAAGGGCATCTGGGGCATGCCCAAGCATCAGGCGAACCTCGACTACCGCGAGGGCAAGGCCTGGGTCAGCGCCCAGTATGACCTTGGGGGGCAGATGGTCAGCCGTTTCGACGTGCGTGTACCCCGGTCATTCCCGCTGCCCCTGAACATGGGGGCGGTCAATTACTGTTCCTTCCGCGGGATGATCTACCGTTCGTTCATCTATTTCCGCGGCAAGGCCGGGGTGCATCTGCTGAAACCCGGCGCGGCCCGCTTCATTCTGGGCGACCATCCGCGGACCGAGGCGTTGCGGGCGCTGGAACATCGCCCCAGCCCGGTCTTTGCCGCCTATATCCCCAAGGTGCGCGGCGTGCTGGACGATTATTTCGACTGCTGGTTCATCACCCCGAAAACCCGCCCCGAAGGGCCGATCGGCGAGGGGCTGGAGACCACCTATCCCTTGAACTTCGGCCAGGACCGGCTGCCCCCGCCCGCACGCGATCCCGCATTCAATCTGGACGAGGCCTGACATGCCGCGCCTTCTTCTTCTGAACAACGCGCTCTTGATGCTCTGCTGCTCGATCTATCTGGGCACCGGCGTCAACCTGATTTTCTTTCAGATTCCCGGGGAAGCTGCCCTGACGCCCGACAATTACCAGCTGGTTTTCGTCGGCCCCGTGCAACGGGCGACGGAGTTTTTTACCTGGATGACGATTGTCATGCTGATAACCGGGTCGATCATGCTGGTCACCGAATGGTTTTCCGGCCTGCGCTGGGTGCCGGTCGTGGTGCTGGGCGCGACCATCGCCGCAACCTTGCTGACGACGCAGGTTCTTTTTACCTACAACGACCAATTGTCGCTGGGGATCACAGACCCTGCCGAGCTGACCGCCGTCTTTTCGAAATGGACATCGGCCAACCGCATCCGGGTTCTGCTTTGGGTCGTCGAATGGACGGCGATGATGGCCTATTTCTACTGTCTGGCTCTTAGGGCGAGGGCTGACCGATGAACGACGCGCTGCTTCGCCTTGTCCTTATCCTTGTCGCGGCGATCACCTTCCTGTCCGGCCTGACGCAGCTGGCGGCACCCGAGCGTATCCTGGCCATCATCGCGCCAGCCGCGGCGGGGGCCGAAGCGCATTTTTTCCGCACCGTGGGCATGTTCATGATGATCACCGGCGCCATGTTCTGCCAAAGCCTTGTCCAGCGCACCGATGCGCCCGCGATTTCGCTGTGGATCGCGGTGCAAAAGCTTTTGGCGGCGGCGCTGGTCTTCATAGGCTGGCTGAAGGGTTATTTCCTGTGGCTTGCCCTTGGCGTTGCGGCCTTTGACCTGGCCAGCGGCATGGTGGCCTTTCTCTTCTGGCAAAGGATCGGGCGATGATACTGGGACCAGTGGCCAGCCTGCTGCAGCTGTTTTACACGCTCTTTCTGATTGCCGTGGGCTTTTGGGGCATCTTCTTTCTGGATTGGGAGCTGGCGCATTTTTACGGGCTTGAGGCTGGGGACTTCCAAGGTGTGGCAGGTGCGACGCTGCGCAACCAGTTCCGCTTTCTCAAGGCGATCGAGTTGACCTTTGGACTGTTCAGTCTGCTTTGCCGACGGGATATTCTGGCGGGCGGCCTGGCCAGCCTGATCTTTCTGACCGGCGTTGCCCTTGGCATCTTCGCCCGGGCGCTGTCCTGGCTTTTGGACGGAACGCCCTATTGCGCCTTCCAGACCTTTCTGTGGCTGGAACTTCTGGTGTTCATCATCGTCTGGCTGAACGCCCGCAATGCGGCGCAAAAGCCATGAATACCCGGCCGCATATCGCGGCAGAGCCGCCGAACCGCCGGGCGCTGATCCTGCCGGGTGGCGGGATGCGCGTTGCCTATCAGGCCGGTGCCATCCTGCGGCTGCACGAAGAGGGCCTGCGCTTTTCCTTTGCCGATGGCACGTCGGGCGGGCTGATGAACCTTGCGGCGCTGATGTCCGGCATGGGCCCGGACGACCTTGCGGCCCGCTGGCGCCGCCTTCGGCCCACGGGCTTCATCTCGCCGCTGTCCTTGCGCAATTATCTGCGCTTTCCGAACCTGCCCGCGTTCGGGGATTTCGACGGGATCGACCGTTATATCTACCCGCATCTTGGCATCGACGCCGCGCGGATCAATGCGGCCACGGGGGTCAGCGCCCGCTTCAACATCTGCGATTTCACCGCCAAGGCGGTCGTGGCGGTGCCGCACGGGCAGGTCACGCGCGACAAACTGATGGCCGGAATGTCGCTGCCGATGTTCACACCGGCGGTCGCGGCCGATGGCACCACCTGGACCGACGCGGTCTGGATCAAGGATTCGAACCTGACGCAGGCGGTTCAGGACGGCGCGAACGAGCTTTGGGTGATCTGGTGCATCGGCAATACGCCAGAGTGGAAAAGTGGCACGCTGAACCAATATGTCCATATGATCGAAATGGCCGCAGTTGGCGCCCTTAACGCCGAAATGGCCGCGATCGACCAGATGAACGCGGCGATCGCGCGGGGCGAGACGCCCTTTGGCCATCGGGCGCCGATCCGGGTGCATCTGATCCGCCCGGACCTGCCCATTCCCCTGGACCCCGACTATGTCGCAGGCCGCGTCTCGGGCCATGCGCTGGTCGATCAGGGCTATATGGATGCCTCGGCCTATCTTGCGGGCAAAAAGGATGCGGGCAGCCCCCTGGACGGCAGCGCCACCCGCACCCCGGCCCCCCGCCCCGGCGTGACCTTCCGCGAGACGATGCGCGGCCGCATCGCCTTTGGCGCCACCGACCCCGAAACGGGATGGCGTGACGTGAATGCCGTGCCGGTGGTTCTGAACGCCACGATCGCGATCCGCGATATTGCGGGCTTTATCGCCGACCCCGCCCACCGGGCGGGCATGGCCGCGCATATCTACAGCCTGCGGCTGGGCTTCGTGCGGCCCGCGACCCATTCGAACTTCCAGCTTTTCGCCCCGACGCCGGACCCCGCCCTTTGCCACATGACCTATGAAATGGGGCTGATGCTGGACGGGCGACAGCATTGGCTGTCGGGCCACAAGCATATCCGCACCGGGCCGCCCTGGCGCATGTGGCGCGAGACGACCAGCCTCTATGTCCGCCTGCACAAAGGTCGGGATGCGCAGGGCGAGGTGGTTGCGGCAGGGATGCTGCGGCTGGGGATGCGCGACTTCGTCGGCCTTATGGCCACGCTGTCGGCCCGCGATGCGCAAGGGCTGGGGCGGATGCGGGCCGTGGCGCGTTTCATGGGCTTTTTCGCCGGGACGCTGGTGCGAACCTACCTGCCCATGGGGAGACGGACATGAGCGCGCCAAAAATTGGCACTGTCCAGAAGGACATCCACATCCGTCGGCAAAGGCCGGTCGGCTGGCTCAATCTGCGCCTGCTGTTCAACATCGGCTTTCTGGCATCGATCAGCGCCGCGGCCAGCACCCGCACCACCCGCCGCGAGGTTCTGGCCGCGCTGGACAAGACGCGCCCGGTTCCCCCGGTCTTTGACTATTCGAAAGAGACAGAGGGCGACTTCTGGCTGGATTATGTGGCCGATATTGGCGACGGATTTGATGCCACCCATTCCGTCGCCTGGCTGATCGGGCGCGACTTTCTTGGCATCGGCCAGCCAAAGGAACGGGTCGCGCAGCCGATACCAAAGGACCAGTTTCAGGAATGCGGGCCCGAGGCGTTTACCCAACCGGTCCTGCCCGCAGGCAGATTGCTGATCCTTGGCGGTGACCTTGTCTATCCCTTTGCCACCCAGACCGCCTATGAGGAACGCACCATCGGCCCCTATCAGGCTGCCCGGACCTGGCAGCTTGGCCCGGACGGCAAGCCCGAGGGGCGGCGGCTTTTCTCGATCCCCGGGAACCATGACTGGTACGAAGGACTTGGCGCCTTCGTCCGGCGGTTCTGTCAGCCGGGCCGCTGGATGGGCTGCTGGCAGGTCCAGCAACGCCGCAGCTATTTCGCCATCCACCTGCCGCATCAGGTCTGGATCTGGGGCGTCGACCTTGCCACCGAGGATGATTTCGACGCGCCGCAACTGAATTATTTCGAAGCCTGCGCCAAGAAACTTAAGGACGGCGATACGGTGATCCTGTGCGTGCCCAAGCCCGCCTGGGTGGACCGAGAGTTTTGGGCGGGCAAGACAGCCGACGAAAGCAAAAGCTGGCAATCATGGAACAAGATCGACAAGATTTCCAAGATGGTCGCCCAGCGCGGTAAGAACGGCGAAGGGCCGCGGGTCAGCGTGATCCTGTCGGGCGACCTGCATCATTACTCGCGCTATCTCGCGCCCGGCAAGGATGGCGATGACACCCATCTTGTGACCTGCGGCGGCGGGGGCGCCTATATGCAGGGTACGGCCGGCCTGCCGACTGCGGTCACCATTGACGGAACCTCTGCCGCAAAGCAGCAGGCCGTCTATCCCGGCCAGAACACAAGCCAACGCCTGCGCAAGCGTGTCTTCAAACTGCCCTTGCGACACTGGAATTTCAGCGGCTTTCTGGGCGCGGTGATGCTGACGCTGGTCTGGTATCTGAACACCGCGGGCCCGGGGCCGATCCTGTCGCGCGGCTTTGGCGGCTTCTGGTCGGGGCTTTGCGCAACACTTCTGTCCTCGCCCCTGCCGCTGATGGTACTGGCAGGGGTGTTTTACGGCTTTTTCTCGTTCGCCCGCTCGGGCGGCGAGGAACGTCGGGGACGTGCCGCGTTGGCCGCCCTTGTCCATATGCTGGCCCAGCTTGGGCTGGCC
>CAZKJZ010000104.1:0-1661 GCA_964553145.1 uncultured Frigidibacter sp. | reverse complement strand
GACCCAAGGCTTACCCATCTTTATGCGCCCCAGGTCCCGCTGGCACCGCATCTGATCGAGACGCCCATCGACATTCCGCGCAAAGGGATCCTGACGTGAGCTTCGATACCATCATCGTGGGAAGCGGTTTCGGCGGCGCCGTCCATGCCTGCCGCCTGGCCGAGGCGGGGCAGCGCGTGCTTGTCCTGGAACGGGGGCGGCGCTGGCGCCCCGAGGACTATCCGCGCAGCCCCGGTGACCCCTGGCTTTACGATTGTGACGAACCGCACCGCCAGAACGGCTGGATCGACCTGCGGTTCTTTGACCAGATGTGGGTCGCCGCCGGGGCGGGGGTCGGGGGCGGATCGCTGATCTATGCCAATGTCTCGATCGACGCAAAGCCCGAGGCGCTGGACACGGGCTGGCCCTCGCCGATTTCCGCCGCTGAACTGGCCCCCTATTACGCCCGCGTCGCGACCATGCTGAGGCCCGAACAGCTGCCCGACGGCCAGCTGACCCCCCGCTTTCGGCTGATGCGCGAGGCGGCAGAGCGTACGGGCGCCGCAGACCGGTTCCGCAAGCTTGACCTTGCCGTCAGCTTCGACCCCGAAGGGTCATACCCCGAAACCCGCCCGCCGACCGAAGCGGCAACGAAGACCTTTACCAATGCCTTCGGCCGCACGCAGGGCTATTGCACCCATGCCGGAAACTGCGACATCGGCTGCAAGGCGCAGGCCAAGAACACGCTTGATCTGAACTATCTTGCGGTGGCCGAGGATGCGGGCGCCCTGATCCGGCCTTTGTGCCAGGTCAGCCATATCGCCGAAGAGGGCGCGGGCTATGCCGTCGTCTATCACGACCTGTCGTCCGGCCAGCGGCAGGAACGGGTGGTGCGGGCACGGCGGGTGATCCTGGCCGCAGGCTCGCTGGGGTCGACCGAGATCCTGTTCCGGTCCCGCGACGGGTTCGCCACCCTGCCGCGCGTCTCGCAGGCCCTCGGGTCCGGCTGGTCCTCGAACGGCGATTTCCTGACGCCCGCCTTTTATGACGGGCGCCGCCTGTCACCGACCATCGGGCCGACCATCACCGCCGCCATCGACTTTCTTGACGGCAGCGACGGGGGCGCGGCCTATTTCACCGAAGATGGCGGCTTTCCGGATGTTCTGGGCAATGCGATCCGGGCCGCGGCGGCACGCAAGGGCAGGCTTGGCCCGGTCGGCCGCCTGCTGACCGCGCTGGCGCGGCGGCTGGACGATGGCGACCCGTTGGAAAACATGATGCCTTGGTTCGGTCAGGGCGTCGACGGCGGTGACGGGCGGCTTTACTGGGGCCGCGACCGGCTGCGCCCCTGGAAGCGGCGGCTGAAGCTGGACTGGAACCCGGCGCGGTCAGAGCGGGCGGTGAACGGCCTGATCGGCTCGCACCGCCGCCTGTCCGAGGCGACCGGCGGCCGGGTCGTGGTGCCGCCCACATGGAGCGTCCTGCGCAATCTGGTCACCCCGCATCCGCTGGGCGGCTGCCGCATGGGCGCCGCACCGGGGGCGGGCGTGGTCGATCACCGCAGCGAAGTCTTTGGCCACCCCGGCCTTTATGTCTGCGACGGATCGATCCTGCCGCGCCCGATCGGCCTGAACCCATCCAAGACCATCGCCGCGCTGGCGGAACGGTCGGCGGCACTTATG
>CAZKJZ010000103.1:0-8185 GCA_964553145.1 uncultured Frigidibacter sp. | reverse complement strand
TCGGCCGGGGATCGGGATTACAAGGATGTTCTGGCGCGGTTCTGGCGGGACTTTACCGCTGCGATTGCCGAAACGGCCGATCTGAAGATCAGCGAAGTCATCGGCAAGATCGACGATTTCCTTGCGCCGCATCTTTACCCGCCGCGCGCCGATGGCGGCGATCCGCGCCTGTGCCCGACCTGCGGCAAGGGGCGGCTGAACCTGAAAACCGCCCGCTCTGGCGGCGCCTTCATCGGCTGCGGCAATTACCCCGAATGCCGCTATACCCGCCCCCTTTCGGCGCCGAATGGCGACGAGGCGGCGGTGGACGGCAAGGTGCTGGGCCAGGACGAGCGCGGCAATGACATCACCGTCCGCGCCGGGCGCTTTGGCCCCTATGTCCAGCGCGGCGAGGCGAGCGAGGCGCAGCCGAAACCCGACCGCGCCAGCCTGCCCAAGGGATGGGGCGGCGAGAGCCTGACACTGGACCGGGCGCTGGCACTTCTGTCACTGCCGCGCCCGATCGGCCCGCACCCCGATGATGGCGCGCTGGTCGAGGCCGGGATCGGGCGGTTCGGCCCCTATATCAAGCACAATGCCACCTATGCGAATATCCCCGATGTCGAAGAGGTCTTCACCATCGGCATGAACCGCGCGGTCGAGGTTCTGGCGCAAAAGGCCGCGCGCGGCCCCCGTGCCTCGGCCGCGCCCGCCGCGCTGCGCGATCTGGGTGCGCATCCGGACGGCGGGGCCATTCAGGTGATGGCTGGCCGCTATGGGCCTTATGTGAAATGGGAAAAGGTCAATGCGACCCTGCCCAAGGATCAGGACCCCGCCAGTGTGACGCTGGAGGAAGCGCTGGTGCTGATCGCCGAAAAGGCCGGCAAGGGCGGCAAGAAGCCCGCGCGTGCCAAGGCGACGAAGGCGGCCAAGCCCAAGGCGGCGAAGGCAGCCAAGCCCAAGGCGGTAAAGACCAGCACCGGCAAGGCCAAGGCGAACGCCAAGGAACAGGCCTGAGGGTTATTTCGGACGCAGCCCCGTCCGCCAAAGCCCGGGGCAAGTGACCCGGGCGCCGCGACCGGCTGGTGACGAACCGCCCTTGCGGCCCTAGCCGCGAGGGCTGCCCCTCCCCGCCGCGCCACGGGCGCGGCGTTCTTCGGGGTTGAGGAGGACAAGCAAACACTCCGGGGGAGTGTTTGCCCGACGAAGGTGCCACTGGCACGTTTCTTCCCCCTCATCACCCCACCGGGCGGCGGGCGCATTCGCGCCCACCTGGGCAGGCACTGTCCACGCCCAATCGTCCGGGCCTGCGGATGACCCCACCGGCCCGATCCTCTCGGATCGGGCGTTCGCCGCTGATATCGTGCCACTGGCACGATATCCGGGCGCGGTTCACCCTGCGCTCGCGCTTCGGCCAACGGACCGGGTGACCTGCCACTGGCAGGTCCCCTTATCGGTCCGGGAGAGGCGGCTGCGGGGTGATCTGCCCACCGCCCCGGCCCCCTAGTCCGGCGCCATCAGCAGCGTCCGGACCAGTTCGAAACTGTTCCGGACCTTCATCTTGCGGATCATGTTGGCGCGGTGCACCTCGACCGTGCGGGGGGAACAGGTCAGGGCCTGGGCGATCTCCTTGCTGGTAAAGCCATTGACCAGATAGCGGGCGATGCGCTTTTCGGCGGCGGTCAGCGGCCCCATGGCCCCGGCCTTCTGTTCCGCCGGGCGATAGGTCCAGATCGCCAGCCGCTGGGGGTCGGCCCGGTCCAGCGCCGTCCCGGACCCTTCCATCCAGACGACCTGCCCGTCCTTGCGCCGCATGAACCGTTCGTCGTGATAGACTGGCTGGTCGCGCAGCGCCCGGTGTGCCCGCGCGCCGATCACCTCATAGTCGCTTTGGCCGGGGTAAAGCCGCCGGATCGACTGGCCCTCGAGCTCGGCGGGGGTCCAGCCGAAGACCTCCTCGACCCGAAGGCTTGCGCGCAGGATCACCCGGTCAGCCAGGATCAGCGTCGCGTCCGGCGCATGCAGGAAAGCCAGCCGTTCATAATCGCGCGCCTGTCCCTGCCGCATGTTGCCGCCCCATATACGTATCTTCCTACGTATTCTTACGGATAGTGGGCCGCCCTGCAATCCGTCACCTTACCCGCCGAAGTGACCCGGTCGGGCAGGGTCCAGGGGGAGGAACCGGTGAAGAAGATCTATCCGGATGCGGCCGCAGCGCTTGACGGCCTTTTGTTCGACGGCATGTTCATTGCCGCCGGGGGGTTTGGCCTGTGCGGCATCCCCGAACTTTTGATCGCCGCCATCCGGGCGGCGGGCACCACGGGTCTGACCGTGGCGTCCAACAATGCGGGTGTTGACGATTTCGGTCTGGGCCAATTGTTGCAGACCCGGCAGGTGAAAAAGATGATCTCGTCCTATGTGGGCGAGAATGCCGAATTCATGCGCCAGTATCTGTCGGGCGAGCTGGAGCTGGAGTTTAACCCGCAAGGCACGCTGGCCGAACGGATGCGGGCCGGGGGCGCGGGGATTGCCGGCTTCTTCACCCGCACCGGCGTCGGCACCGTGATTGCCGAAGGTAAACAGGTCCAGACATTCGACGGCAAGGATTATGTGCTGGAGCGCGGCATCGTTGCCGACATCGCCATCGTCAAGGCGTGGAAGGCGGACCCGTCGGGCAATCTGGTCTTCCGCAAGACCGCGCGCAACTTCAACGTGCCCGCCGCCACCTGCGGAAAGGTCTGTGTGGCCGAGGTCGAGGAGATCGTGCCCCTGGGGTCTTTGGACCCCGATGCGATCCACCTGCCGGGCATCTATGTGCACCGGATCGTTGAAGGCGCCCATGAAAAGCGCATCGAACAGCGCACCACCCGCAAGAAGGAGGCCGTGTGATGCCCTGGGACCGCAATCAGATGGCGGCGCGTGCCGCGCAGGAACTGCAGGACGGCTGGTATGTGAACCTGGGGATCGGCATTCCGACCCTGGTCGCCAACTATATCCCCAAGGGGGTCGAGGTGACGCTGCAGTCGGAAAACGGCATGCTGGGCATGGGCCCCTTTCCTTTCGAGGGCGAAGAGGATGCCGACCTGATCAATGCCGGCAAGCAGACCATCACCGAACTGCCGCAGACCGCCTATTTCGACAGCGCGACCAGCTTTGCCATGATCCGCGGCGGCAAGATCGCCATGGCGATCCTCGGCGCGATGGAAGTCTCTGAAAACGGCGATCTGGCCAACTGGATGATCCCCGGCAAGCTGGTCAAGGGCATGGGCGGCGCCATGGATCTGGTGGCGGGTGTCGGCCGCGTCGTCGTGGTCATGGACCATACGTCCAAGCATGGCGACTCCAAGGTGCTGAAGGAATGCACCCTGCCTTTGACCGGCAAGGGCGTCGTCAACCGGATCATCAGCAACCTTGGGGTCATGGATGTGGTGCCGGGCGGCTTGAAGATCGTCGAACTGGCCGATGGCGTGACCGAAGCAGAGCTGCGCGCCGCGACCGAGGCCAGGATCGTCTGATCCATTTTCTGTCTTCAAATATCCCGGAGGGGGTGCGGGGGAGGCAGCGCCTCCCCCGCCGGTCGGCCCGGGCCTGCCCGGGGCGAATTTGGGCAGCGATTGTCGGAAATTCCGAAACAACTCCATAAAGCTGCCCAAATCTGTCTCTAGTTGCCTTGGCAATGATGAGCGTGGACCCCACATATTCCTTCCTCCGGACCCACAGGGACAGGCTGGTGCTTGGTGCCTTTCTGGCGATCTCTGCGCTGGGACTGGCCGGGTTGGCCCGAACCACCGACTGGGCGGATATCAGGGCGCGGCTGGCGCTGCTGACCCTGACCGAAATTGCCGCGTTGCTGGCCCTGTCGCTGGTCAATTACGGCCTGCGCGGCGCGCGCTGGCACCTTTTTGCCCGCAGTCTGGGCGCGGGAACCGGTCTTGCCACCAATCTTCTTCAGTATATCGGCGGCTTTGCCATGAGCGTGACCCCCGGCAAGATCGGCGAACTGGTGCGGGTGCGCTGGCTGTCGCGCGCCTCGGGCCTGCCGCTGGAACGGGCCGCCCCGGCGGCGCTGGCCGACCGGGCGCTGGATCTGGCGGCGCTGGCGGTGCTCCTGGCCGGGTGCCTGGCCTTTTCAACCGCGATCCGTGGCGGGTTTCTGGTGGCGGCGCTGGCGCTGGCGGCCGCCTTTGTCGCGACCCATCCCACGCTTCTGGCCCGCCTGACCGGCATCGGCCACCTTCTGGCCGGACGGCGGCTGCCGCGCCTGTTCGCGCGCCTGCGCCGGGCGGCTTTGTCGCTGGACCGCGTGGCGCGGGGCGGCGTTCTGGTGCCCGCCCTGATCCTGGGCCTGATCGGCTGGGCGGCGGAAGGCTATGCCTTTCACCTGCTTCTGGGCTGGTTCGGGGCCGACCTTTCCTATCCTCGCGCGCTGGCGATCTTCATCTTTGCCTCGCTTGCCGGGGGGCTGACCGGGGCGCCGGGCGGTATCGGCGGGGCCGAGGCGGCGATGGTCGCTCTTCTGTCGCTGGAAGGGATCGGGCTGGACACGTCGGTTCCGGCGACGGTCATCATCCGCTTTACCACCCTGTGGTTTGCTGTCCTGCTGGGGGCCGCGGCCTTTCCCCTGGCCGAGCGCCTGTCACAGAAAGACCTGACACTGAAAGAACGGGAATGAGCTGGAAATCCACCCTTTATTCCGGCTGGGGCCGGGCCTTGACGGCGACGGGCGAGATGGCGCGGCCTGAACGCGCCGGGGCGCTGGAGGCGATCCTGGATCAGGGCCTGTGCCCGGCGATCGGCAACCTGCGGTCCTATGGCGATGCTGCGTTGAACCATGGCGGGCGGGCCATCGACATGACGCGGCTGGACCGGATGCTGGGGTTCGACCCGGCAACCGGGGTGCTGGAGGTCGAAGCGGGCGCGCGGATCGGCGAGATTGCGGCGATCTTTGCCCCGCAGGGCTGGCTGCCGCCGGTGATGCCGGGCACCGGTTTTGCCACTGTGGGCGGCTGCATTGCCCAGGATGTCCATGGCAAGAACCACCATCATGCGGGCTCTTTCTGCCAGCATGTCCTGTCCTTGCGCCTGCGCACGGCCAAGGGCATCCGTGACATAGACCCGGTCAAGACCCCTGATCTTTTCCGCGCGACGGCGGGCGGGCTGGGCCAGACCGGGGTGATCCTGTCGGCCAGGCTGCAGCTGATGGCCTGCAAGGGCGATGTGATGGTCGTCACCGAACGCCGGGCGGCGGGCTGGGACGAGCATATCGCGCTTCTTGACGGCTCGACCGCCAGCTATACGGTCGGCTGGGTCGACGCCACCGCCACCGGCACAGCCCTTGGTCGCGGCATTCTGGAGGAAGGCGAAACCGGCGCCGGACTGGTGCCGAAACGGGTGAAACACCGCAAGGTGCCGTTCAATGCGCCCGGCTTTGCCCTGTCGGCGCCTGTCGTGCGCGCCTTCAACCGCCTTTATTACGGCCGCGTTCCGGCCAGCGGCCGGACGGTCGTCAAGCCCATCGGCGATTTCTTCTTTCCCCTGGACAAGATCCACGACTGGAACCGGCTTTACGGCAAGCGCGGCTTTCACCAGTTCCAGTGCGTCGTGCCGCTGGGGGCGGCCCCGGCGCTGCGTGGGATGATGGAGGCGATCGCCGTGTCGGGCCTTGCGTCACCTTTGGCGGTCCTGAAGCGGATGGGGCCGGGGCGGGCGGGCTATCTGTCGTTCCCGATGGAGGGCTATACGCTGGCCGTCGATTTTCCGAACCGCGATGCGGCCCCCGACCTGATCCGGCGGCTGGAGGTGATGGTGCTGGCGGCGGGCGGCAGGCTTTACTTCGCCAAGGACAGCCTGGCCAGCCCGGGCGGCATGGCGGCCATGTATCCCGACCTGCCCGACTGGCAGAAACAGGTTGCCAAGGCAGACCCCGAGGGGCGGCTGATGACGGATATGGTGCGGCGGTTGCGGCTGAGGGACAAGGCATGACGGGAACCTGGATCATTCTTGGCGCCACATCGTCGATGGCGCGGGCCTTTGCCCGGCGGCTGGCGGCCGAGGGCGCGGGCCTGCTGCTTGCGGGTCGCGATATGGACGATCTGGCGGTTCTGGCCCAGGATTGCCGCCTGCGCGGCGCGCCCCTGGCCGAAGCGGTGGCGTTCGATGCCCGACGCCCCGAGGGGTTTGCCGCCCTGATCGACCGGATGCGGGCCGAGCCGGGCCCGCTGAGTGCCGCGGTCTTTGTCGGCTCGATGCCGCCCCAGGCCGATATCGACGCCGATCCCGGCCTGATCGACGGCACGGTCACCGACAGTTTCACCGGCCCCGCCCGGTTCCTGCAGATGCTGGCGCCCGAGATCGAGGCGCGGGGCGGCGGCACCGTGGTCGGCGTCGGGTCGGTGGCGGGCGACCGGGGGCGGATCGGCAATTACGTCTATGGCGCCGCCAAGGCGGGCTTTCACACCTATCTCTCGGGCCTGCGCAACCGCCTGACCCGCGCCGGTGGCCATGTGGTGACGGTGAAGCCCGGCTTTGTCGACACCGGCATGACCTGGGCCGTGCCCGGCATGTTTCTGGTGGCCAAGCCGGAAGCGGTGGCCGAGGACATCTGGCGCGCCGTGACCAAGCGGCGCAACGTGATCTACACGCCGTTTTTCTGGCGCTATATCATGCTGATCATCCGCCATATCCCCGAGCCGATCTTCAAGAAGATGAAGATCTGAGGGGCGTTCCTGCGATCCGGCGGCCCTTCGCCGCTTCCCTTGCATTCGGTCCGGCCCCGGCCTATCCATGCGCCACCAGGCCAATAAGGCCCCGTAGCTCAGGGGATAGAGCGGCCGCCTCCTAAGCGGCAGGTCTGGGTCTCAGGGTCGCTCACAGCCACACAAATTTCATTGATTTTGCTAGACTTTTTGAAACAACCTACTCATAGTAAACCATACGAAAGCCCCCAAGCGCATGCGAAAATAGTGACTAAAAAGTGACTAGAAATGCGGATCGCCTTCACCGACCTCTCCCTGCGAAAGCTTGCGCACCCCGAGAAGGGTCAGATGCGGTATTTCGATGAACATTTACCCGCCTTTGGCCTGACGGTCGGGGCGCTGACAAAGACTTTCATCGTGATCCACGGCCCCAGCCGAAAGCTCCGCACCATCGGCAAGTACCCTGACATGAGTCTGGCGGATGCGCGCAAGGCCGCGAAGCGCATGTTGGCCGAAGAGCCGGAGCGGAACGGGCCAGTCAACTTGCAAACCGCGATCAAGAGCTACCTTGATGAATGTCAGAAACGGTTGCGCCACAATACTTACCGGGAGTACGAACGGCACTTCCGCACGGCACCCAACATCAAACTCCGGGCGCTAAAGAAGACCAGCGTGAAGCTTAACGAACCCCATGCGATCAATGCGTGGAAGGTTT
This sequence comes from uncultured Frigidibacter sp., assembly GCA_964553145.1. GTDB lineage: Bacteria > Pseudomonadota > Alphaproteobacteria > Rhodobacterales > Rhodobacteraceae > TMP-24. The sequence goes on along the minus strand of CAZKJZ010000103.1, from coordinate 796 downwards.
TTGCGAACTGGTGCATCAAAAACGAGCTGCTCGATAAGAACCCGTTCCTGCATATCCCCGTCGTGTACGGCAAACGCGCCCGTGTTCTTACGGACGAAGAAATCGCGACCATCATGCATTACGAAGATGGTCGGTTTTCGGACTTTCTGAAGCTTTGCATCCTTACCGGCCAGCGGAAGACCGAAGTGGCAACAATCCGGCAGGCTTGGCTGAAGGGTGATACGCTGACCATTCCGTCAGCCGTGGCGAAAAACGGCAAGGAACATACCATAGCATTCAACCTGCTGACCGCCCGCTACCTGCCACATGAGGACAAGCCCCCATTCCAAGGTTTCAGCAAGTCCAAGGCGCGGTTCGACAAAGCGCATCCGTTTCCGCATTGGACGATCCACGATTTACGCAGAACGTTTGCCACCCTACACGCTCGACTGGGGACGCCAATCCATGTGGTCGAGGCGATGCTGAACCACACATCGGGGACCGTGTCTGGTGTGGCAGCCATCTATATCCGGCATAACTTCCTGGCCGAGATGCGCAAAGCAGCTGCCGCCTACGAACTCTTCATCGCCAATCTGTGCAACTTCTGATAGTTTTCTATCTACCCGGGTATAGTCGTAACCTTGGGCATCGCGATGCTCTTCAGCCATGGAGAGATCGTGATGAGGATATTGTCGAAGCGCCAGCTCAAAGAGTTGGTCCTGTACTCGCCGCAACATGTCGCGAGGCTAGAGAAAGCCGGAGCATTCCCCAAGCGGGTGAACCTCGGGCCGAACCGGGTCGGATGGGTTGAGGCGGA
>CAZKJZ010000102.1:0-8193 GCA_964553145.1 uncultured Frigidibacter sp. | reverse complement strand
ATTGGGCGTGGGCAGCCCCTGCCCTGGTGGGGGCGAATGCCCCCGCCGCCCGGAGGGGTGATGAGGGGGAAGAAACGTGCCAGTGGCACGTTTCCCCGAAGAACGCCGCGCCCGTGGCGCGGCGGGGAGGGGCTGTCCACGCGGCTATCGCCACGTGGACGGTTTTTCACATGCCGGTCGCGGCGCCCGGGTCGCGTGCCCCGGGCTTTGGCGGGGGCGGGGGCTGTCAGGCTCGATCTTACCCCCCTTACCCCCCGTTCCGCCCCAGCCCCGGCACCCGTTTCAGCCAATAGCGGGCGCGGCGGGTCTGGCGGGCGCTCTGGTCGATCCGTTCGGACGGGTCGCGCCCGACCTCGCGCCGGGCGCGCAGAAGGAAGGCCTTGCCCCAGCTTCTTGCCGTGCCGACGCTGGGGGCATTGGGGTCGGTCGGGATGGCGGCCCGCCAGCCCGCAGGCAGGGGCAGGCCCTGCCCTTCGATATGGTCCAGCATCCAGACCAGCGGAATGTTGGACAGGGGGCGCGCCGCTTCGAACCCGCCCAGCTGGCCGCCGATATCGCCATGGGCGCCCCGGAACCAGACCTGTTCGACCCGCCCGTGCCAGCCGCCGCCCTTCGTGTCCCACAGAACCGGCTGAAAGGCCGCGCGCGTCTCGTCCATGGCCAGCGCGTGATAGCCATAGCGGACAATCGCCGACAGGGCATGGTTGTGAAACTCGTGCTGCGGTTCGGTCCACATCCACAGGAACGGCAGCCGCACCCCCAGCGCCTTGACCGTGTCAAAAACGCCGATCATCTGGATCTGGACCTGCGGGTGACAGGTGGTTGCGACGAACCGCGCCCGCGCCTCGGTCCGGTCGGTGATGCGGTAATAGCGGTAGGCCATCAGCACATTGCGTTCGGTCGCGGCCTGCCGGGTCAGCAGACCGACCTGATCGATGATGCCGGCCAGCGAGCGCACGGCAAAGGCACCCCGGGAATAGCCCATAAGGAAGATCCGGTCGCCGGGCCGGTAATGCGAGGCGAGCCAGCCATAGGCGCGGCGGATCTGGCGGTTTATGCCGCGCCCCATGGCGACATTGGCCGTATCCGCCCAGCCCCGCCACTGCACCCCGGCGTCATAGTAAAGCGACAGGTGCCGCCCCGGGGCCGCCGCCCGGAGCAGCCGATAGATGCGGCCGATATTGGTTTCCTGCCCCGGCGACAGGGCGCCCATGGTCCCGTCCAACAGGATCACATGATCAATCGCGGGCCGGACTTTTTGCCCCGGCAGGGGCGGCGGCGGCGGCGTGGTTTCCACCCGCGCGCGGGTGCCAAGGCCAAACCAGCGCTGCAAAAAATCCGGTAGAAGCCGCACCCTGAACCCAGTTCTGAACCACCCTGTCGGGGCGACCATACCATGCCCGCCCGGTTTGCCGAGCGGGTCGTTTCAGGAAATCGGCGCCTGTTGCGCGCTTAGACCGTCAGGCTCATCACCGTGGCGATCTGCACGGCGCCAAAGCCGTTGAAGGGCGTGTTGGTTGCCGTCGAATAGGCGCCCATCCCCTCGATCACCACATAATCGCCTTCCTGGATATCGGCGGCCAAAGCCACCTCGCCCGGCAGGCGGTCGACCGAATCGCAGGTCGGGCCAAAGACCACCCGCTCCTCGGCCGCGCCCTGCCGCTTGACGCCGTCGGGCGTCAGGACCGAGATGCGGTTGATCATGCCGGTCAGCGGCAGTTCGTCCATGCAGCCATAGGTGCCGTCGTTCAGGAACACATGCTGGCCGTCGCGCACCGCCTTGACCCGCGCGGCACTGGCCATGCATTCGGCCACCAGCCCGCGGCCCGGTTCACAGACCAGCGCCGGGCGGGCGTCGCCGAAGACCTCGGTCGCGACGCGGTCGATCAGGGTAAAGATCGCCTCCAGCTCTGGCAGTTCGCCCGGCGTGCGGTGCGAGGGGAAGCCGCCCCCGGTGTTCAGCCGCCGCGCCCGGACACCGGCCATGCGGCAAATCTCGGCCGCAGCGCGCAAGTAAGCGTCCCACGTCATCGGATCGGTGCATTGCGTGCCCGGATGGAAGGTCAGCGACGGAATGAACCCGGCCTCGTCCACCCGCTTCAGCAGGTCGGCGGCCAGATCGACCGTCGCGCCGAACTTGGCGCCGAAATTATAGGCGGCACCCGCGACCGGCAGCTTGAAGCGCACGGTGATCTCGGTCCCGTTGGCGGGGACCATCGCGATCAGCTTCTCCAGTTCCGACCGGCTGTCGACCGAATAGGAATGAACGCCCTGTTCGACGGCAAAGGCAATCTCGTGCCGCGCGCGGACCGGGTTGTTGTAATGCAGCGCAGCACCCGGCGCGAGCCGCTTGATCAGCGCGATTTCGGCAGGCGAGGCCACGTCGAACCCCCTGATTCCGGCGGCGGCCAGATTCTGGATCACCATCTCGTCCGGGTTGGACTTGACGGCATAGGTGACCATGCCGGGAAAGCCCTGCAAAAAGCGCTTGGCCGTGGCCTGCAGCACGGTCGGCGCAAAGAACATCACCGGATTGTCCGGCTGCTGATTGCGCAGAAATTCAGCGGGTTGAGCCCATATCGTTTTCGAAAGCCCCATCGGCGTGCCCTTTGCCAACAAGGCGCAGCCACCTTTTTCCCCGGCTTTACGGGTTAGAAGACGCTTACGCGTTCTGTCCAACCAGGCCAGGTGCGCAAGGCGCCCTTTCACCTGAAACGAAGTTTGCGCGATATGGGGCACATTTTCACCGAGCAAAAGTGTATAAATGTATCGTACCGTCGTCACATTGACGAAACATGTGTCAAACTGATAGGTGTTGCTCATGGATGACCTTGACCGTTCCATTCTGGCCCTTCTGGGGGCCGACGCGCGGATTTCCGTGGCCACCCTGGCCCGGCGACTGAAGGTCGCGCGGTCGACCATTCAGGCGCGGCTGGAGCGGCTGGAGACCAGCGGCGTGATCGCCGGTTACACCGTCAAGCTGGGCGAGGCGGCGCGGGAAGGCCGCATCCGTGCGACCGTCCTGTTGCAGGTCGAGCCGCGCGCGCAGGCCGGAATTCTGACCCGCCTGAAGTCGATCCCCGAGGTCGAGCGCCTGCACACAACCTCGGGCCGCGTCGATCTTTTGCTGCAGGTCGCCGCCCCTTCGACCAGCGTTCTGGACACGATCCTGGACCAGATCGGCGAGATTACCGGGGTCAAATCCTCCGAAAGCCTGATCCATCTGTCGACCAAGCTGGACCGGGCCGTCTGATGGGCCGTCTGGCAGGCCGTCTGGCGGGGCGCCCGCTGCCGTTTCTTTTGGCCTTTGCCTCGGGCGGGCTGCTGACCTTGATGGTTCTGTTCAACGGCCAGTTTGCGCGGGCGGGCACGCCGCTTTTCGCCTCGTGGATGGCGCATGGCACCGGCACGCTGGCGGCGCTGGTCTTTCTTGGCCTCTTTGCCCTTCGCCACCGCCCGCAGCGCCTTTTGGGCCCGGCCCCGGGCTGGAGCTTTCTGGGCGGCCTGTCGGGGGCGGTGACGGTGGTGCTGACTTCGGCCACCGTGAATGGCCCCCTGGCGCTGTCGGGCACGCTGGCGCTGGGTCTGGTCGGGCAATCCTTGTTCAGCCTGGGTGCCGACCGGTTCGGCTGGTTCGGCCTGCCCCGGCGTCCGGTCAGCAGGGCGGGTATGGGCGCCTTCGGGTTGATCCTGGCGGGCAGTTTCCTGATCATCTTTGCGGGGGCCCGCTGATGTTGGGGCCGATATTGGGGGCGACGCTGGCCGGGGCGCTGGTGGGGGTCAGCCGTCAGATCAACGGCCGGCTGTCGCTGGCCACATCGGCGCTGGGGGCGTCCTTCTGGAACCATCTGGTCGGGTTCCTGTTCCTGTCGCTGATCGCCCTTCTGCGCGGCGGACTGTTGCCGCAGGGCTGGCCCGCCGCACCGGTGACCGCCTGGGCGGGCGGCACGGTCGGCGTGATCTTTGTGGCACTGGGCAGCTGGCTGGTGGCCCGCATCGGTGCCGCGCAAACCGCCATGCTGGTCATTGCCGGGCAAATGGTGTCGGGCGTGGCGCTGGATCTGGCAGCGCTGGGGCCGCACGGACTGGCCCCGCGCCTGACCGGCGTGGCGCTGATCATGGCAGGCATGGCGCTGGCGACCCGCAGCCGGGGGTGATGCCCCCACACCACTGCCATTTTCTGACAGTCCCCTGCCCTACGTTGCCCCTGCAACCAAAGGAGCCGCCATGACAGCCATCCCTCTGCGCAGCCTGCTGTGCCTTTCCCTTACGCTTTTCTGCACCCCTCCCCTTTTCGCCCAGTCACAAGAGAGCCAGACCATGGACCCGACCGCCATCCAATCCGCCATCGACCAGAACAGCGCCGCCGTATCTGCGCGCGACATGGAGGCCATTCTGGCCACCTACGACCCCGGCGCGACCATGGTTGGCCAGCCGGGCATGGCCGTCACCGGAACCCCCGCGATCCGCGCGGCGTTCGAGCAGTTTCTGGCCATCGACCCCAAACTGACCTTCACCGGGCAGGAAAGCTATCAGGCGGGCGACATTGCCCTGCATCTCAGCCGCTGGACTATGACGGGCAAGGCCCCTGATGGCACGCCGATTACACAAGGCGGGTTGTCGGTGGTGGTCTTGCGCCAACAGGCCGACGGTCACTGGCTGATGCTGATCGACGATCCGTTCGGCGACCAGCTTCTGCAGCAGAACTGATCTTTCGGCTGGGATACCGGCGTCCGCGCCGGTATCCTTGCGCCATGCAAGCGGCAGAGGATGCCATGTCACGCGCCGAACGGCTGATCCTGCTGATCGAGGAATTCCGGCGCCGCCGCTGCCCGGTGCCCGGCCCCGATCTGGCCCGAGTGATCGGCGTGTCGATCCGCACGCTTTACCGCGACATCGCCTCGCTGCGCGCACTGGGCGCGGATGTGCAGGGCGAACCGGGTCTGGGCTATGTGCTGCGGGCGGGCTTCCTACTGCCGCCGGTGATGTTCACCGCCGAGGAAGTGGATGCGCTGATCCTGGGGGCGCGATGGGTCGCGGGGCGCGCCGACCAGCCTCTGGGCGAGGCGGCGCAAAAGGCCATGGCGCGGCTGACCGCCGTCCTGCCCGCCGACCTTTCGGACCGGATCGCGGCCAAGACCCTGCTGGTCGGCCCCGGGGGCGACCTGCCGCCGGACCGGATCGACATGGCCGCCGTCCGGCAAGCCATCCACCGCGAACGCAAGCTGCGCATCCTTTATGCCGACGGGACGGGGGCAAAGACGGAACGGACCCTCTGGCCCATTCTGGTCAGCTATTTCGACGGCGGGCGGCTTTTGTCGGCCTGGTGCGAGTTGCGCGGCGACATCCGCCATTTTCGCACCGACCGTATCCTGTCGCTGACCGTCCTGCCCGACCGATACCCCAGCCGCCGCCATGCCCTGATCAAGCTCTGGCGCGAGGCCGAGGCGTCAGAACAGTGCCGCCCGCTGACGGTGGCCGGTTTTTGAGGCTTGCCGGAGCGTGTCGCAAAGCGCGGGTCTTTCCGGACCGACAAGCGAACAGTTCAGTGGACTGTTCGCCGGTCCGCTGGCCGTAGGCGCAAGCCGCAGGCCAAGGGGTCATCCGCAAACCCGGGCGATTGGGCGTGGACAGGTCTTCGCGGGCGGGTCGCGGCGCCCGGGTCACGTGCCCCGGGCTTTGGCTGCCGGCGAGCTATGGCCCGCAACGACGACACCCGGGGAAAGCCCGGCTGGACCTTTCCCCGGGCCAAAGATAAGGCTCGCGGATGAACGGTTCCGCCCCCCTTGCCCCTCAGGCCCGCCAGTTGCTGGCCCTTGGACTGCCGCTGATCGGCAGCCATCTGGCGCAGATTGCGCTGCATGTCACCGACACGATCCTGATGGGCCGCTATGGGACCGTGCCGCTGGCGGCTGTGGTGCTGGCCACCTCGTTCTTCTTTGTCCTGTTCATTCTTGGGTCCGGGTTCGGTCTGGCCGTGATGGGCATGGTGGCCAGCGCCCTGGGCCGCGGTGACGAGGCGCAGGTCCGGCGCGATGCGCGCATGGGCCTGTGGCTGTCGCTGATCTACAGCCTGGCGGTGCTGCCTGTCTTCTGGTTCTCGCGCCCGATCCTGTTGGCCCTGCACGAGGCGCCTGACGTGTCGCAAAAGGCGCAGGATTTTCTGCGCATCGGCGGCCTTGGCCTGGCGCCCGCCCTGCTGGTCATGGTGCTGAAAAGCTATCTGGCGGCCCTGGAACGGGCGCAAGTCGTCCTGTGGGTCACGCTTGCCGGCATTCTCGTCAATCTGGGGCTGGCCTGGCCGCTGGTCTTTGGTCTGGGCGGTCTGCCAGAGCTGGGGGTCAGGGGCGCCGCCATTGCCTCGGTCACCACCCAAAGCGTCAGCTTCCTGATTCTGGCCCTCTATGCCGCGCTCAGCCGTCACAGCCGCCGCTTTCACCTGTTCCGGCGCTTTTGGCGGCCCGACTGGGCGGCCTTTGGCGCGCTGGCCCGGCAGGGGGCGCCCATCGGCGTGACCGGACTGGCCGAAAGCGGGCTTTTCGTCGCGGCGGGGATCATGATGGGCTGGATCGGCACGGTCGAACTGGCCGCCCACGGTATTGCGATCGAGATCGCGGCCCTGGCCTTCATGCTGCATCTGGGCCTGTCGAACGCCGTCACCGTCCGCATCGGCCGCACCTGGGGCGAGGGCGACCTGCCCGCCATGCGCGCCACCGCCATGGCCGCCGTCCTTCTGTCGCTGACGGCGGGACTGGCCGTCGTCACCCTGTTCCTGACGCTGCCCGAGGTGCTGGTCGGCCTGTTCATCGACCCGGCCAAGGCAGATGCCGCCCGCATTCTGAAGGTCGGGGCCGGGCTCCTCTCGGTCGCGGCGCTCTTTCAGCTTTTCGATGCGATGCAGGTCATCGGCCTTGGGCTGTTGCGCGGGGTGCAGGATACCGGTCGGCCGATGTGGATCGCGATCCCCAGCTATTGGTGCATCGGCATTCCCACCAGCTACTTTCTGGCCTTTTACGCCGGGTTTGGCGCGCCCGGCCTGTGGCTGGGGCTGGTTGCGGGGCTGGCCACGGCGGGTATCCTGTTGATGACCCGCTTCTGGCGCGGACCCTGGCTTGGGGGTCGGCCTGCCGCCTGACGGGCGTCAATTCCGGCGCGGACCGGCCATTGTCGGCAGAATGACCGCAATCCGCCCTGCTGGCCCGGCCGGGTTTGGAGACAGGCCGGTTTCATGCGCAAATGACCCTGGATTTGAATAAACCCCTTGGTCACCATCATGCGCCGCATGGCCGCCCTGTTTCTTTCGGGACTCGCTCTTTCCCTTGCGCTTGCCGCCGCCGCCCCGGCCCGTACCCTGTTGCCGGACGGTCTTGCCCCCGTCTGCAGCCCTTGCGCGCCAAGGCCGCAGGCCGACGGGATGCTGGTGATGATCGGCCTTGCGCAGGGGCCGCTGACCGCGCCGATCGCCCTGCCGGGCCTGTGGCTGATGCCGCTGACCATCGCCAACGGCCTGCTGCCGGCCATGGAACCGCCGCAACCGCCCGCTGCGGGTCCGGCCCTGTCCCAGTGGCAGACGCCGCTGCAGCCCGGCCCCCTGACCTTGGCGCCTGCGGGTCCGGGCGGGGCGGGCAGCGGTCCGGTCGGCGGTCAGACCATGCTGTCCATGCTGGGGGGCGGTGGGGGAGGAGGGGGCGGCGCCGGGACCGGCAGTCCGCCCCCGACCCCGCCCATCCCCCAGCCCCCGCAGGGCGGCGGACCCACGCCGCCACAGCCCCCCACGACACCCGTCCCCCCGGCGCAGCCGCCCGGCCCCCCGCCAGGCACCGGCGGACCAATGCCCCCGGCCCCGCCCGCACCCGAAATCCGGCAGGTGCCGCCGCCGATCCCGCCCGTGCCGCTGCCGCCCGGCCTGATGCTGTTGCCCGGCGCGCTGGTGGCGCTGGGGCTGGCAAAGCGGCGGCGACCGAAGGGGTGATCCGCAGGTCGGCGCGGCGACCCTTGCCGATCCGCCGAGTTTTGGGGCCACTGCCCTCTGCAGCGACTTGGCGCGGGTGGGACGCCCGCCACCCCATCCCTCCGCACGAAGGGGAGGCTACCCGCATATGGACCCACGATGCAGGACCGGGCACTCCCTCCCCCTTGTGGGGAGGGCAGGGGAGGGGGGCGCCGCGCGCCGGTTTTCCCTGCGTTTCCAAC
>CAZKJZ010000101.1:0-8205 GCA_964553145.1 uncultured Frigidibacter sp. | reverse complement strand
CCGCAGGCAACTGGCAGGCCGAGGTGCGGATCGAGCAGGCGGCCCTGTCCAGCTAGGGACCAGCACCCTTTCAGGGTTTCAGGAACTTGGCTCCGCCGGTGACCGCCCCCGCCGCTTGCCCCGACGGGGCGGCGATCTGCGGCAGGTGCCCGCCCGCCGTCACACCCACCGGCCCGACCGGGCCCGAGGGCTGGTCGAAGGCCGCCCGCAATTCCGACAGGGGATCGGCCATCTGCGCGGCGATCGACACGGTGCCGCCGTCCAGCTCGGCCTTGGCCGACACGACGGCAACGATCTTCGGCACGCCGTTTTCTATCCGGAAGATCGGCGCGCCCGACGATCCGAAATCGACCGAACAGGAAAAGACCACCATGCCGGGCTGCGGGCCGATCACATGGCAGCTTTCCTGCAAGGATGGCGCCTCCGCCCGGTCAAAGGCATAGGATACAACCTCGACCTCTTCGCCCATCTGCGGATCGGCGCCCGTGTCGAAGGGCGCGACCGAAGCCAGGCGGATCGGCTGGTCCAGTTGCAACAGGGCAAGGTCATAGGGCACGCCCGCGATATCCTCGGGCCCGCCATAGACATAGGACGGATGGGCCATGACCCGCTTGACCCCGCGATAGGCGGTCGCGCCGCCATTGCGCCATCCGGCACGGAACTTGAACTGGTTGGCGGCCACCTGCTGCCTGCTGTCGCGGTCATAAAGGCAATGCGCCGCCGTCAGGACCAGATCAGGCGCGATCAGCGCCCCCGTACAGAAGGCATGGGTGCCGATGTCGATGCGGCCCACCCCTTCCCAGCCCCGTGTGTCGTTGGCCGTATTCAGCGATTCAAGCCCCGAATCCCCCTCGGCCGTCTGGGCGGCGGGCGCAGGCAGGGGGGCCAGGGTCAGCGACGCAAGGCCACCGGCAATAAGCATAATAACCGCAAGACGCATCAGGCACCCCTTTCCGCCCCTGCCTAGCCACGGCTTTGGGCAAGATTATGGCTGTTTGCGGCCCGTGGCCAGCCGAACTGCACGCCGCTTTTCGATTGGCATTTCCGCCCGCGCGCGGCAGGATCACGCCCATGCAGATGACCGACCTTCTTGCCGCACTAGGCACGCCTGACTGGCTGGCGCTTGGCCTGTTCCTTCTGACCTGGGCCGGGATCGGGCGGCTGATCGAACATCCGCCTGCGGGCCGCCCTTCGGTGGCCAGCCTGATGAAGGGCTACCGCCGCGAATGGATGCGCCAGTTCGTGACCCGTCCACAAAGGATCTTCGATGCCTCGATCGTCGGCGACCTCAGGCAAGGCACCAGCTTTCTGGCCTCGACCTGCCTTATTGCCATCGGCGGCGGACTGGCGCTGGCGGGCGACCCGGAACGGCTGCAGGGGCTGGCGAGCGAGCTTGACCTTGGCGCCATGCCCCGCGCGCTCTGGCAGGTGAAGATGCTGCTTGTCGTGCTGTTCCTGACCAATGCCCTTTTGAAATTTGTCTGGGCCAACCGGCTTTTCGGCTATTGCGGCATCCTGATGGGCGCCGTGCCGAACGATCCCGCCGACCCCACCGCCGCCCGCCGCGCGGCCCAGGCGGCCGAAGTCAATATCAGCGCCGCCAAAAGCTTCAACCGCGGCCTCCGGTCGGTCTATTTCGCCCTTGGCGCCCTTGGCTGGCTTCTCGGCCCCTGGGGCCTGGTCGCCACCACCGCCGCCACCCTCTTTGTCACCTGGCGGCGCGAATTCGCCTCGCAGTCGCGCCGGGTACTGATGGAGACCCGGTAGCAGCGCCCCTGCGGGTCGCCATTCCTTTCCTCTCGCGGCCCGCCTGCGGCGGCTCCGCTCGGGATGCCTTCGGCGAGGATATTTCAGGACAGAAAATAGGAGTTTACATTTTCTGTCCATAAGTATCCGGGGGTGTGGGGGCAGAGCCCCCACCCTATCGCCGCCGCCCTTCGGCGAGCCAGGACCATAGCATCAGGGCCATGCAAGCAGCCAGCGCCGCCCAGGCCGGGATCAGAGGTGTCTGGGTCAGGTCAAGCGTCCGGTAGGCGCCGCGCGGGGTCAGGCCGATCCAGCCGCGGCCAAAGGCCGGGCGGCCGGGCCGGACCAGCCTTATGTCCGGCAGGCCCGTCTCGATCCGTTGCACCCCGCCGCCGGTGGGGACGATCAGCGGGTCAAGGGTCGTATCGGTGGCCAGCACCCGGTCAAACTCGCGCGGGCTGGCATTGCCCACGGCAAAGATGCGCGTCAGATCGCCGTCGGCCAGCCGGTAAAGGCCGGGGCCGGGCGCCTGCCAGTCGGCAGCCAATCGGCCCGGGGCCTGCTGCGACAGGGGCAGGTCCGTCGCCTGCCCGTCCGGCCCGGTGATCGTGACCCTGCGCGGTCCCTCGCCCATCGTCCGGCGCTGGACCCGGACATGTGTGCCCGTGACCTCGGCCAGCAACGCCTCTTCCTCCAGGTCCGGTTCCTTCATCATCCAGTGCGCGAGGCGGCGCAGCAGTTCTTGCTGCGGCCCGCCCCCTTCGTAGCCCCGCGCCCAGAGCCAGGCCTGATCCGAGGCGAGAAGCGCCACGCGCCCCTTGCCCTCGCGGTTCAGGACCAAAAGCGGCTTGTCGTCCGGGCCGGTCATCAGCACCTGACCGCGCGGCTTTTCGACCTCGACATAGCGCAGCCAGCGCCCCCAGGGCGCATCGGGCATGCCGGGCACGGCGGCGCTGCCGCCTTCGGCCCGGGCCTCCAGCTCTGCCGTCACCGGATGGCGGTGCCCTTCGGCGCTGACCTTTGGCAAAAAGGCGCCATCGATCACCCGGTTGGTCGGATCCGCGGGCAGGACATCGCCAAGGCCGGAATAGAAAAGACTGTCGGCCGAGGCATAGTCCGGCCCGGCCGCGACCAGCACCGCGCCGCCGCCCAGAACATAGTCGCGGATATTGTCCAGATATTCGGCGGGCAGGATGCCGCGCAAAGGATAGCGGTCAAAGATGATCAGATCAAAGTCGCTGATCTTGTCGACGAACAGTTCCCGCGTCGGAAAAGCGATCAGCGACAGTTCATCGACCGGCACGCCATCTTCCTTGTCCGGCGGGCGCAGGATGGTGAAATGCACCAGATCGACCGAGGCGTCGGACTTCAGAAGGTTGCGCCAGGTCCGTTCGCCCGCATAGGGCTCGCCCGAGACCAGAAGGACGCGCAGCCGGTCGCGGACACCGTTCATCTGCAGGACTGCGCGGTTGTTCTGGCCGGTCAGTTCGCCTGCGTCCCCCTCGACCGTGATCTGCACCACATTCTGCCCGCCATGGCCCAGCGTCAGCGGCAGGCGCAGGTCGCGCCCGACGGGCATGTCGAACCTGCGGGCCGGGCCGTCATCGATGGTGACCGTCAGAGACGCCGGACGGCCCGCCAGCGCGGGCGGCACGGCGCCCTCATCCTCGATCCGCAGGCCGATGCTCGTCTCCTCGCCGATGATGGCAAAGGACGGGGCCTCGGTCACCGTCAGCCGTCGGTCCCAGTCCGCCGCATGACCAGAGAGAAGAAGATGCGTGGGGGCGGGCAGATCGGGGCGCAACGCCCCGTCATGCGCTTGCCCGTCCGACAGGATGACCACGCCCGCCAGCCGGTCGGGCGGCACGCCTTCCAGCGCGCGGGCCAGCGCGTGGACCAGTTCGGTCCCGCCCCCGCCCGCCGCATCGGCCACCTCGGCCCGTCGCAATTCCATGCCCGGCAGGGCGGCCAGCCGGGCGCTGACATGGGCGGCGGCGCGGGCGGTCTGGTCGGGGCGGCTGCCCAGCGACTGGCTGGCGCTGGCATCGGTCAGCATGACCACGATGTCGGACAGGGCCTCGCGCCGTTCCTGACGCAGCGCCGGGCCGGTCAGCGCAGCCAGCAGAACCACCGCCGCCAGCGCCCGGCCGGGCCAGCCGCGCATCCGCAGCCGGATCGCCAGCGCCAGTCCGGCCAACGTGACCACCGCCAGCGCCGCCAGCACGGGCCAGGGCAAGAGCGGCCGGAAGATCAGCCCGGTCAGATGGCTGGCCACCCCGCCCATCATTGCCCCAGCCTTTCCAGAAGTGCCGGCACATGGACCTGATCGGATTTATAATTGCCGGTCATCACATGCATGATCAGATTGACGCCGAACCGAAAGGCGATCTCGCGCTGGCGGTCACCCGCCAGCCCGCGCCCGACCGGATAAAGGGGCTGGCCATACTCGTCCATCGCCCAAGCCGCCGCCCAGTCATTGCCGCCGATGACCACCGGTGTCACCCCGTCGTTCAGGCGGCGAAAGGGCATGCCCTCGGCCTCTTCGGCATCGGGCGGCGCGGCTTCGGCCCAGACCGGACCTTCGGCGCGCCCCGGAAACTCCTGCAGCAGGTAAAAGGACCGGGTCAGCACATGATCCTCGGGCAGGATCTCCAGCGGTGGCAGGCCCAGGGGGGCGGCCAGTTCCGCCAGCCGCCGCCCCTCGGGCGTCTCGGCGCCCGCGGCCCCGCCGCCAAAGGCCGCATCGCGGGTGTCGAATAGGATCAGCCCGCCCGACTTCAGGAAATGATCCAGCCGCCGATAGGCAGCGGGCGAAGGGGTGGGCTGATCGGCGGTGATGGGCCAATAGAGGAACGGCAACAATGAGATATCGTCGCGGTCAAGGTTCACCGCGACCGGCTCCCCCGGCTCGACCGAGGTGCGCAGGGTCAGGGTGAACGACAGGCCCCTCAGCCCGTCGCGGGCCAGCCGGTCGACCGTCGCATCGCCGGTGAGCACATGGGCCAGAACCATGCCGCCCGCCTCGGCCTGCAAAGGGTCCGCGTCGGCGGCCCGCGCCGGGGCGGGGGCAAGGGCGGGGAGTGTCAGGGTCAAAAGGATCAGCGGCAGGGCGCGCGCGCGCCGCCCCAGCTGCCCGGCAAGGGCCAGCGTCGCCAGAATATCGGCCAGCATCAGCGCCAGCGCGGCGGCCAGAAATGCGCCCTTCAAGGGCCGCGCGGGCGGCGCATCCAGCGCCGCACGAAGGGTGCCCGCTGGCCAGCGCGCCGCCGTCAGTGCCCGGTCGGGGCCGATCGCGTTCAGAACCGCCCGCCGGTCGCCGGACCGGTAGAGGCCGGGCGGCAGGCCGGGGCCGACCGTGCCGGCCGTCAGCCGCGCCGCCGGTTGCGGCACCGCCCCTTCGGCAGGCGCAAGCTGGCCCCAGGCATCCAGCACCCGGTCGGCCAGCCAGTCGCCCCCCGCCAGCGCCGCCGCCGCATCGCCCCCCCCCTCGGCGCCACGGCCCGCCGACAGGGCCAGCCGGTCCAGCATGGCCGGGAAAAGGCCCGACAAGGGCAGGCTGGACCAGTCGGCATTGGCCGTCACATGGACCAGCACCACCTGCCCCTCGCCCAGCGCCTTGCGGGTGACCAGCGGTGTGCCATCTGCCAGCGCCGCCAGCGTACGGGCTGACAGGTCGGGACCCGGGTCGGCCAGAACCTGCGCCGTCACCGTCACCTCGTCCGGCACCGCCAGCCCGTCGAAAAGCGAGCCCTTGGCAAAGGGCGCCAGCGTGCGCGGCGCCCCCCAGCTCATCGCGCCACCCACGGCGCGGTTGCCGGGCCGAAGGCGCACGGGCAGCAAGGGATCGTCGGGCGCAGCGGGGTCCACCGCCGCCGCCAGCCGAGGCCCGGCAAAGCGCAGAAGAAGGCCGCCCTTTTCCACCCAGGCCGCCAGTGCCGCCGCATCATCCGGCGGCAGGCGCGCGACATCGGCCAGCACGATCATGTCGGGCGCTGCAGGCAACAGGTCAGCCAGCCCGCCTTCGATCACGTCCGCGACCGGCGCCAGCGCCTGACGGGGGTAAAGAAGCGGCGACAAAATCTCCAACCCTTCGCCCGGGCTGGTGCTGGCGACCAGCGCCACCTTGCGCCGCCGCAGGCCATCGCCCGCCAGCGCCACGCCGCCCGCTGTCCGCTGCGCGCCCGCCAGTTCGAACCGGGTCACCCGGTTGCGCAATTCGGACGGCAAATCAAAATGCGCCTGCCCGGTCACCGCCCCCGCGGCCAGATCGGCCGTCGCCGTGGCCAGCGGCCGTTCGATCCCGGTCGGGTCAAGACCCATGGCGGTAACGGTCACCGCCTGCGCAGGGTCGGCATCGCGCCGCAGGACCGGCACGGCAATCGCGCCGCCCTCTGCAAGGCGCGGCGGCCGCAGCGCCAGGGGCGACAACGCCCCCTCGGCCACAGTCAGGCGCCCGCGCCCGGCAAGCGCTGCCGCCAGCTCGGCCCGCCCCGCCCGCTCGACCCCGTCTGACAGCCAGAGCGTGTCGAAGGCCCCATCCGGCAGTGCCGCCGCCAGGGACTGCATCGCGGCCAAAGGCGGCTCCCAGGCCGCTGGCTCCAGCGCGCCCGCACGGGGCGCAAGGTCAGCGGCAAGCCCAAAGACCGGCGCCGCACCGGTCACGGGCGCCGTCAGAACCACCAGCGCCGCGGGCCGGCCCTGCCGGTCTGCCGTGGCGACCTGGCCTGCCAGCCAGCGCCGCTTTCCCGGCCAGTCCGGCGCATCGGCCCAACTGGCATCGACAAGGAAGAGCTGCGGCCCGCCGCCCGTGGCCTCGCCCCCGGACGGGTTCAGCACCGGCCCGGCAAATCCAAGGATCGCCGCCGCCAGCGCCAAAGCCCTCAGTGCCAAAAGCCAGGGCGGCGTCCGCGCCGCCGCCTGATCCTGATCGGTCAGACCAAGCAGCAGCGCCACCCCCGGAAAGCGCCGCAGAACCGGCGCGGGCGGCATGACCCGCAGCAACAGCCAGATGACCGGCAGCGCCGCCAGCGCCCACAAAAGCCAGGGCGCCGCGAAACCGATGGCAGGCAGACCAAGGCTGCCCATCAGCCCACCCGCCCGATGGACTGATAAAGCCACAGCAGCGCCACCGCCGCAGGCCGGTCGGTGCGGTGCAGGCCAAAATCCCATCCCGCCCGCCGCGCCAGCGCCGCAAGCCCGTCGCGCCGGGCCGCCAGCCGGTCCAGATAGCGCGCCCTGAGGTCCCCGGCCTGCCGGGTTTCATGGCGCAGTGCCGCCCCCATGCTTTCAAAGAGCACCCGGCCGGCAAAGGGAAACTCTTCCTCGGCCGGGTCGGTGATCTGCATCAACGCGCCGCGCAGACCCTGCCCGGCCAGTGCCATCACCTGCGCCTCGACCGGCGCCGGATCGCCCAGAAAATCCGACAGGAACACGGCCCGCGCCCGCCGGGGCGCCGTCACGACCTCGGGCTGGCCATAGTCTGCCCCGGCCTCTGCAATCAGCGCCTCGGCAATCCGCATCACCTGCGCCCGACCCGCGCGCGGCGGCAGACCGCCCGGCCCCGCCAGCCCGATCCTTTCGCCCCCCGCCTCCAGCAGCATCGTCAGCGCCAGCGCCAGCAGCCGGGCATGGTCGGCCTTGGCTGGGAGCGCCGGGGCCGACCGATAGGACATCGACGCCGACCGGTCGGCCCAGATCGTCACCGTCTGCGCCGCCTGCCATTCCTGATCGCGCAGATAAGGCTGATCCTGCCGGGCCGAGCGGCGCCAGTCGATCCGCCGCGCCTCGTCCCCCGGCAGGGCCGGGCGATATTGCCAGAATTCCTCGCCCGCACCCGCCCGCCTGCGGCCATGCAGACCCAGCTGCACCGCCTGCGCCAACTGCCGCGCCCCGGCAAGCAGCGGCGGCAGCCGCGCCGCTAGCCCCTCGGCCTCGGACCGCAGGGCGGCTGGCGCCAGAGCGGTGGGGGCCAGCGCCATCCTCAGGCCGCCTGAGCGCGCATCACATCACGCGCCACGCCGTCGATCAGCCCGGCCAAAGCCTCGCCCCGCGCCCGCGCGGCGAAACTCAGCGCCATCCGGTGGCTGAGGACCGGCCCGGCCAGCGCCAGCACATCCTCGGCCGACGGTGCCAGCCGCCCGGACAGAAGTGCGCGCGCCCTGACCGCCAGCATCAGGGCCTGCGCGGCGCGCGGCCCCGGCCCCCAGGCGACCAGCTCGCGCACCCCCGCCCCCGCCTCGGGCGCATCGGGGCGAAAGGCGCGAACCAGGGACAGGATCAGGTCAACGACACTGTCGCCCACCGGCATCCGCCGCAGCACATCCTGCGCATCAACCAGCGCGCCTGCGTCAAAGACCGGGCGCGCATGCGAAACCTCGGCCCCCGTGGTGGCCATGAGGATATCGCGTTCGGTCGCGCGGTCGGGATAGGCCACATCGATCTGCAACAGAAACCGGTCCA
>CAZKJZ010000100.1:0-8381 GCA_964553145.1 uncultured Frigidibacter sp. | reverse complement strand
CGAGGAATTCAAGGACCGCAAGGGCACGATCATCAACGGCATCGTCAAGCGCGAGGAATATGGCAATATCATCGTCGATGTCGGCCGGGGCGAGGCGATCCTGCGCCGCACCGAAAAGATCGGCCGCGAAAGCTATCGCCCGAACGACCGTATCCGCGCCTATGTGAAAGACGTGCGCCGCGAGACCCGGGGCCCGCAAATCTTCCTGTCGCGGACCGATCCGCAGTTCATGGCCGAACTGTTCAAGATGGAAGTGCCCGAGATTTATGACGGCATCATCGAGATCAAGGCCGTGGCCCGCGACCCGGGCAGCCGCGCCAAGATCGGCGTGATCAGCTATGACAATTCGATCGACCCGGTCGGCGCCTGCGTCGGCATGCGCGGCAGCCGCGTTCAGGCCGTGGTGAACGAGCTTCAGGGCGAAAAGATCGACATCATCCCCTGGAATCAGGATCAGGCGACTTTCCTCGTCAATGCCCTGCAACCCGCCGAGGTGGCCAAGGTCGTCATCGACGAGGAAAACAACCGGATCGAAGTTGTGGTGCCCGACGGGCAATTGTCGCTGGCCATCGGCCGGCGCGGCCAGAACGTGCGTCTGGCCAGCCAGCTGACCGGCCTTGATATCGACATCATGACCGAACAGGAAGAAAGCGAACGCCGTCAGGCCGAATTCGCCGAACGCACCAAGCTGTTCATGGAGGCGCTGGACCTAGACGAATTCTTTGCCCAGCTTCTGGTCTCGGAAGGCTTCACCAACCTGGAAGAAGTCGCCTATGTCGAACTGGATGACCTTCTGGCCATCGAAGGCGTCGACGACAGCACCGCCGCAGAACTGCAGGCCCGCGCCCGCGACTATATCGAGGCGCAGAACAAGGCAGCACTGGACAATGCTCGCGCGCTGGGTGTCGAAGACAGCCTGATCGGCTTCGACGGCCTGACCCCGCAGATGGTCGAGGCGCTGGCCAAGGACGGCGTCAAGACGCTGGAAGACTTTGCCACCTGCGCCGACTGGGAACTGGCAGGCGGCTGGACCACGGTGAATGGCGAACGGGTCAAGGATGAAGGCATCCTTGAAAAGTTCGACATGTCGCTGGAGGAAGCCCAGCATCTGGTCATGACCGCGCGCATCCAGCTGGGCTGGGTCGATCCGGCCGAACTGGCCGGAAGCACGGACGAAACCGAAGCCGAGGAAGCAGACGCCTGATGACACGCGGTGGCGCGGACAGTTTGCGGGAAGACCCCGAACGGCGCTGCGTCGTGACGGGCGAGGTCCAGCCGAAGGCTGGCCTCATCCGCTTTGTCCTGTCACCGGACGGCATCGTGACCCCCGATCTGGCGGGCAAACTGCCGGGCCGGGGCGTCTGGGTCACCGCCGACCGCGCCGCCATCGACAAGGCGGCGCAAAAGGGCCTGTTCGCCCGTGGCGCCAAGGCCCCGGCCAAGGTGCCGGACGGGCTGGCCGA
Organism: uncultured Frigidibacter sp.; assembly: GCA_964553145.1. Lineage (GTDB taxonomy): Bacteria > Pseudomonadota > Alphaproteobacteria > Rhodobacterales > Rhodobacteraceae > TMP-24. The sequence goes on along the minus strand of CAZKJZ010000100.1, from coordinate 6,918 downwards.
TCTGGTCGAGGCGGGCCTTGCAAAACGGGTGATCGAGCTTATCTCGCTGGACCGGAAGGCGGCGAAAGCGGTCTGCGGTTTTGAAAAGGTCAAAGGCTGGCTGGCCGATGGCCATGCCAAGGTTCTGTTGCAGGCATCCGACGGATCGGACCGCGGCAAGGGAAAACTCTGGACACCCGAAGGGGGCCGCTGGTTCGGCTGCCTGACATCAAACGAGCTTGGACAGGCCTTTGGCCGCGATTCCGTCATCCATGCGGCGCTTGCCGCTGGCGGTTTGGCCAAGCGTGTTGTAGAGGAGGCCGCAAAACTGAATGGCTTGCGGCACACGGACGGCGGAACTCCGCCGGGAAAGAACTGAGACCGGCATGAGCGATACGGATGGCAAAAAACCCCTCGGCCTTGGCGGCGCCCGCCCCGGACAGGTGAAGCAAAGCTTCAGCCATGGCCGGACGAAGGCTGTCATCGTCGAGACGAAGAAGAAGCGGGTTGTGGTGCCGACCAAGCCGGGCGCGCCCGCAGCGGGTGGCGCAGGCGCGCCGTCGCTGGGTGGCGGCGACCCGTCGCGCCGCCCCGCAGGCATTTCCGACGCCGAGATGGATCGCCGCCTGAAGGCGCTGCAGGCCGCCAAGGCCCGCGAGGCCGAGGATGCGATCCGCCGTGCCGCCGATGAAAAGGCCCGCGAGGAAGACCGCGAGCGCCGCCGGGCCGAGATCGAGGCCAAAGAGCGCGAAGAGCGCGCCCATCAGGATGCGCTGAAGGCCAAGGCCGAGGAAGAGGAACGCCGCGTCCGCGAGGCGGCCCGTGCCGCCGCTGAACAGCGCGAAGTGCGCCGTCAGGACGTCTTGGGCACCAAGCCCCTGTCAGCCAAGAAACCGGAACCGGCAGCACGCCCGGCCGCGGCTGCCGCCGCTGCTGCTGCCGCTGACCCGGCCGCCGCCGAAGCCGCCGCATCGCGCGCCGCGACCAAGGGCGTGGCCACCGTCGGCCCGCGCAAGACCGACCGCGAACGTGACGACCGTGGCGGTGGCGCAGGCGATCGGGACGCCCGCGGCAAGGCGACCCGCGACGAGGGGCGCCGCACCGGCAAACTGTCGCTGTCCGAGGCGATGGACGGCGAGGGCGGCCGCCAGCGGTCGCTGGCCGCGATGAAGCGCAAGCAGGAAAAGGCCCGCCAAAAGGCGCTGGGCTTTGGCCAGAAGGCCGAAAAGCAGGTGCGCGATGTGCAGCTGCCGGAAATGATCGTCGTCAGCGAACTGGCCAACCGGATGGCGGAACGCGCCGCCGATGTGGTCAAGTCGCTGATGAAAATGGGCATGATGGTCACGATGAACCAGCCGATCGACGCCGATACGGCAGAGCTGGTGATCGAGGAATTCGGCCATCGCGCCGTGCGCGTTACCGATGCCGACGTGGAACAGGCCATCGACACGGTCGAGGACAGCGCCGACACCTTGCTGGCCCGCCCACCGATCGTCACGATCATGGGCCATGTCGACCATGGCAAGACCTCGCTTCTGGATGCGATCCGCAAGACCAATGTCGTGTCGGGCGAAGCCGGGGGCATCACCCAGCATATCGGCGCCTATCAGGTCAGGACACCGAACGGCAGCCTTGTTTCCTTCCTGGACACACCGGGCCACGCCGCCTTTACCTCGATGCGGGCACGCGGGGCGCAGGTGACGGATATCGTCATCCTGGTCGTCGCCGCCGACGATGCGGTCATGCCGCAGACGATCGAGGCGATCAACCACGCCAAGGCAGCGAAAGTGCCGATGATTGTCGCGATCAACAAGTGCGACAAACCGTCGGCCAACCCGCAAAAGGTCCGCACCGACCTTCTGCAGCACGAGGTGGTGGTCGAAGCCATGTCGGGCGAGGTGCAGGATGTGGAAGTCTCGGCCCTGACCGGCAAGGGGCTGGACAACCTGCTGGAAGCGATCGCGCTGCAGGCCGAGATCCTGGAACTGAAGGCCAACCCGAACCGCGCCGCACTGGGTGCCGTGATCGAGGCCAAGCTGGATGTGGGCCGCGGCCCGGTTGCGACGGTTCTGGTGCAGAACGGCACGCTGCGGCAGGGCGACATCTTCGTCGTCGGCGAACAATGGGGCAAGGTCCGCGCACTGGTCAACGACAAGGGCGAGCGGGTCAAGGAAGCCGGCCCCTCGGTTCCGGTCGAGGTGCTGGGCCTGAACGGCACGCCCGAGGCGGGCGATGTGCTGAACGTGGTCGAGACCGAGGCCCAGGCCCGCGAAATCGCCACCTACCGCGAGAAAGCGGCCAAGGACAAGCGCGCCGCCGCCGGTGCCGCGACCACGCTGGAACAGCTGATGGCCAAGGCCAAGGCCGATGCCAATGTCTCGGAACTGCCGATCGTGGTGAAGGCCGACGTGCAGGGGTCGGCCGAGGCGATTGTTCAGGCTATGGAAAAAATCGGCAATGACGAAGTCCGGGTGCGCGTTCTGCATTCGGGCGTTGGCGCCATCACCGAATCCGATATCGGCCTGGCCGAAGCCTCGGGCGCGCCTGTCATCGGCTTTAACGTCCGCGCCAATGCCCCGGCGCGGGCCGCCGCAAACCAGAAAGGTGTCGAGATCCGCTATTACTCGATCATCTATGATCTGGTCGATGACATCAAAGCCGCCGCCTCGGGCCTGTTGAAGGCCGAAGTGCGCGAGAATTTCATCGGCTATGCCCGTATTCTCGAGGTCTTCAAGGTCTCGGGCGTCGGCAAAGTGGCGGGCTGTCTGGTCACCGAAGGTGTGGCGCGCCGTTCGGCGGGCGTGCGCCTGTTGCGCGACAACGTCGTGATCCACGAGGGGACGCTGAAAACCCTCAAGAGATTCAAGGACGAGGTCAAGGAAGTGCAGTCCGGCCAGGAATGCGGCATGGCGTTCGAGGCCTATGACGACATTCGCCCGAACGATGTCATCGAAATCTTTGAACGCGAAGAGATCGAACGCAAGCTGACATGAAAAAGGGCGCCGAAAGGCGCCCCGCCAGCCCGGGAAGAAAGCAGAAAGCCGCCTGATCAGGCGGCTTTCTTGCCAATCGGATAGCCTTCGAACAGCCGATCCCCAACGCGAACCAGGATTTTGCCGTTTTCAAGCTGACGCTCGAACGTGCCCTGAACCTGAACGCAACTCCCCAACGTAATCGTCCGCAGCATCCCGTCCTCCCCAGTTTGGGCTGCCATGAGTGTGGACCCTGCTTGCTAACCGGCGATTAAGGCCCTGTCATGAATCTGGCACAGTTCCGCAACATTGGAAACAATAAATGCGCAAACTGCCGCCTAAACAGGCAAGTAATAGACGGCGTTGCGCGATCGACACAATCCATAGGCCAAAACTGGCCCGTCAGGCCGGGCCGGATCGGCCGATTACAGCCAGTCGCGCAGGATCGGGATCAGGGGCAGATCGGCGGGGGGCATCGGATAATCCTTAAGATCCCGTGCCTTGACCCAGGCCAGGTGCTGCCCTTCGCGCGGTTGCGGGGTGCCCTGCCAGCGGCGGCAGGCGTAAAGCGGCATCAGCAGGTGAAAATCCGGGTAGCTGTGACTGGCAAAAGTCAGGGGGGCGAGGCAGCTGGCCCAGGTGTCGATGCCCAGCTCTTCATGCAATTCACGGATCAGGCAGGCTTCGGGCGTCTCGCCCGGTTCGACCTTGCCGCCCGGAAACTCCCACAGGCCCGCCAGCGACTTGCCTTCGGGCCTTTGGGCCAAAAGCACACGGCCATCGGCGTCGATCATGGCAACGGCAGAGACGAGAAGGGTTTTCATCGGGCCTTTCGCGGACAGGGCCGGGGGCGCTGCCCCCGGACCCCCGGGATATTTATGAACTGATGAAGGATCAGGAGCGGTAGTCGGCGTTGATCTCGATATAGCGGTTGGTCAGGTCGCAGGTCCAGACCGTGCGGCTGGCGCGGCCAAGGCCCATGTCGACGCCGATGACCAGTTCGGCCTGTTTCATATAGGCGGCCCCGTCCTCTTCCCGGTAGTTCGGGTTACGCCAGCCTTTTTCGGCCACCAGAATGTCGCCGAAGGTGATGCGCAGGCGGTCGCGGTCGGCCTCGGCCCCCGATTTGCCGATGGCGGCGACAATGCGGCCCCAGTTCGGGTCCTGCCCGGCGATGGCGGTTTTCACCAAAGGCGAGTTGGCGATGGCGAAGGCGGCTCTGGCGGCGTCTGCTTCGCTGGCCGCACCGGTCACGCGCACTTCGACGAATTTGGTCGCCCCTTCGCCGTCGCGGATCACCTGATGGGCCAGCGACATCATCACACCCTTCAGCGCCGCCTCGAACGCGCGGGCGACCGTGCCCTTGACCTCGGCGGCCGGGCTTTGGCCGGTAGCGGCGACCAGAAGCGTGTCCGAGGTCGAAGTGTCGCTGTCGACGGTGATCGAATTGAAGGTGGGCCCGGTCGCGCGGGTGACCATCTTTTGCAGGGCGCTCTGGCTGATTTTCGCATCGGTAAAGATATAGACCAGCATTGTCGCCATATCCGGCGCGATCATGCCCGAGCCTTTGGCCATGCCGGAAATATGGATCGGCCCGCCTTCGCCCTGCACCGTCGCGGCCGCCCCCTTGGGGAATGTGTCGGTGGTCATGATGGCGCGGGCGGCCATTTCGATCGCATCGCCATCCAGCCGGTTGACCAGTGCAGGGATCTGCGCGGTGATCCTGTTATGGGGCAGCGGTTCGCCGATCACCCCGGTCGAGGAGGAAAAGACCCGCAAAGCGGGCATATCCAGCGCCTTGGCGACACCGCCGGTGACCACCGCCACCGCCTGATCGCCGACCTTGCCGGTGAAGGCGTTGGAATTGCCGGAATTGACGATGATCGCCGCCCCCGCCCCCGCAGGCACCTTGGCCGCCAGCTTGTCCTGGCAGTCGCGCACGCAGGCCGACCGGGTTGAGGATCGGGTAAAGGCCCCGGCGATGACGGTGCCGGGGGCCAGGCGAACCAGCATCACATCCTTGCGGTTCTGGTATTTGATCCCGGCCTCGACCGCCGCGAATTCGGCGCCGGCGATCGCGGGCAGGTCGGGAAAGCGGGCGGGGGCAAGAGGCGACACCGGCTTTGCCGCCTTGACCTTGGCCGGGGGCGCTGCCCCGGCCAAAGCCTGAACACGGGCCTTCAGCTTTTGCACCTTGGCCTTCAGCTTTTCAGCCCGGGCCTGCCAATCCTTGTCGGTCCTTGCCATCGCCCGCCCCCTTTTACTGGTCCAGAAGTTCGGTTTTCTTCAGGATCGCCGGGTCGATGCCATCGGCCTTTTTCTCGACCTTGGCGGCGGCGACAAGAGCGGTCACCTTATCCTCGACCGCCTTTTGCTGCAGATCGCCCTGCAGTTCGGCCTTGACCTCGTCCAGCGCCGGAACCGGCTTGTCGCGCACATCATTGAGCATGATGACATGCCAGCCGAAGTCGGATTTGACCGGGTCCGAGATCTTGCCCTTTTCCAGGGCCATCACCGCATCCTCGAACGGCTTGACCATCATGCCCGCGCCGAACCAGCCCAGGCTGCCACCATTGGCCGCCGACCCCTGATCGGTCGACTTTTCCTTGGCGATGGCGGCAAAATCACCGCCCTTGTCCAGATCGGCCTTGATCGCCTTGGCCTCTTCCTCGGTCGCGACCAGGATATGGGCGGCGTCATATTCCTTGGCGGGGGTCGCCTTGGCATATTTCTCGTCATAAAGCTTTTTGACCGCATCGTCGGTCACGGCGGCCTCGGCCACGCCGTTCAGAACCTTGGCGGCGACATAGCTGCGTTTCTGATTGGCCAGAACCAGCCGGTCGCGGCGGGTTTCGGCATCGCCGGCCTCTTGCGTCAGCGCGACCTGCTGGATGATCTGGTCCAGAACCCCCTTGAACAGCACGTCATCAGGCAGCTGCTTATATTGCTCGGGCAGCGCCTCGCGCGCGGCGATCATGTCGCCCAGGGTGATTTCCGCGCCATTGACCACGGCCACCACGGTATCGGCGGTCGGCTCCTCGGCCCACAGGGGCGCCGCAAAGGACAGCGCCAGCAAGGCGGCCGGCAGGAATTTGGCCGATATCTTCATTCTCACATGCTCCTGAAGTGCCGCAAACCCTTGCGGCGTTGACTATCGCGGGGCAGCCGCTTACATCGCCTCAAGCCCTCCGAGGCCCTGCCTGACCGCCCTGCGCCTATCTAGGCGCGGCTGCGCATCGCGGCAAGGCCGACTTTATCGGCGGCAGAAATCGCAACCCGAGCGGAGAGAATATGCTGGGTCTAGCTACAGTCGCGCGGAAAGTCTTCGGCACGCCGAACGATCGCATGGTGAAATCCGTCCGTCCGCTGGTCGAAAAGATCAACGCGCTGGAGGAGACGTTCCACGCCCTGACGGATGAGGGTCTGAAGGCGAAGACCGAGGAGCTGAAGGGCCGGGTCGCGGCAGGTGAAAGCCTGGACAAGGTCCTGCCCGAGGCCTTTGCCAACTGCCGCGAGGCGGCCCGCCGGGCACTGGGCCTGCGCGCCTTTGACGTGCAGCTGATGGGCGGGATTTTCCTGCATCAGGGCAATATTTCCGAAATGCGGACCGGCGAGGGCAAGACCCTTGTCGCGACCTTCCCCGCCTACCTGAATGCGCTGACCGGCAAGGGCGTGCATGTCGTCACCGTGAACGATTATCTGGCCAAGCGCGATGCCGACTGGATGGGCAAGGTTTACCGCGCGCTGGGTCTGACGGTGGGCGTGGTCTATCCGTTCCAGTCCGACGAAGAAAAGCGCGCGGCTTACCGCGCCGACATCACCTATGCCACCAACAACGAGTTGGGGTTCGACTATCTGCGCGACAATATGAAGGGCTCGATCGAGGAAATGGCCCAACGCGGGCATTTCTTTGCCATCGTGGACGAGGTCGACAGCATTCTGATCGACGAGGCGCGGACGCCGCTGA
>CAZKJZ010000099.1:5213-8418 GCA_964553145.1 uncultured Frigidibacter sp. | reverse complement strand
AGCGGAGTTTAAGAAACTCCGCGCCAGAGCCTGCACAGGCTCTGGTCCGATTTCTGTGCAGAAATCGGCCTGTCCCGGCGGTCTGACTGCCCCCTCCCGTTTTGGCGCGTCAAACAGCCTGGAAGCCGTCAGCCTTGCGCGGGGGCCAGGCTTCGTCTGACCCCCGGATCGGCCCCTGTCCCGGTCAGCCCCCCGCGCAGGACAGGATTCCGTCGGCCAGACCGGTCAGCAGGGCGGTGTAAAGCGCGGGGCCGGGGGTCAGCAGCTGCGCTTCGGGGTCGAGCGCCGGGCCGACCCTGGCGCCGGTCGCCTCGGCCAGGGTTTCGGCCTCGCCCGGGTTATGACCGGCTTCGGGGAAAATGCAGCGGACCTTGGCGCTGCGGATTGTGGTCGTCAGGTCCGACAGGTGTGCTGCGCCGGGATCGGCCTCGTCCCCCGCCGCGATCGCCCCGGCGATGGTCAGGCCGTAATGGGCGGCGAAATAGCCAAAGGCATCATGGCCGACGACCAGCGGCCGGGCCGTAACCGCGCTCAGACGCTGGGCAATCCCGGCATCTACCCGCGCGAGATCGGCACGGGCGCTTTCGGCATTGGCTTTGTAGCTGGCGGCATGGTCGGGATCGGCGGCGGACAGGGCTGCGGCAATCACCGTCAGCCAGGCCTGGGCATTGTCGGGGTCAAGGAACGCATGCGGGTCGGTGCCGCTGCCATCCGCGAACGGTTGCTGGTGCGCACCGGGTGCGGCCAGAAGGGTCAGCGACTGGCCGGCGAAATTCGCCTCTAGCACCCGGGGCAGCCAGGGCGTCATCTCGGGGCCGATCCAGATCATCAGGTCGGCACCGGACAGGGTCGCGACCTGCGAGGGTTTCAGTTGCAGGTCATGCGCCTCGGCCCCCGGCTGGACCAAGAGGTCGGGCGTGCCGAGATCGCCCATCACCTCAGCCACCAGCGACTGGACGGGCGGAATGTCGGTCATCACCTGCGGCACGTCGGCCCTGGCCCCGGTTGCAGTCGCGGCAAGGATCAGGGCGGGGGCGGTGAGTTTGGGGAAAAGCGGCATGGCGGACCTTCCGGGCATTGTGTCTGGAGGAGCCTTCTGATACGTTATAAAGTAACAGTCAAGAGAAATGTAATAGCATAACATGAACGACGCGCTGGCCTTTTCGACCCATGACCACAGCCACTGCGCCCACAGCCTGTTGGCCCGGGCCGAAGACCTGAGCCGCGAGCGGGGCCTGCGGCTGACGCCCGTCCGCCGCCGGGCGCTGGAGATACTGGCCGAGGCGCACCGGGCGCTGGGCGCCTATGAGGTGCTGGACCGGCTGGCGGCGGACGGGTTCGGCAACCAGCCGCCGGTGGCCTATCGCGCGCTGGATTTTCTGGTGGCCGAGGGGCTCGCGCACCGGATCGACGCGCTGAATGCCTTTATGGCCTGCACTGAACCGGGGCAGGCACATAACCCGGCCTTTCTGATCTGCCGGTCCTGCAAGCTGGTGGCCGAGGTGCCGGGGCAGGCGGTGCGCGCCGCCGCAGCCGGGGCGGCGGCCGATCTGGGCTTTAGTGCCGAGCGGATCGCGGTCGAGGTGCTGGGCCTTTGCCCTGCCTGCCGGGATGCCGCCTGATGCTGCTGATGGAGGCAACCGGCCTGACCGTCCGCCACGGCGACCTGACCGTCCTGTCGCGGGTGCGCTTTGCCATCAGCGCGGGCGAGATCGTCACCATCGTCGGCCCGAACGGATCGGGCAAGTCGACGCTGGTGCGCACTTTGATCGGGCTGGAGGCCGCGACCGAGGGTACCGTCACCCGCACGCCCGGGCTGAAGATCGGCTATGTACCGCAGCGGCTGAAGGTCGAGGCCGGCCTGCCGATGACCGTGCGTCGCTTTCTGTCGCTGCCCGCCCGGGTCAGCGATGCGGCCGCCGCCGATGCCCTGGCGCGGGTCGGTGCGGCGGGGCTGGAGGGGCGGCAATTGTCGCGCCTGTCGGGCGGGCAGTTCCAGCGGGTTCTGGTCGCGCGTGCCCTTTTGTCCCGGCCTGACATATTGATTCTGGACGAACCGACGCAGGGGCTGGACCAGCCGGGTGTTGCGGGCTTTTACGCGCTTTTGGCCGAACTGCGGAAGGGTACGGGTGTTGCCGTGCTGATGGTCAGCCATGATCTGCATGTGGTGATGAGCGCGTCAGACCGGGTCATCTGCCTGAACGGTCATGTCTGCTGCGAAGGCGCGCCAGAGCATGTGTCGGCGGCGCCGGAATATCGCGCACTTTTCGGCTATGACGCGGGCGGGGCGCTGGCGCTTTACCGTCACCATCATGACCACGATCATGACCATGACCATGGGCCGGAAGACCACGTCCACCATGACCATGGCCCGGGCGAGGCCTGCGATCACCCTCATCACGCGCACAACCACGGGGCCGGTGCCGATGCCTGAGACATTCATTCTGCGCGCGCTTCTGGCCGGGATCGGCATGGCGCTGGCGACCGGCCCCCTTGGGTCGTTCGTCGTCTGGCGGCGGATGGCCTATTTCGGCGATGCGACCTCGCATGCTGCCGTTCTGGGCGTGGCTTTGTCCTTTGCCTTTGGCCTGCCGCTTTATCTGGGCATCCTGATCGTTGCCGGTGGCGTGGCCCTGTTGATCGCCGGGCTGACCGGGCGGGGGCAGCAGGCCGACACGATGCTGGGCGTCACCGCCCATTCGGCCTTGGCGATGGGGCTGGTCGCCGTCAGTTTTCTGCAGGGGGTGCGGGTCGATCTGCAGGCCTTTCTGTTCGGTGACATTCTGGCGGTCAGCTGGGCCGATGTGGGGGCGGTCTGGGCGGGGGCCCTGCTGGTGACGGCGCTTCTGGCCTGGCGTTGGCAGGGGCTGGTGACGGCAACGGTGAACGAGGAGCTGGCGCAGGCATCGGGCATCCATCCGGGGCGCGAGAGGCTGGCGCTGACGCTGGCGCTGGCCATGGTCGTGGCCCTGTCGATCAAGATCGTCGGCGCACTGCTGGTTGCCGCCATGCTGATCATCCCGCCCGCCGCTGCCCGCCCCTTTGCCCGCACGCCCGAGGTGATGGCCGTGCTGGCCGCCCTGATCGGCATGTTGGCCGTGGCGGTGGGGCTTGCCGCCTCGCTGACTGCCGATACGCCTGCGGGGCCGTCGATGGTGGTGGCCGCCTTCGGGTTGTTCCTGGTGTCGCTGGCCAAGCGCAGGCA
>CAZKJZ010000099.1:0-5113 GCA_964553145.1 uncultured Frigidibacter sp. | reverse complement strand
CGATGGTGGTGGCCGCCTTCGGGTTGTTCCTGGTGTCGCTGGCCAAGCGCAGGCAGTAAGGCGGGGCCGAACCTGATGACCAATCACCTGTACGATGCCCTCTTCGCCCCGCATCTGGGCAGCGCGCGGCCCTTTCTGATCCTGCCGGACGGGGGCGGGCAGGTCACTTATGGCGACTTCTTGCGTCTGGCGGCCCGCTATGCCCAGGCTTTGCGGGCCGCCGGGCTGGAGCCGGGCGACCGCGTGGCGCTGCAGCTGGACAAAAGCCCGCATATGCTGGCGGTCATCGCCGGGGCCATTCAGGCGGGCGTGGTTTTTCTGCCGCTGAATACGGCCTATACGGCGAACGAGATGGCCTATTTCGTCAGCGATGCGGGGGCCAGACTGCTGCTCTGCGACAGCGCCTTTGCGGCGGGCCTTGGCCCGGTTGCAGCGGCGGCAGGGGCGCGGCTGATGGTGCTGGATGCCGACGGCAGCGGCAGTTTCGCCGAACTTGCGGCAAGTCAGCCGGACACCTGCAGCCCCTGCCCGCGCGGGCGGGATGATCTGGCGGCGTTCCTTTATACGTCCGGCACCACGGGCCGGTCCAAGGGCGCGATGCTGTCGCACGGCAACCTTTTGTCCAATGCCGAAGTGCTGGTCCGGGAATGGCGCTTTACCGGCGATGACGTGCTGCTGCATGCCCTGCCGATCTTTCACACCCATGGGCTGTTTGTTGCGACCAATGTGGTGGTCCTGTCCGGCGGGGCGATGATCTTTCTGCCGAAGTTCGACCCGGACGCAACGCTCCGCCATCTGCCGCAGGCGACAAGCATGATGGGGGTGCCGACCTTTTACACGCGGCTTCTGGCCGACCCGCGCCTGACGCGCGATCTGGTGTCGGGCGTGCGGCTGTTCGTCTCGGGTTCGGCCCCCCTGCTGCCGGATACCCACCGCGACTGGCAGGCCCGCACCGGTCACCGGATTCTGGAACGCTATGGCATGACGGAAACCAACATGAACAGCTCGAACCCCTATCAGGGCGAGCGGCGGGCGGGCACCGTCGGTCTGCCGCTGCCGGGGGTCGAGCTTCGGGTCTGCGACCCTTCGGGGGCGGAACTGCCAAGGGGCGATGTTGGGGTGATCGAGGTTCGGGGGCCGAACGTCTTTCAGGGCTATTGGCAGATGCCGGACAAGACGCGCGAGGAATTGCGCGCGAACGGCTTTTTCATCACCGGCGATATGGGGGTCATGGCGGCCGACGGCTATGTCACCATCGTCGGGCGGGCCAAAGATCTGGTGATTTCCGGCGGGTTCAACATCTATCCCAAAGAGGTCGAAGAGGCGATCGACGCCCAGCCCGGGGTTCTGGAAAGCGCCGTGATCGGCGTGCCGCACCCGGACTTTGGCGAGGCTGTGGTGGCGGTGGTCGTACCGCAGCCCGGGTCCGCGCCGGACCCTGCCGCCATCGGCGCGGCGCTGCAGCCGGTGCTGGCGCGATTCAAGCAGCCCAAACATATCGCCCTCCTGCCGGAACTGCCGCGAAACAGTATGGGCAAGGTGCAAAAGGCCGCGCTGCGCGACCGTTACCGGGCGCTTTTTGCCTGATCCAGCACCGCCGCCAGCACGGCGCGGAACTGCTCGATCCGGTCCGGCGTGGCATCGCCAAAGCCTGACACCAGTCCCTCTTGCGGCGGACCGATGAAGAAGGCCGACAGGGGCGCCGTGCCGAAGCCTGCGGCATGAAGGGCAGTCAGGCAGGCGGCCTCGGTGCCCTTGGGCAGGCGGATCGCCAGTTGCACGCCGCCCGCCGGGTCGTCGGCCTGCACGCCGGGCAGGCTGCGCAGGGCGGCGGCCAGCGCCCGGCCCCGGTCGCCATAGGTGCGGGCGATGCGCGCCAGTTGCGCGCGATAGCGGCCTTCGTCCATCATCATGGCCAGGGCTGCCTGCGCATGCAGGTTCGCGGCCAGTCCCAGATTGCGCTGTGCTTCGGCCAGGGGTGCGGCCAGTCCGGGCGGCGCGACGATCCAGCCAAGGCGCAGGCCCGGCATCAGCGCCTTGGCCGCCGTGCCCAGCGTCAGAATCCGTTCCGGTGCCTCGGCCTGCAGGGCGGGCAGGGGGCGGCCATGCCACAGGAATTCGCTGTCATAATCATCCTCGATGATCAGCGCGCTTTGCTGGCTTGCATGGGCGACCAGCGCGGCGCGTCGGGCCAGCGTCAGGCGGCGCCCGGTCGGATACTGGTTGGCGGGGGTCAGATAGATCAGCCGCGCGGGCGGCGCGCCGGCTGGATCAGCGCCGTCGGCATCGACCGGCAGCGGCGCCAGCACCAGACCCGCACCCTGAAAGGCGCGGCGGGCGCCGATATAGCCCGGGTCCTCGATCAGCGCCCGGTCGCCGGAATTCGCCAGCGCCAGCGCGATCAGGGTCAGCGAGGCCTGCGCGCCGGGGGTGATCAGGATCTGGTCCGCCGTCGCCACCATGCCCCGATCCGCCGCCAGCCGCCGCGCCAGAACCTGCCGCAACTGCGCAAGGCCGCTATAGTCCTCATAGCCAAAGGCGCCGCCCCAGCGCTGGCGCCCGGCGCGGCGCAGATACCGGCCCCATTCGTCGGCGGGAAAGAGGCCCTCGTCCGGCTGGCCGGGCGCCATGATCGCGGCGCGGCTGCGGTCGGCGCCGCCTGTGGCCCAGACCTGTCCGCGTGGCGACAGGTCGGCGACGGGTGCGGGCGCGGGCTGGCGCTTTGTCGGCGGCAGCGGGGCCACGACCGGCGCGGCGCCCGGCCTGATCGTGACCGCGCCCTCGGCCCGAAGAAGGTCATAGGCCGCGTTCACACTGTTGCGCGACAGACCCCAGCGCGCCGCCCCGGCGCGGGACGATGGCAGGCGCGCGCCCCCCGCCAGCCGCCCCTTGCGGATATCCTCCAGCAGGGCGCGGTAGAGATGGACGGCGCGGGCTTTTGCAACTGGTTCCATGAAATTTCACATAACTGGCACTTTTGAAGAACCATAAACTGCGCTAGGACCCGGGTCAACGAAAGGACCGATCATGACTGACACGCCTGCCTATGCCCGCATCCGCTATGCCAAACGCAAGGTCGAGGATGAGGCGATCGCCCATGCCATCCTGGATCAGGGGCTGGTCGCCCATGCAGGCTTTGTCATGGATGGTCGCCCCATGGTCATACCCATGGCCTATGCGCGCGATGGCGGCCGTCTTTACCTGCATGGCGCCAGCAAGACCCGCCTGATCAAGGCCACGCCCGGACTGCCGATGTGCGTGACCGTGACCCATGTCGACGGGATCGTCTGCGCGCGGTCGGGGTTCAATCATTCCGTCAATTATCGGTCGGTCGTGGCCCATGGCACGGCGCGGGCGGTGACCGAGGATGCCGAGTTCGACCGGGCGCTGCAACTGATCACCGAACATCTGCTGCCCGGCCGCTATGCCGAGGTGCGCAGCGCCGCCCCGCAAGAGGAAAAGGCGACCGGCGTCATCGCGCTGGAGGTCGAGGTGATGACGGTCAAGGTCCGCAGCGGCCCGCCGATGGACGATGCCGAGGATCAGGCGCTGGAGATATGGAGCGGGGTCCTGCCGGTCAGCCTTGCGCTGGGGCGCGGCGTGCCGGACGGGTTCACCCCGCCGTCAAGGCCGGAACCGGCCAGCCTGTCGGCGGCGCGGCGCAGGTTTTCGGCCTGAGGGCGATTGTCTGTTTTGGCGTCGGGCAGCGGGGGTTTCACACCCCCGCACCCCCGTGGGATATTTGAACCACAATGAAAGGGGGCTGTTGGGGGCCTAGGACAGCGCTTCGGGGCGGAAGCCTGCGGGGATATGGTCATGCCCGTCCAGCACCAGATCGGTCAGGGCGCGGGCGACGCCGGGCGCCATGCCGAAGCCGATCTTGAAGCCGCCGTTGGCGATGAAATGGCCGGGCCGCCCCGGCCAGGCGCCGAGCAGGGGCGCGCGGCTTTTGGCGCGGGGGCGCAGGCCCGCCCAGCGGTCGATGACGGCTGCGTCACCGAGCATCGGGCAGGTGGCGCGGGCGCGGGCGATCAGCGCGTCAAGCGCCGCGTCGGTTCCGTCCGGGTCCTGCCAATGCTGTTCGCTGGTCGAGCCGATGGCGACCGTGCCGTCGGCATGGGGCACGATATGCAGGCCACCGGGGAAGAGCTGCGGCAGGTTGGCTGCACCCGGGCAGGCCATCAGTGCCGCCTGACCCTTGACGCCCGACCCGGCTGCAAGGTCCGTCAGCCCCGCGCAGCCGGTGGCCCAGATCATCGGGCCGGGCGGGTCGGTGGGCGCTGCCTCGCCTTCCACAATCTCGCCCCCCAGCGCCCGGATCGCCGCTGCCAGTGCGGCAAGGGCGGCGCGGGGGTTCAGGCGGGCGGTCAGGTCGTCGCGTATCCAGTGGCCGGTGGGGCTGGTGCCGCGCCAGGGGTCGGGCGGGGCCTCCTCGACCTGCCAGGTGGCGCGGTCCTGCCAAAGGGTGCTGGCCCCTTCGGCGCGGGCCCGGGCCTGGGCGATTGCGGCGGCATCGGCCAGCGGTTGCAGGCGGCCGGTCCGCGCATAACCGGGGTCGCGGCCGCCGTCGCGGGCGGCGGACTGCCAGAAGGCGTCGGCGGCCAGAAGACTGAGAAGCTGGAACGCCTTCTTCTCATTCCAGTTTTCCGGCACATGGGGGGCCAGCGCGCCGACAAGGCCGCCCGAGGCCCCCGCCCCGATCCGGTGTCCCTCATAAACCCGCACGGCAGCCCCGCGCCGGGCGCAGTCATAGGCGATGGCCAGCCCGAAGATGCCGCCCCCGGCGATGGTGATCCTGCCTGCCACGGGTCCCCCCTTGCTGCCCGACCGTCATAGGACGGTTCGGGGGGGATGACTACTCCAGGGTTATCCTGCTTGATCGGGCGCCCCGCTCTAACCGCGACAGGGACACCTGCCTCGCGACCGAGTTTCACCCGCCATCGCGCCCCGGATCAAGTCCGGGGCACGATGGCATAAAGGACAAATGCAGGTGCAGCTGCCCCCTACTCCCCCGGCAGCTTCCTGACCGCGCCCGTCGCCGCTGAGGTGGCAAAGAGCCCATAGGCCCGCAGTGCCTGGCTGACCTTGCGGGCGCGGGGTTTGGCGGGGGTCC
>CAZKJZ010000098.1:0-8461 GCA_964553145.1 uncultured Frigidibacter sp. | reverse complement strand
AACAAAGCCCCGGCCAGGGTGAAAAGGACCCGCGCGCGCATCAGAGGGCGGTCCGGGGGTGCGGTCCAAGACCAACGGCCCCTTCAACTGGCCCGTTCAGCCCTGCAACGTCGGGACAAGGCCCCATCGCGCCCCGGGCTTGACCCGGGGGCTCTCCCTCTGGCGGCACGGCGGCTTGGGCCAGAGGCCCCGGGTCAAGCCCGGGGCGCGGTGGTTCTGTTCTGACACCGTGCAAAGGGTCCGTTGAAGGGGCGGGTGCGCTGCGAAGTTCTTTTGTTTTTCCCGGACCGACTAAGGGACGTTCCAGTGGAACGTCCCCCGGTCCGTTGGCCGAAGCGCAAGCGCAGGCCAAGGGGTTTTCCGCAGCGCCGGACGATTGGGCGTGGACAGTGCCCGCCCTGGTGGGGGCGAATGCCCCCGCCGCCCGGAGGGCGGGGGCTGTCCACGCGGCTTCGCCACGCGGACGGTTCTTCACAGGCCGGTCGCGGCGCCCGAGGCGCGGGCCTCGGGCTTTGGCGGGCGGGCCAGCTGCAGTTAACCCCATTCGCCCTACTCCGCGATGGTCACGGTGCCTGTGCCGGTCCGGGCGCGATAGTCGGGGCGGTACATATCCTCGACGCTGGCGGCGGGCAGGTGGAAGGTGCCGGGCGACACGGCGCGCACCACATAGGCCAGGCGGAACGGGTCAGAGGAACTCCAGTCTACTGCCGCCAGGAACCGGTCCTGACGGAATTCGGTGGTGCGGGTCTGATCGACCGTTGTCAGCCAGTCCAGTGCGGCTATGTCGCCGCCCCGGATCAGGTTGGGGTTGTCGATCTCGAACCCGGCGGGCAGAGGATCGCTGACCATCAGACGCGCCTCGCCCGAACCAAAGGGCGTCACCTCGATCACCGTGACCAGACGGGTGCCTTGTGGGACGGCGTCCGGCTGAACCTCCTCCCCCTCCATCGTGAACCATTGGCGGGTGATCTTGTAGCCGTTGCCGCCTGCGGGTTCGGGCTCATCCGGCGTGCCAAAGGTGGTCAGGGTGACGGTCGTATCGGCGGCGCCGTCGTTGCGGATCACTTGCGGCGCCGCCCCGACCGTATCGGAGAGGACGCGGACCAAAGGCCCGGCGATCGGCGCGCCATCGACGCTGATCTGGCTGGCGGCCTTGGGGTCAAGGGCGGCATGGGTCGCCAGAAGCGCCCAGGTCGCCTCTTGCGTGGACAGGGGCCGGTTTGACAGGCCCGCCGCGACCGCCTGACCCAGCGCATCGCCATCAAAGGCCTTGGTCCGCGCCTCGGTTCCAAGGGCAAGAAGGGCGGTCGCATCGCGGAGGCGCGTGCCATAGTCGGCGCGCCAGATCTGCGCCTCGGGGCCCTGCGCGCTGGCAACCGTGTCGCGGGCCACCAGGTCCGCCGCGTGACGGAACAAGGCGTCGGCGCGGGTCTGGTCGCCATAGCTGGCCAGTGCCGCCCCAAGCTGGGCCGCAGCAATCGGCGTGTCGAACGCCTCGGCCTTGACGTCGGCATAATAGCGCAGGTCACCCATGGCCGCCGCCCCTTCGCGGGCCATGACCATCAGCGCATAGGCGATCGCCCCACCGCCCGTGTCGAAGTCGGGGGCGTAGTTCACCTGATTGCGCAGATTGTCCATGGCATTGCGAAAGGCCGTGTCGGGCACCTGATAGCCCATGGCCCGCGCCCGCGACAAAAAGTCGGTGACATAGGCATCCAGCCACAGATCGCCGCTGTCGGGATACCACAGGCCAAAGGCGCCGTTGGCCGACTGGTTCAGCAGAACCTCGGTGATCGCCTGCTGGACCCGGTCGTGAATGCCGCTGGCATCGGCCCCGCCCATCGCCTGCGACACTTCGCCAAAATAAAGCAGCGGCAGCGCCTTGGAGGTCAGCTGTTCGGTGCAGCCATAAGGATAGCGGTCAAGCGAGGCGAGGATGCCCGGCGCGTTGAACCGCGCGATCGGCCCCAGCGCCAGCGTGGCGCGCCCCGATCCGGGGGCAAGACCGGCAAAGGCATTGGCGTCCAGGGTGAATTCCTGCCCCTTGGCCAGGGTGAACTGGCTTTGGCGCATCACTTCCGGGTCGTTGGCCTGAACCGGGATCACCAGTTCCTTGACCAGTTCCTTGCCGTCCGGCGTGGTCAGGGCGACGCGCAGATGCGCCTCGCCCGCCGCATCGGGGGCGGTCAGGGGAATGGACAGGCGCGCCTTGCCCTTATCGGCCAGATCGGCGCCCTGCGGCACATCGCCCAAGCCCAGGCCATCCGCCGTCACCGCCAGTCCCATGTGACCCGAGGCGCCGCTGGCATGGACCAGTTCCAGAAGAAGGCGGCTGTCATCGCCCGGCGCCAGGAACCGGGGAACCGAGGCACTGACCACCACGGGGTCGCGCACCAGCACTTCGGCGCTGGCCTGACCGATGGCGGATTTCGACCAGGCGACGGCCATCACCCGCACGGTGCCGTTGAACGAGGGCAGCTTGAAATCGGCCCGCGCATAGCCATCGGCGCCGACCTGAACCGGGCCGCTGAAATAGGCGACCAGCTCTTCGGTCGGCGGCGGGGCCTTCAGCTTGACCCCGCCAGCGTCGCCGCCCGAACGGACAGTGCCGGGCGCGCCGTTCTGGCCGTCGATCAGGCGGCCGTAAATGTCGCGGATCGCCATGCCCAGCCGGCGCTGGCCAAAGTAATAGCCTTCGGGATCGGGCGCATCGAAGCCGGTCAGGTTCAGGATGCCGGCATCGACGGCGGCCAGCGTCACCCAGGCGCTTTCGCCCGGCGCCACCCCGTCGACCTTGACCGCGACCGGCAGGGGGCCACGGGGGTCAGCCTCGGGTGCGACCTCGACTTTGGTCGCCAGCCGGTGGGTGCCCGGATCGACCGGTGCATAGGAAAGGCCCAGCGCCCGCGCCGGGTTGTGGCCCGCCGCCGTATCCATCGGCCGCAGGACCGAGGCGGTGACATAGGCGCCCGCCCCCCAGGCGTCGGTCACAGGCAGGTCGATCAGGTTTTCGCCTTCGCTGACCTTGACCGCCTTCATGTCGATCAGATGGTTTGACATGACGGTCACTAGTGCGACACCCGCCGCGCGCGGCACGATCCGCACATGGGCGGTTTCGCCGGGCTTGTAGGCGGGCCGGTCCAGCGACAGTTGCAGCGTGTCGGGGGTGCTGACCGCATCGGCGGGCGCGTACCATCCGGCATAGAAGCTGGTCGAACTGACAGTGGGCGCGGCACCGCCGGGGCCCGCTGCCTCGACCACCAACTCATAGTCGCCCCAATCGACGGGGGCGGTCACGGTCGCGGGGCCATCCGCGGTCAGCGCCACATCGCCTTCGGCGATCTTGGCGCGGTTTGTCGTCACCTCCCAGTTCCATTGGCCGTCCAGCGCATACCACTGATAGTCGGTGTCCAGACGGTTCAGCCGCCAATGGGCCGAGAGCGCCGCAGGCTTGCCATCCGGCCCGATGGCGATCAGGTCAAAGCCCGCGTCGGACTTTTCGGCGGCGATGCCGCCGTCAAAGCGGGGCTTGATGCCGATGACCGGGGTGGCGGGCAAAAGCGTTCGTTCGATGGTGCGTTCGACCGGGCGGCCCGATCCTTCGGACAGGCGCAGGCCGTAGCGGACCTTCAGCGGGCGCGCCGCCTCTGGCCCGAGGTCCGGCAGGGTCACCGACACGGTCGCATTGCCTTCGGCATCAGTGCTGCCGGTGTCGTAAAGGAAATCGCCGGTGGGCGAGAAGGGCAGGTCATAAGCGCCAAAGCGATAGCCCGGATAGGCGTCCAGCCCGTCGGCGGCGGTCACATAATAGTCGCCCTCGATCGGCAGGTCGGCGCCGGGCGCGCCGAAAAGATAGCGGGCGGCGATGGAAATCTCTGCCCTATCGGTCGCGGCCATCGGCCCGTCGCCGGGCAGGGCCAGGGTAAAGTCGATCCGTTCAGGCAAAAAATCCTCGACCAGGAACGGCTCTGACGCCAGGGTCGGACCATCTTCCTCGGCAAAGACCTCGATCCGCCAGGTGCCGCGCGGGGCGGCGGCGCCCAGAGGCACGGAAATCGCCCGCCCGCCGCCACCTGCATCAGTCGCCACCACACGTGAATATTCGATCCCGTCCGGCCGGATCAGCCGCGCGGTCAGGGGCAGCCCCTCGATCCCGACCATGTCGGGGGACCGCGCCAGGATCGTGGCATTCACCACCTCGCCCGCGCGATAGGCGCCGCGGTCGGTGGACAGGAACACATCGACCGCACCTGCTGCCTCGCGCCCCTCGACCCCGCGATCGGAAAGATCGAATTCAGGGTCGGTGAGGGACATGAAGGAATAATCCTCGTCCTTTTCAGCCGTCAGCATGGCGGGGGCCGAAGACCCGGTTCCCGCGATCTCAGCCGCGTCGAAATGGGCATAGCCCTGATCATCGCTGTCCACCGTCGCGATGACCGCATTGGCCTGCGACAAAAGCGTGACCTTGACGCCCGCCTTGGCCGACGCATCCAGAAGCGAGCGGACAAAGACATGCAGCCCGTCGGTGCCCGACAGCGAGGTGAGGCCAAGGTCAGAGATCACGAACCATTGCATGGCGGGCGGGATCTGTTCGGGATCGGTATCGGGGATCGTCGCCTGCAGCGCATAGATGCCGGGGCCAAGATCCTTCAGGACCGCATCCAGCGGCAGGCGGGTGGTCATATCCTTGTTCTGGTCCTGTGCCACATCGGCAGTGCCGGTCCAGACCCGTTCGGCGAACTGGCCGTTGAAATAATCGACCGACCAGTAATCCAGAGGGCGGGCCAGATAATCCTCTTGCATGGCGCGGACAAGATTGCGGTCGGAAATCCGCGCCAGCGTCAGGTTCAGATGTGCTGCATTGACGGTTTCGACCGGAATGCCCGCTTCGGCGGCGCGCGGCAGGATATAGGCGCGACCCGGAAAGCGGACGGCAGGCGAACGGTCGCGGACGTAAAGCGCAAGGTCGGTATCCTGGGCCAGGGTCTGGCCATCGGCGGCGGGCAGGCCTTCGCGGAAGGTCAGCAGGTAGCGCTTGCCATGTTCGACGCCGCCCACGCAGATCTGGCTGCCCGACGCTTCGACCGACAGGCCGCTTTCGGGAAGTTTGACAAAGGTCGCATAATCGACGCCCGAGGCGACAAGGCCGCCGTTGAACGTGGCGCAGATGCGCGGGTTGGCCAGATCGCTGTCGACCTGGGTCTGATCGACCCGAAAGCCGTACTTGCCGATCGCATCGGTCAGAAGTGCCGCCGCCTCGTCCCGCGCGGCGGTAGCTTGCGCCAGTTTCAGCGCCGGGATCATCCGGTCGCCGCGCCCGGCATTCTCGAACGCCTGCGCCATGAGGTAGAGGGCCGAGGCGCGCAGTTGCGGATTTTCGGCGCGCAGATAGGCGTTGATCGCCGCCGACACGGCCTGACCGGCATTCGAGGGTCTGTCGGCGCCATCGGTCAGGGAAAAGTCATGGAAGGTCTGCGCCAGGTCCAGCCACTGGTCGGGCGCATCGCTGAGGTTGACGGCCCCCCCCTGATACCAGAGCGCATTGGCAAAATCGCCGCCCGACCGCGCCTCGCGCGCCTGGGTCAGAAGGTCGTCCGCCACCCAGTCGCCCGACTGATAGGCCATGCCAAGCCCTGCCGCCTGCGCGCGCGCGCCGTCAAGATCGCCCGGCGACAGAAAGCCCAGTTCCCCCGCGCGCGTCGCCGACAGGGCCAGAACCCCGGCATCGGCCTGTTTGACCCAGCCCGACAGGGCCCCGGCAAACCCCACCGTCTCGCCCACAGCCGATTTCGGGAAACAGGCATTCGACTTGCCGTTGAAGGTAAAGGCCATGCAGCTGGCGTCATTCAGACAGGCGGCCTCGCATGCCTCGATCGTGGTGTTGAAGATCGACTGGATGTCGGCCCCCGGCAGGTCGGTGTCGGGGGCGATCACGAAGCGGCGTTCGGGCACGAACTGCGCCTGATCCGCCAGGGTCGGCAGCGGCAGGGTGGCTAGACCCAGAAACAGGGCAAGGACCGGACGACGCATGGAAAACTCCTGAACCAAAGGCGGGGGCAGGGTGCCACGGCGCTGACCGGCCCGCAATGAGTCGTGCGGCTGTTCAGCGCTTGTTCACCTCTGTCGGCGAAGGTGGCCGGGCGACAGGATGACGGGAGGGATGCGTTGACGATCGCCGACAAACTGGTCCGCGAACGCCGCGCACGTCTGGCGGCCGAACGGCTGCTGGATCAGAAAAGCCGCGAATTGTTCGCAGCCAATGAAAAACTGTCGCTGCATGCGATCGCTTTGTCTGAAACCGTTGTGGAACAGCGCGAAGGGCTGGCCCAGGCGCAGGTCGAGACGCAGGCGCTGCGCGGCCATACGGTGCAGATCGAATCCGATCTGGAACGGGCGCGCACGGCGGCGCAACTGGCCCAGCGGCGGCTGTGGGAGGCGCTGGAAACCATCTCGGACGGTTTCGCCGTCTTTGACGCCGACCTCAGGCTGATCATCGCCAACGGTGCCTTTGTGGCTTTGTTTCAGGGCCGCTGCGATCTGCAGGCCGGGCAAAGCTATGACCATCTGATCTGCCAGCTGGCCGCACAGGGTCTGGTCGATCTGGAAGGACGCGACCTGCAGGACTGGCAGCATGAAATGATCGCCCGCCTGGCACGGGACGAGATTGCGCCAAAGATCGTGCGCATGGCCGACGGGCGCTATCTGAAATTCATCGACCGGCGCGGCGAGGCGGGCGATCTGGTCTGCCTGACAGCCGACATCACCGATGTCATGCGCCGCGAGGCCGAGCTGGAGGAAGCCCGCATCCGGGCCGAGGCCGCAAGCCGGGCAAAATCGGCCTTTCTGGCCAATATGAGCCACGAGATCCGCACGCCCATGAACGGCATCGTCGGCATGGCCGACCTTCTGGGCGAAACCGACCTGAGCGAGGAACAGCTTCTGTTTGCCGAGACGATCAAATCCTCGGGTCAGGCGCTTTTGGCGATCATCAACGATGTTCTGGATTATTCCAAGGCCGAGGCGGAAAAGCTGCGGCTTTATCCCGAACCTTTCGATCTGGAACGCTGCCTGCACGAGGTGATGCTGCTGTTGCAGCCCAAGGCCCGCGAAAAGAACCTGAGCCTCGCTGTCGATTTCGACCTGTTTCTGCCCACGCGCTTTGTCGCCGATCCCGGGCGGATGCGGCAGATATTGACCAACCTTATCGGCAATGCGGTCAAGTTCACCCATCAGGGCCATGTGCTGGCCCGCGTCGTCGGTCTGGAAACCGCCGGGGGGGCGTTCGATCTGCATGTGACGATCGAAGATACCGGCATCGGCATCGCGCCCGACCACATCGACCATATCTTTGGCGAATTCAATCAGGTCGAGGATCAGGCGAACCGCAAATACGAAGGCACGGGCCTGGGCCTGGCCATCACCCGCCAGCTGGTGGAACTGATGGGCGGCGAAATCTGGGTCGACAGCGAACCGGGCAAAGGATCGTGTTTCGGTTTCCGCCTGCCCTTGCCGGCGGACGAGGCGCAGCCCGAGGATCAGGCGGGCCTGCCGCCGGGCGTCCGTTCGGTTCTGGTGCTGATGGACAGTCCGGTCAGCCGCGAAATTCTGACCCGCCAGCTTATGGCGCTGGGCCTGCAGGTCACCCCTTGCCGTACGCCGCAGGATCTGGGCCAGGCGCTGGCGCAGGGGGTCCTGTTCGACGCGCTGATCATCGACCAGATGCTGACCGGGGTCGACGGGCTTATTTTTGCCGAAAAACTGCGCGAGGCGGGGATCGACCGGCCGATGATCCTGGTCAGCCCCAGCCCGCTGACTGTCCGGGCACCCGAAGGGCTGTTCACGGGCCTTCTGGGAACGCCGATCCTGCGCAGCGACCTTCTGCGCCGCCTGCGCGAAGTGGGTCGCCGCACACCTGCCCCCGAACCCGCCCCGGCGCCCGCCGCGCCACCGCCCTCCCCGGCGCCCGAACCGCAGGCCCCGCCCGCCCTGCGACGGATGCGCATTCTGGCGGCCGAGGACAACCGCACCAACCAGCTGGTCTTTTCCAAGATGCTCAAGGACCTCAGGATCGAGCTGACATTCGCCAACAACGGGCGCGAGGCGGTCGATCTGTGGCAAAGGCTGCAGCCCGACCTGATCTTCATGGATATTTCCATGCCCGAAATGGACGGCCGCGAAGCCGCCCGCACGATCCGCAGGCACGAGGCCGAGGCCGGGCGGGGTGCCCATGTGCCGATCTGCGCCATGACCGCCCATGCGATGGAGGGGGACAGTATCTCGATCCTCGCGGCCGGGATCGACCATTACCTGACCAAGCCCTTGAAAAAGGCCGAAATCACCGGACGGATCGCCGCCGATTGCCCGCCCGGCACCGAACCACCGTTGCCAACGGATGGCGGCTGAAAGGCGGGGGCTCTGCCCCCGTCGGGCTGCGCCCGGCCCGCGCGACGCGCGCGGGCGT
>CAZKJZ010000097.1:2089-8492 GCA_964553145.1 uncultured Frigidibacter sp. | reverse complement strand
TCCTCGTCGATGATCACCGTCACCAGAACCAGCCCGTTCAGCGCCATGCGAATGCGGTCGCGGACCACGCCGTCCATGGCGCCGATCAGCACCGTGCCGTCCAGATAGGTGCGGCCGGTGTCCACATGGCCCGCCACCACCGGCGTACCGCTGGTCAGGTCCATCATCATGCCATTCGTCACCAGGGCCGAGGCGATACCCTTGGCCTTTGCCAGACCCACATGTTCGCGCAGATGGCGATGTTCGCCATGCATCGGGATCAGGGCGCGCGGAGCCATCAGCTCGTGCATCGCCTCCAGGTCCGGGCGGTTCGCATGGCCCGAAACGTGGTAAAGCCCGCCCCGGTCATCGACGATATCCACGCCCTTTTCCGACAGGGCGTTCATGATGCGGATCACGTCCTTTTCATTGCCTGGAATGGTCTTCGAGGAAAACAGAAAGAGGTCGCCTTCGCGCAGCTCATGCCCCAGATACTTGCCGCGCGACAAAGCGGCAGAGGCCGCCCGCCGTTCGCCCTGACTGCCGGTCACGATCAGCATCAGCGACTGGCGCGGCGTCTCGGCCGCCTCTTCGGGCGAGAGGATGCGGGGAAAGTCGGTCAAAAGGCCGGTCTCGACCGCCGCCGTGACCATCTTGTTCATCGCCCGCCCCATCAGGCAGATCGAGCGGCCCGCCGCCCGGCCCGCCTCGGCCAGTGTCTTCAGCCGCGCGACGTTCGAGGCGAAGGTGGTCGCGACCACCATGCCGGGATGCTTGCCGACCAGTTCGGCAATCGGTTGGGTCAGGGTCGATTCCGACCGGCCCGGATTGGGTGAAAAAACGTTGGTGGAATCGCAGGTCATGGCCAGAACCGGCCCGGCCTCGCGCCCGATCTTGTGCCATTCCTCGGGGTTGAACGGATCGCCGACCACCGGATTGCCATCCAGTTTGAAATCGCCGGTGTGAACGATCCGGCCCGCCGGCGTGTCGATGATCAGGCCAGCACTTTCCGGGATCGAATGGCTGACGGGAATGAACTGCACCTGGAACGGGCCGCATTCGGTGACCGCCGGGCGCGGGCCGGTGACATGGATCGCATCCAGGGGCTGACCCGCTTCCTCCATCTTGCCTTTGGCCAGGGCGGCGGTGAAGGGGCGCGCATAGACCGGCGCGCGCAGTTTCGGCCAGAGATGCCCCAGCGCGCCGACGTGATCCTCGTGCCCATGGGTGATGAAGATCGCCTCGATCCGGTCGCGGCGTTCCTCCAGCCAGGCGGTATCGGCCATGATCAGGTCGATGCCGGGCGTGCTGTCCATGTCGGGAAAGGCCACACCCAGATCGACGACGATCAGCCGTTCCTGATCGGGCTTGCCATAGCCATAGACATAGCAGTTCATGCCGATTTCCCCGGCACCGCCCAAAGGCAGATAGATCAGGCGTTCGCTACTCATACTGTCCCCAGTTCGGCGTTGTGGCGATGGATCAGCACCAGCCCATGCATGGTCAGGTCATCCTCGACCTTTTCAAAGACATCTGTGCCCTGTTCAAAGAGCGAGGCCAAGCCCCCCGTCGCGATCACTTTCATCGGGCGGTCCCGTTCCGCGCGGATCTGGCCGACGATGCCTTCGACCAGACCGACATAGCCCCAATAGATGCCCGCCTGCATGCAGGCAACCGTATTGGTGCCGATCACCTGCGACGGTTTGGTGACATCGACATGCGGCAGGGCGGCGGCGGCCATATGCAGCGCCTCCAGCGACAGGTTGACCCCCGGCGCGATGGCGCCGCCGATATAGGCGCCGTCCCTGTCGACCACGTCAAAGGTCGTGGCCGTTCCGAAATCAACCACGATCAGGTCGCCGCCATGGCGGTCGAAACCGCCCACGCTATTGACCAGCCGGTCCGGACCGACCGTCGTGCCCTGATCGACACGCGGGGCGACCGGCAGGGCGCAATCGGACTTGCCCACCACCAGGGGGCGGCAGTCGAAATAGCGACCGCAGAGCACCCGCAGATTGAAGACGACGCGCGGCACGGTGGACGAGATGATCGCCCCCCTGACCGTCAGGTCCAGCTTTTCGGCGGCGATCAGCGTCGAAAGCCAGACATAATATTCATCCGCCGTCCGCAGGTGCGAGGTCGAGATGCGCCAGGTCGCGATGAACCGCGCGCCGTCCCAGACCGAAAAGACCGTATTCGTATTGCCGCAATCGATGCAGAGAAGCATGGCCGCCCCCTTAGAAATAGATGTCAGCCGCCGGGATCGACCGGCGGCCCGTGGCTGTGACCAGCACCAGCGACCCGTCGTCGCCCAATGTCTCGAACGTGCCCACGACCTCTTCGCCGACTGTCCGGGCCGTGATCCTTTGCCCCAGCCGGGCGGCGCGGGCCAGCCAGGCGGTGCGAACCGGCGCAAAGCCCCAGGTGACGAACCGATCCTCGTACCGGGCAAAGGCGGCGGCCAGATGGTCCAGAAGATCGTCGGGCAGGATCGCCAGACCCGTCTCGCCCCGCACCGACACCGGCGTCAGCGCGCCGGGCTCGACCGCGTCGGGTGGCGGGGCATGGGCCAGATTGACGCCGATGCCGATGACCAGGGGGCCGCCCTGCCCCGCGCTTTCCAAAAGGATGCCCGCGACCTTGCCGCCGTTCAGCAACACGTCATTGGGCCATTTCAGCGTCAGCGTCGCGCCCGGCCCGCAAAGGTCGGCCAACGCATCGGCCAGGGCGAGCGCCGCGACAAAACTGCGCTGCGCCGCCTGTGCCGGCTCGCCCACCGGGCGCATGACCAGACTTGCGGCAAAGTTGCCTTCGGGGCTGATCCAGGCCCGGCCCCGGCGCCCGCGCGCCGCCGTCTGGCGGCGGGCCATGATCCAGGTTGGCTGGGTCAGGCCCGATGCCAGGCGCTGCGCGGCGCTGTTGGTGCTGTCAACCGTGTCCAGCACATGCCGGGCATAGGCCTGGGGCCAAAGGTCGCCCTCAGCGGACAAGCGCTTCGGCCGCAAGCGCGGCGGCGCCTTCGATACCAAAAAGGTTGATCACGCCAAAGACCATCGCCAGCGCACCGCCCATCAGCATCACCCACTGTACCGGGCTCATCCGCAGCTCAAGCCCTTCGCGTTCGGTGCCGAAATACATGAAATAGACGATGCGCAGATAGTAAAAGGCGCCGATGACCGAGGCGATGGCCCCCAGAACCGCCAGCCAGTTCATGCCCGCATCGACCGCCGCCTTCAAAACCCCGAACTTGGCGAAAAAGCCCAGCATCGGCGGCACACCGGCCAGCGAGAACATCAGGACCAGCAAAGCCAGCGCCTTGCCCGGCTCGCGCCGTGACAAAAGGTTCAGATCGTCGATCGCAGTCGCGGGCTGGCCGTCACGGTGCATCGACAGGATGAAGGCAAAGGTGGCCAGGTTCATCATCACATAGATGGCCATATAGGTCAGCATCGCCTGCACGCCCGCCTGCGTCCCCGAGGCGAGACCGACCAGCGCAAAGCCCATATGGGCGATCGAGGAATAGGCCATCAGACGCTTGATATCACGCTGACCGATGGCGGCGACCGCACCGAGGAACATCGACAGGACCGACAGCAGGGCGATGACCTGCGTCCAGTCGCCGACCGCGCCACCAAAGGCGTCGTACATCACCCGGGCGAACAGACCCATCGCCGCCATCTTGGGCGCCGTCGCGAAAAAGGCCGTGACCGGCGTGGGCGAGCCTTCATAGACATCGGGCGTCCACATGTGGAACGGCACGGCGGAAACCTTGAACGCAAGGCCCGTGATCAGGAACACCAGACCGAACAGGGCACCCGTGGTCAGGTGACCATCGGTCGCGGCGGCGATGATGCCGCTGAAGAGAGTCGTGCCGGTAAAGCCGTAGGTCAGCGAGGCGCCGTAGAGCAGCAGGCCCGACGACAAAGCGCCAAGGACGAAATATTTCAGCCCCGCCTCGTTCGAGCGGACATTGTCACGGCGAAGTGCGGCCACGACATAAAGCGACAGCGACTGCAGTTCGAGCCCCATATAGAGCGACATCAGGTCGCCCGCCGACACCATCACCATCATGCCGATGACGGCAAAGGCCACCAGAATCGGATATTCAAAGCGCGACAGCTTCTGCGCCTCCATCCAGCCTTCGCTCATCGCCAGAACCCCGGCGGCGCCCAAAAGGATGGTGACCTTGGCAAAGCGCGCAAAGGCATCGACGGTGATCGCGCCGCCAAAGGCCAGGCCATCGGGCCGCCCGGTCATGCCGATCCAGACGGCCAGCGCCAGCATCACCCCGACCGTGGCCCAGGTGATCAGCCGCGCCATCCCGTCCTTGCTGGTATAGACGGCCAGCATCAGCGCGGCCATGGCATAAAGCGCCAAAACCACTTCGGGCAGGACAAGTGCGAAATCGGTGTGTTGCATGGCCCTGTCCCTCAGTGGCTTTCGGCTTCGGCGGCATCGGCCACCAGATCGGCGGGCATTGCCGCATGATACTGTTCAACAAGTGCCGCGACCGACGGACCGATCCGGTCGGTCACCACCGACGGATAGATGCCCAGAAGCAGCGTCATCGCGACCAGGGGCGCCATGACCAGCTTTTCGCGGGGGCTCATGTCGGTGATCGCTTTCAGCGTGTCCTTGGTCAGGGCGCCCATGACCACCCGGCGGTAAAGCCACAGCGCATAGGCTGCCGAGAAGATCACGCCCGTGGTCGCCACGGCGGCGATCCATGTATTGACCTGGAAGATGCCCATCAGCGTCAGAAACTCGCCCACAAAGCCCGAAGTGCCGGGCAGGCCGACATTGGCCATGGTGAAGAACATGAAGAACAGCGCATAGGCCGGCATCCGGTTCACAAGGCCGCCATAGGCGTCAATCTCGCGCGTGTGCATCCGGTCATAGATGACGCCGACACCAAGGAAGAGGGCGCCAGAGATGAAGCCGTGCGACAGCATCTGGAAGATCGCGCCGTCAACGCCCTGCTGGTTCGCGGCAAAGATGCCCATGGTCACATAGCCCATATGGGCAACGGACGAATAGGCGATCAGCTTTTTCATGTCCTGCTGCGCCAGCGCCACCAGCGAGGTATAGACGATGGCAATGGCCGACATCCAGAAGACCAGGGGCGCCAGAAGATGCGAGGCGACGGGGAACATCGGCAGGCTAAAGCGCAGGAAACCATAGCCCCCCATCTTCAACAGCACCGCCGCCAGAATGACCGACCCCGCCGTCGGCGCCTGAACGTGCGCGTCAGGCAGCCAGGTATGCACCGGCCACATCGGCATCTTGACCGCAAAGCTGGCAAAGAAGGCCAGCCACAGAAGCGTCTGCACCCCGCCGATGATCCGGAATCCCGCGACCGAGATCGTGTCGGATGCGAACTGGTGGGTCATCAGCGTCGGAATATCGGTCGTGCCCGCGTCGCGGTACATGGCGATCATCGCGACCAGCATCAGGACCGATCCAAGGAACGTGTAAAGGAAGAACTTGAACGAGGCATAGATGCGGTCCTTGCCGCCCCAGATGCCGATGATCAGGAACATCGGGATCAGCCCCGCCTCGAAAAAGAGGTAGAACAGCACCAGATCCAGCGCGACGAAGACGCCTATCATCAGCCCTTCCAGCACCAGAAAGGCGATCATGTACTCCTTGACGCGTTTGTCCACTTCCCAGGTCGACAGGATGGTGATCGGCATCAGGAAAGTGGTCAAAAGAACGAACAGAACCGAAATCCCGTCGACGCCCAGCTTGTATTTCAACCCCATGATCCAGCTTTTGTCCTCGACGAACTGAAAGCCGGTGTTGGCCGGGTCGAACCCGGTCAGAAGGCGAAGCGAGACGAGGAAGGTCACGATTGTGGTGACCAGCGCCAGCCATTTGGCGTTGCGTTGCGTGGCCGCACCGTCGCCGCGCAGGAACAGGGCCATGACGGCCGCCGCGACAAGGGGCAGGAAAGTCAGGATGGAAAGCGTGTTTTCCATTAGTGCGCGCCCCCCGACAGCGTCATCCAAAGAAGAAGGCCCGCGATACCCAGAACCATCGCAAAGGCATAGTGGAAGATATAGCCGGACTGGGCCCGACCGGCGAGGCGGGTAAAGAACGGAACGATCCCCATCGCCACGCCGTTGATCGTGCCGTCGATGACATTGCCGTCGCCGCGCCGCCACAGGAAGCTGCCCAGCCATTTGGCCGTGCGGACGAACAGAACCTCATAGACCTCGTCGAAGTACCATTTGTTCAAGAGGAACCGGTAAAGGATCGGCTGCTGCGCCGCCAGACGGCCCGGCAGCGACGGGTTCTTGATGTAGAACACCCAGGCGGTGATGAACCCAAGGACCATGGCAACAAAGGGCGAGACTTTGACCCATGACGGCGACTCGTGCGCCAGTTCCATCACATGGTTGTCGGCACCCATGAAGATCGCGCC
>CAZKJZ010000097.1:0-1989 GCA_964553145.1 uncultured Frigidibacter sp. | reverse complement strand
TTGCCGCTGGCAAAGGCCGATTCAATGATCGCGTCTTTCGACAGGAACCCGGCAAAGCCGATCGAAGTCAGCGGGATGCCGACGCCGGTGATCGCCAGGGTGCCGATCATCATCGCCCAGAAGGTCAGGGGAATATGTTTGCGCAAGGCGCCGTAGTTCCGCATGTCCTGTTCATGATGCATCGCATGGATGACCGACCCCGCGCCCAGGAACAGCATCGCCTTGAAGAAGGCGTGGGTGAACAGGTGGAACATCGCCGCGCCATAGACGCCCGCCCCTGCCGCCACGAACATATAGCCCAGCTGTGAACAGGTCGAATAAGCGATGACGCGCTTGATATCGTTCTGCACCAGACCGACGGTCGCAGCAAAGAAGGCGGTCGCCGCGCCGACATACATGACAAAGCTTTTCGCCTCGGGCGCATATTCGAAAAGGGGCGACATGCGGCAGACCAGGAACACGCCCGCAGTCACCATGGTCGCGGCATGGATCAGCGCCGACACCGGGGTCGGGCCTTCCATCGCGTCCGGCAGCCAGGTGTGCAGAAAGAGCTGCGCCGACTTGCCCATGGCGCCGATGAACAAAAGGACCGCCAGCAGGTTCGCCGCATTCCAGTCGCCCCAGAGGAACGACAGCTGGGTTTCCGCCAGCTTCGGCGCCGCCGCGAACACATCATCCATCTGGATCGAGTCGACCAGATAGAAGAGGCCGAAGATGCCCAACGCAAAGCCGAAGTCGCCGACCCGGTTCACCACGAACGCCTTGATCGCCGCCGCATTGGCCGAAGGTTTCTTATAGTAAAAGCCGATCAGCAGATATGACGCGACCCCCACCCCTTCCCAGCCAAAGAACATCTGGACAAGGTTGTCGGAGGTGACCAGCGCCAGCATGGCAAAGGTGAAGAACGACAGGTACGCAAAGAAGCGCGCCCGGTAATGTTCGTCATGCGTCCAGTTGTCGTCATGGGCCATATAGCCCCAGGAATAAAGATGGACGAGCGCCGAGACCGAGGTCACGACGATCAGCATGATCGCCGTCAGCCGGTCCAGCCGGATCGCCCATGCGGTATCGAGGCTGCCCGAACGGATCCAGTCCAGGATATGGACATGCTGCGTGACCCCGTCGAACGACAGGAAGGTCATCCAGGACAAAGCGCAGCACAGGAACAGAACCCCGGTGGTCAGCGCCTGCGCGGTCTTTTCGCCGATCAGGCGCCAGCCAAAGCCTGCGATGATCGACGCGGCAAAGGGGGCAAGAAGGATGAATTTCAGCATGGCGCGCCCTTAGCCTTTCATCACGTTGACGTCTTCGACATCGATGGTCCCGCGGTTGCGGAAGAATGTGACCAGGATCGCCAGGCCAATCGCCGCCTCGGCCGCGGCGACCGTCAGGACGAACATGGTAAAGACCTGCCCGGCAAGGTCATGCAGGAACGAGGAAAAGGCGACGAAGTTGATGTTCACCGCCAGCAGCATCAGTTCGATCGACATCAGGATGACGATGACGTTCTTCCTATTCAGGAAGATGCCGAAAATGCCGATCACAAAGAGTGCGGCAGCAACGCCAAGATAGTGGGTCAGAGTGATCATTTGTCTTTCTCGCGGATTGGCTCGGGAGCGACTTCAACATAGGGTAGCGAATGGACGTAGGGCACCTTGCCACTGCGATCGCCCGGATATGCGGCCTTGCAAGGGCAGATTTCCTCGTCATTTTTTTCTAGAGACACTTCAAGTCCGAGGGCCTCGAGTTGCCGGCGGAGCTCTGGAAAGGTATGCGATTCCTCAGTTGCGACCGCCGCACGCAACAAGGTGTCAACCTCTTCGACCCGGTCGAATTCAGCCTTGCCGCCCCCGCGTGAATCGATAACCTCGAGCGTCTCGCCGGATCGGCAATGGACCATTGTCTTGTACGAATAGCGGCGGCCTTCGAACCCACAGCCGCCGCCAAACATCACCAACGAGCCCCCAAGGTCCTCGTATCCGCCCTCAC
>CAZKJZ010000096.1:0-8590 GCA_964553145.1 uncultured Frigidibacter sp. | reverse complement strand
TTGCAGGCCAGTTTCGCGTCGCCCTCGGTCATGCCGACGAAATTGGCGTCGAATGCGCCCTTGCGGCTGGAGACCTTGCGCAGCGACTGGCCCAGCGTGCCCATTTCCACCAGCGCGACCTTCAGCATCTTTTGTTCGGCGGCATAGGAGGACCCAAAGCTGCCGACATTGATGCCCCATTCCTTGCCGCCCGAGGTCGAAACCCGGGTCACCGTTTCCAGCTCTTCCGGCGGGGCCACGGTTGCGGTCGGTTCAGCGGCGGCCAGGACGATCGGCGCGGGCTCCGGCTCGGCCTTGACCGCTGGTGCCTCGGGCTTGGCTTTCGGGGCCTCGGCCAGATCCAGTTCCTCGTTCGCGGGACGGGGCAGGGGGGCGAGGGTCAGCGTCTCGGCCGCAGGCAGGCTGGCGGATGTCGGTTCCGGTATATCGGCCAGTTGCAGAACTGCGGACTGCACGGGCACGGCAGGCTGGCTGTCCGGCTTGGCCGGATCGGTGGCGGCAATCTCGACGGCAGGCGCCTCGGCCACCGGCGCTGGGGCGGCGGGGCCGGGCCTGCGGGCTGGGCGCAGGGCTTCGGCGGCGACGGCCACGGGGGCGACAGGCGCGACCTCCTCCGTCGGGGCGGGTGCGGCCTCGGCCATCAGTGCCAGCGTCTCGGGCTGCGGGGTTGCGGTCTGTTCAAAGACCGGCTCCTGCGCCTCGGCTACGGCGGCTGCGATCGTGTCCTGCATACCGGCCATCAGATCATCGGTCGCGGCGGCAAGGGCGGTGGCTTCTTCGGCGATGGCCTGATCCTCGGCCGCAATGGCCGCTTCGGTTGCGGGTGCTGTCGCCGCGCCGCGCGCCCGAGGGCGTGGGCTGCTGGCGACAGCGCCCGCAACGCGGATGGTCTTGGCTGCCGCCGGGGCAGCGCCCGCGACGTTCGACGCGATGGCCTCGGCCAGATCGTCGGTTTCCTCTTCGGTCGCGTCAGCCATGTAGGTGGGCGCAACCGGCTTTTGCACCTGCACGCGGTTCGGCGCCTTGCCAAAGCCGACATCCAGCAACTGCGCGACACGCTGATTGCGCATGGCGGTTGAGGTGCCGCCAAAGACGGTGGCGATGATGCGTTTCTGGCCGCGCTGGGCAGAGGCGACCAGGTTGAAACCCGCGGGGCCGGTGTAGCCGGTCTTGATCCCGTCCGCGCCCTCATAGGCGTCCAGGAACCGCCGATTGGTCGAGGCGACCTGCGCGATGCCCGCATCGGCGGTCCGGCGCGAGAAGATGCCGTAATATTGCGGGAAGTCATAGAAAAGATGGCGCCCGAGCGTGGTCATGTCGCGCGCGGTCGACAGATGCCCGGCCTCGGTCAGGCCATTGGGGTTCTTGAACGTGGTCCGCGTCATCCCCAGCGCCTTGGCGGTGCGATTCATGCGGCGGGCAAAATGTTCCTTGTCGCCTTCGATCGCATCGCCAATGGCGGCGGCAGCATCATTGGCCGACTTGATCGCCGCTGCGCGGATCAGATACCGCAGCGCGATGCGCTGGCCTGCCCGCAGCCCCA
Source organism: uncultured Frigidibacter sp. (assembly GCA_964553145.1). Classification (GTDB taxonomy): domain Bacteria; phylum Pseudomonadota; class Alphaproteobacteria; order Rhodobacterales; family Rhodobacteraceae; genus TMP-24. The sequence continues at coordinate 7,047 of CAZKJZ010000096.1, read as the reverse complement.
GACGCGACGGCGCCTGACCGGCCGCGAACTTCGAGACGGTGACCATCGTATCCAGCGTGATCTCGCCATTCTCGATCGCCTGAAAGCAGATGTAGAGCGTCATCATCTTGGTCAGTGACGCCGGATGCAGCCGTGTATCGGCGTTGGTCTGGTGCAGAACCTCGCCGGTGCGGGCGTCGATGACGAAATCGGCATAGGGCGCAGCCATCAGCCCGATCGGCATGATCACTGCCATCAGGGTTAGAACCACAAGCGCCAATGCATGCGAGATGCACCGCCGGATAGGGGCGAATGATACTGTCACCTTGCCTACTGCCTCTGTCCCCGGTCTTTGCCGGGTTACTGATTTGCCACAAGGATAGCACAGGGTCGCACAGGCTAAAATAGCTTTTTATTCAAGGCCTTTGCGGTTGATTCTGATGTGACATTCAGGTTGTCCGCCTGCGCGGAATACTATATCTTGTGGTCTGGGTAAGAAATTTGTGACATCGCCACCCATATATGGGGCGCCTGGCGGCTAGTCAGCCTTACCCCAGCCGCCGCCGCCGGGTGTCAGCATCAGAAAAGAGGCACCGGCGGGCAAGGTGCGTTCGTCATTGCCCTGCAGCCTTTCCTGCCGTCCGTCGGGCCAGATCACCCGGTTTTCGCCGCAGGCGCCGGACTGGCCGCCCATGGCGCCAAACGGGGCCACGGCCCGGCTGGAACAAAGGGTCGTCACGGTGACCGGTTCCAGAAACCGCATCAACCGTTCGGCCCCGTCGCCACCCCGCCAGCGGCCCGCGCCGCCCGACCCGGGGCGAAAGCCGAACCTCTCCAGCCGCACGGGGAAACGGCGCTCCAGAACCTCGGGGTCGGTCATGCGGGTGTTGGTCATATGGCTTTGCACCGCGCCGCAGCCGTCGAACCCCGGCCCGGCGCCGGTGCCGCCCGCGATCGTCTCGTAATTCTGGAAGCGATCATTGCCCCAGACGAAATTGTTCATCGTGCCCTGACTGGCCGCCATCACCCCCAACGCGCCAAAGAGGGCGTTGCAGGCGGTCTGGCTGACCTCGGTATTGCCGGCGATGACGGCCGCGGGCCAGGCCGGGTTCAGCATCGAGCCTTCGGGCAGGATCAGCCGGATCGGGCGCAGGCAGCCTTCGTTCAGGGGAATGTCGGTGCCGACCAGGCAGCGGAAGGCATAAAGGACCACGGCCTTCACGATGGCGGCGGGGGCGTTGTAGTTCCCGTCCTGCTCTGGGCTGGTGCCGGTGAAATCGACGGTGGCGCTGCCGTCCGGTTCAGGCGTGACCCGGACGCAGATCTGCGCACCGCTGTCCATCGGGCAGGTAAAGCTGCCCGGACCAAGGCGGCGGATCGCCATGCGCACGCAGGCTTCTGCATTGTCCTGGATATGGCGCATATAGGCGCTGGTCGCATCGGCGCCGATGTCGGCCACCAGCCGCGCCAGTTCGCGCCGCCCGGTTTCGTTGGCGGCAACCTGTGCCTTAAGGTCGGCCAGATTCTGCGTGACATTGCGGCAAGGCCAGCGTCCGCCCGACAGCAGCGCGCGGGTTTCCGCCTCTCGCAGCTGATGGGCGTCGACCAGAAGGAACAGGTCGATCAGCACGCCTTCGTCCTGAATATGCCGGCTGTCGGGGGGCGAGGAGCCGGGCGTCCGCCCGCCGATATCGGCATGATGGCCGCGCGACCCCAGCCAGAAACGTGGCTGGCCACCCGCAAAGACAGGTGTGATCACGGTCACGTCCGGCAGATGTGTCCCACCCTGATAGGGGCTGTTGAGCATGAAGGCCTGCCCCTCGCGCACGCGTCCCCGCGTCCGGCTGATGACAGTCCGAACCGCGTCGGACATCGAGCCGAGGTGGACAGGCACATGCGGCGCGTTGGCGACCAGATCGCCCGCATGGTCAAAGATGGCACAGGAAAAGTCGAACCTTTCCTTGATGTTGACTGACCAAGAGGTATTGGCCAGCGTGGCACCCATCTGATCGGCGATCGACATGAAGCGGTTGGCCATGATTTCCAGCCGCGCGGGGTCGGGCGGGGCTGCTGTATTTGTGAGCACATCACGGACCTCCTGCGCCGCCCTGCGCGTCAGAATCAGGTTGCCGGTCCCGTCAACCAATGCCTGCCAGCCGGGTTCGACGATCACCGTTCCGGTCGCTTCGGTGATGATCGCCGGGCCGTCGATCCGGCGCCCGGCCGCCAGCCCGGCGCGTGGCAGAACCTGCGCCTGGTGCCACTTGCCCCGCGACCAGAAACGGGTCCGCTCTTCCTCTGCCGCGCCCGCCTCGGGTGGCGCCCAGACCGGCGGCGTGCCGGTCTGGCCCACTGCGTCGACCGCCAGCATGTCGATCAGCACGGCGCGTTCGGGCGAGATAAAGCCGAACCGCGCCTGATGCGCGGCCTGAAACGCCGCCTGCAGCGCGGCAGGCGGGCCAAAGGGCACGTCCAGCGTCTGGTGCGACCCGTCATAGCGCAGATGCGCGCGCGCCTCGGTCCCGATCAGGACGGGGTCGATGCCCTGTGCCGCAACCTCGGCCCGCGCCTCGTCCGCCAGCCGGGCGACGGCGGTCGTGGCCTCTGGATCGTCCAGCGGCGCTTCGTGCTGGCATTCCTTCAGCACGCGGACATCGGCCAGCCCCATGCCAAAGGCCGACAGAACCCCCGCCAAAGGATGCAGGAAGATGCGCCCGATCCCCAGCGCCTCGGCCACAAGGCAGGCATGCTGACCACCGGCGCCGCCGAAACATTGCAGCGTATAGCCCGCCAGATCATGGCCGCGCTCGGTGCTGATCTTCTTGATCGCATTGGCCATATTGGCGACGGCGATGGCCAGAAAATCCTCGGCCAGCGCCTCGGGACTGGCGGGGGGGGCGCCTGCGGCGGTCATGTCGCGGGCCAGCCGGTCAAAGCCCGCGCGCACCGCGCCCCCGTCCAGCGGCTGGTCGCCGCCCGGGCCAAAGACGGCGGGGAAATGGGCGGGCGACAGGCGGCCCAAAAGGACGTTGCAATCGGTCACCGTCAGCGGACCGCCCCGGCGATAGGCAGCGGGGCCGGGGTTGGCGCCCGCGCTGTCGGGGCCGACCTGACAACGCCCGTCGCGATAGGACAGGATCGATCCGCCCCCGGCGGCGACCGTGTGAATGTCCATCATCGGGGCCCGCAGACGCACCCCGGCGACGCTGGTGTCAAAGCTGCGCTCGAAATGGCCCGCATAATGGCTGACATCGGTCGAGGTGCCGCCCATGTCGAAGCCGATCAGCCGGTCAAGCCCTGCGGTCACCGCGGTGCGGGCCATGCCGACGATACCGCCCGCCGGGCCGGACAGGATCGCATCCTTGCCCTGAAAGCGTGCCGCATCGGTCAGGCCGCCGTTCGACTGCATGAACATCAGCCGCCCGTCGCCGGGCCGCAGGTCCAGGGCCGTTGCCACCTGATCGACATAGCGGCGCAGGACCGGCGAGAGATAGGCATCGACCACCGTCGTATCGCCCCGCGCCACCAGCTTGATCAACCGGCTGACGCGGTGCGAGACAGAGACCTGGGCGAACCCCGCCTCGGTCGCCCAGCGGGCCACAAGATTCTCGTGCGCCGGGTTCAGCCAGCTGTGCATCAGCGCAATGGCCACCGACCGCAGGCCGCGCGCATGGGCGGCGGCCAGTGCGGCGCGGGTGGCGGGTTCGTCCAGGGGCGTGACCACGGCCCCTTGCGCATCCAGCCGCCCCCGCACCTCGGCCACGCTGTCATAGAGAACCGGCGCCCGGCAGATCGCCAGATCAAAAAGGCGCGGGCGGGTCTGATAGCCGATCTGCAAGAGGTCGCCGAACCCTTCGGTGATCAGCAAAAGGACCGGCTCGCCCTTGCGCTCCAACAGGGCGTTGGTGGCGACAGTGGTGCCCATCTTGACCGCCGAAATCGCCCCCGGCGGGATCGGATCGGCAGGGGTCAGGCCCAGAAGATCACGGATGCCCGCCACCGCCGCGTCGGCGTAACGTTCTGGATTTTCAGACAAAAGCTTCGCCACCCGCAGCCCACCATCTGGTGCCCGCGCGACGATGTCGGTGAACGTGCCGCCGCGATCGATCCAGAATTCCCAGGCCATATACTACCCCGTCGGCTTATGGGCGATCTGCCGCCACAGCTCCGTTCATGTCAAGGTCGGCGCGTCCGCGGTTTTCAGCGCAGACCACAATACGGTATTGTGCGAATCGTCCTGCGTATGGTGTATTTTAATGGTCTGATGAATCTATAATGCTCATTTTCAATTAGGGTGGTGTGAGATGGCCAGATTTCCGGTGGATATAGGTATACCTTCTGGAGGCGGCATTTCTCAGTCGGTTGGTGGGGCGTTGGGAAGTGCTGTTATCCCAGTTGGGAAGTTAAGGCCATTTGGCTATGGTCGGTTAATTGACAGATTTCCGAAAGAGTTTGGCTTGCGTGGCAGGCTGGGGCCCCGCCCGTTGTTGGTGGTTCTGACTCGCCCGCCCGGCAGCCCGCCTTTCGCTCACTCCGAGATTTATTATGACGACTTTTTCTTTAACGCTGCCGTTCCTGACAGTTTTGCATTTATCATGAATTCCTACGGGGCTGCGCCGACGCGGGTTTTTCCGTGGCCGCCAGTTCTATTCAACCTTGGCGATGCGGACGCACAACTTGACATGCCGTCGCGCGCTGCAGAGATGATACGGAAAATCGTACGACTTGGTGGTGATTACCGCATTGAACCGATTGATAACGCGAGTCTGGATGACAATGTTATTACATCCGGAGAGATGTTTATGACTATCGTTGACACCTATTCCAGTGTCGAGGCGGCAACGTGTTATTTTTCGGTTGATGCATACGGTTTAAAAGTTGACGCACGAGCAAGTTTTATTGGGCATCGCTCGACCCTTATGACTCATTGCCACGAATTTTTTCACCAGTGGGGCGCCGTTGATCTTTATGATGGCAACGACCCTTCGAAGAACCGATATCTTACACCTATGGCCGATACGCAGCCCGGCGGCCCGGATGCGCGCTGGTCGGTCGAACTTGATCCGTGGCACCGCATGCAGTTCGGCGTCACTGCACCTGTGCTTGTCGACTTTGGAACTTTGCATTCGGGTAGCGTCGATATTCCGTCGGTAGCAAGGGATCGCGAAGGTTCAGCGGTGCTATTTTACGACTCTCAGCAGGGCAAAACGGACTATTTCATGGTCGAACTGCGCGAGCCGATTCCAGGAACGGTAGATCGCAGCGTGCCGCCGGGCATTGCGGTCTGGGTTGTGCACACCGACGACAATGGGGATGCGCAAAGCCCTGGTCCCGGAATACCAGGGGTTGCCGCAATCGGAAGGCAGCTGACACCTGGCTCGACTGGGCTGTGGGCCAATGGCGATCAGACACCAGTTCTGGCGTGGAGCACGGGATCTTGGTCTGGTCTGTCGCTGGCCTTTTCCGAGACTCAACCGGGCATGGCGACAATCAGCTGGTCAACAAATGCCGTCCGGCCACCGCCGCATGATGTTCCAAGGAACGTCTACTTCAGATCTCCCGTTCTTCCGGATTTGGTTGGCAACCGGCCCGGGCCATAGGCTCGACGGTCGGCATATATCCTATCCGGCTTGATCCATACTGATCAGGTCGCGGGGCAGGTGGGCCATGAATTCGGTACCGTTTTCGTCGCTGCGCACCAACGCCAGCCGCCCGCCATGGCCGCGCACCAGTTCGGCGGCGATGGCCAGGCCGAGGCCCGTGCCGCCCTTGCGGTTGCCGCCCTGAAAGGCTTCGAACAGATGGTCGCGGGTCCGTTGCGGCAGGCCGGGGCCGGTGTCGCCGACGCGCAGCCACCAGCCCTGTTCCTCTTCGCCGGCGCCAATCTCGATCGTGCCGGGGCGGGCGGTTGCCTCGATCGCCTGGCGGGCGTTGCGCACCAGGTTCGACAGAACACGGTACAGCTGTTCGCGGTCGGCACGGATGGTCAGGCTGGCGGGGATGTCGGTCAGCATCTCGACCGTGCCGTCGGCGGCCAGTTCCTCGGCCTCGGCAATCTCGGCCACCAGGGCGGCCAGTTTGAAGCGGGTCAGGGTGGGGGGCGGTTCCTCGGCCCGGCCAAAGGTCAGCGTCGCCTCGCAGAGCGACACCGCCCGGCGGATCGAGGCCAGAAGCTTGGGTGCCGCGCGCTGAACGGCAGGGTCCTGGCTGGTCTCGATCCGGTCGGCGACCAGTTGCGCGGTGGTCAGGATATTGCGCAGATCATGGCTGATCCGGGCCACGGCGCCGCCCAGCTGCGCCAGCCGATCCTTTTGACGAAGCGCGCTAGTCAATTGTTTTTGCATCATATTCAGCGCCAGTTCCGCCTCGCGCAGTTCGGTCACGCTGGACTGGGGTTCGATGAAGCGGCGCACATCCTCGGGCGCGTCGGCATAGGCCGTCATATGCCGCACCACCCGGCGGATCGGCGTCACAATCACCCGGCTGACGGCGAAAAGAAGAAGCCCTGCGGTCAGCACCGAAATCACCGCCGACAGGCCCAGAATCCGGACCCCGTAGTCGATCATCGCCGCCCGCAGGGGGGCGCTGTTCATCGTCACCTCGATCAGAAGGCCCGCCTGTTTGACCGGGTCGCCGATGACCCGCATCACCCGCCCCTGACGCGACCAAAGGCAACTGACCGCATCGCGGATCAGCATCCAGGCCGACGGGTCGCGCAGGTCGTAAGTCCCTTCAATCTCTTGCGGAATCGGCGAGGACAGCACCAGTTCGCGCATCTCGTCGCGACGCAGGACGACGTTATAAACCTCGGCGTTTTTCAGCAGTTCCTGTTCGACCTTTTCGTCGATCATGTCGCCCGCCGCCAGCCGCGCCAGCGCCGCGATCTGCGCCCGTTCCAGACGCGACTTCAGATAATCCTCGCGGAAACGCGCGACCGAGGGCACGAAGATCAGGATCTCGGCCAGCATGACGAACAGCATCGTCAAAATCAGGAAGCGCCCGGAAAGCGTTCTGAAAAACATCTGCCGCCTTTCGGGGCCAAAGGGGCCGGTCCATGGGGCCGGTTCG
>CAZKJZ010000095.1:0-8650 GCA_964553145.1 uncultured Frigidibacter sp. | reverse complement strand
TCGAACTGACCGGCCTTTATGAGGGCACGCCCCTGACCGAAAAGTCGGTGATGGACACGGTCGACCGCCCCGACACGATCTGGCTGTTCCGCCGCCCGATCCTGGACGAATGGGCCGAACGCGGCGACGTGACGCTGGGCCAGCTGATCGCCCATGTGACGATCCACGAACTGGCCCACCATTTCGGCTGGTCGGATGAAGAGATCGCCGAAGTGGACCGCTGGTGGGAATAGGGGGCGGCTTCTTCGCGCCCCGGGCTTGACCCGGGGCCTCTCTGCCCGATGGCGCGCGGGCTGAGGCAGAGGCCCCGGATCAGGTCCGGGCCGTGCAGCGCCCGGTAGACTGGCCGCCAGCCCCAACCCCACCATGCCTTTCAGGCAATGATCTTCTTAGTAAACTCCACCAGCCGCTTGGCCTGATGGGCCACCGCAGCCTTGTCCGTGTCGCCAAAGGCGCCGTTGGTCGAGGAATAGCCGTAAGGATTGCCGCCCGCCTCATAAAGGACCGGGTCGGTATAGCCCGGGGCAACGATGATGGCGCCCCAATGCATGACGGTCGTGTAAAGCGACAGGACCGTCGCCTCTTGCCCGCCATGGGCGTTCTGGGCGCTGGAGGTGGCGGTAAAGGTCTTGTTGGCCAGACCGCCCTTGAACCAGACGCCGCCCAAAGTGTCGATAAAGGCGCGGACCTGGCTGGCAATCACGCCAAAGCGGGTCGGACCGGAAAAGAAATAGCCGTCCGCCCAGTCCATATCGTCGGGTGTCGCGACCGGAATGTCGGCCATGGCCTCGGCCTGCGCCTTCCATGCGGGCTGCCCGTCGACAACTGCCTGCGGCGCGGTTTCGGCGATGCGGCGCAGGCGCACCTCGGCCCCGGCGGCCTCGGCGGCGCGGGCGGCCTCTTGGGCGACTTTGTGGTTGGTGCCATAGGTCGAATAGAAAACAACGGCGATTTTCGGTTTGGACATCGAAGCCTCCTGTCAGGGTGGCGACAGTATCGCCCCTTCCCCCGCGCACATAAACAGTCAATTGCGGACAGGGTCTGTTCGAAATTGCACGAGTCAGGAGCGCGTCGCACTCGGCCGGATTCAGTCGGGACCCAGACAACCCGTCCCGGGCTTGCCCCGGGACCTCGCAGGTCACAGGCGGCCCGGTGGAGAGCGAGGCCCCGGATCAGGTCCGGGGCGGAGGTGCCTAAATCAGACGGGCTGCGGCAGAGTCTAGGCCGGAGAGACCGGCCAGCGCCCGGCAAGATCATCCAGCCCGGCGCGGATCAGCCGTTCCAGCACAGTCAGGTCGATGTCCGACAGGCGGCGCAGGTACAGGCAGGATTTGCCCAGCCGGTGCGGGCCAAGGTCCTTCAGGATCGGTCCGAAGTCGGCATAGCCGGGCATGATGTAAAGCGTCAGGTCAGCCTTGCGCGGGGAAAAGCCGGTGGCTGGCGCCTCGCCGGTGCGGCCGCTGTCATAACGATAGCTGTAGCGGCCATAGCCGACGATCGACGGCCCCCACATCCGGGGCTCGAACCCCGTCACCCGGGCGAAAAGTTGGTCAAGGGCCTGCGCCTCGTGGCGCCGTGCCCCGGGCTCGACCGCGGCCAGAAAGGTTGTGACCGGCACGGACGTCGACTGGGTCTTGTTCTCGGCCATCACTCCCCCTTTTCCGACGCCCTACCCCTCGTCCCGCCAGCGGTTGACGATCGGATAGCGCCGGTCCAGCCAGAAGGCCTTTTGCGTCAGGCGGATACCGGGGGCGCACTGATAGCGCTTCCATTCCGCGCCATAAAGCAGCCCCTCGACCTTTTTCACCGTGGCCCGGTCAAAACCTGCCGCCACAACCTCGGCTACCGACTGCTCCCCCTCGACCAGACGTTCCAGGATCGCGTCCAGAACCGGATAGGGTGGCAGGCTGTCTTCGTCCTTTTGATTGTCGCGCAATTCGGCCGACGGCGGTTTGTCGATGACACGGGGCGGGATAACCATGCCCGCCGGCCCCTTCATCCAGGGCCGGTGGTTGGCGTTCCGCCAGCGGCAGGTCTCGAACACCCGGACTTTGTAAAGATCCTTCAGCGGGTTATAGCCGCCCGCCATATCGCCATAGATCGTGGCATAGCCAACCGCCATTTCCGACTTGTTGCCGGTGGTCAGCAGCATTTCGCCGAACTTGTTCGACAAAGCCATCAGCAAGAGGCCGCGCATCCGCGACTGGATGTTTTCCTCGGCAATCCCCGGTTTTTGCCCGGCAAAGAGCGGTGCCAGCGCCGCCTCGACCGCGTCGCGCGGGCTTTCGATCGGAATCGTGTCCAGACGGCAGCCCAATGCGCGGGCCACGGCGGCGGCATCGTCCAGCGAATGCTGCGACGTATAGTCGGACGGCAGCATGACGCAGCGCACGTTTTCGGGGCCCAGCGCATCGGCGGCAATCGTCGCCACCAGCGCCGAATCAATCCCGCCGGACAGGCCGAGCAGCACCTTGGTCAGGCCGCTTTTGCCCAGATAGTCGCCCAGCGCCTGCACCATGGCGCGGTAATCCTGTTCCCATTCATCGGGCAGGGGCACGATGTCCTGACGCTCGGCCCGCCAGCCCTGCGGATCGCGGACGAAATCGACATGGCGGATGCACTCGTCAAAGGCCGGAAGCTGTGCCGCCAGTTCGATGCCGGGGTTAAGGACAAAGCTTGCGCCGTCGAAAATCTGGTCATCCTGCGCGCCGACCATGTTCAGATAGACCAGCGGCAGCTTCGTCTCCAGGACCCGGCTGACCATCAGCGCGACACGCCTGTCGTATTTGTTGCGGTAATAGGGCGACCCGTTCGGCACCAGCAGAATCTCGGCCCCGGTCTCGGCCAGGGTCTCGGTCACATCCTCGTGCCAGGCATCCTCGCATATCGGCGTGCCGATGCGCAGCGGCCCGATCCGGTAGGGGCCGGACAGGTCGCCGGGCGAAAATTGCCGCACCTCGTCAAAGACCGTGTCGTTCGGCAGGTGATGTTTCAGAACACGGGCGACGATCTGGCCGCGCTCCATCACCCAATAGGCATTGTAAAGGCGCCTGCCGTCCCACCAGGGACCGCCGATCCCCAGCGCCGGGCCATCGGCGCAATCCAGCGCCAGCTGCTCCAGCGCCGCCATCGCGTCACGCCAGAAGGCGGGCTTCATGATCAGGTCGCGGGTCTGATAGCCGGTGATGAACATTTCGGTCAGTGCGACCATGTCGGCCCCGGCCTTCTTGCCCGCGTCCCAGGCCGCGCGGGCCTTGGCAGCGTTGGCGGCAATGGCCCCGACGGTGGGGTTCAGCTGGGCAAGTGTCAGGCGGAATCTGTCGCGCATCGTCATCCTCGGTCTTCCCGGCCAGTCTTACCAGACCCAGCCGGAAGGAAAAGCCTGCGCAGAACCGGCGGCAACAGGCCAGCCAGTGCGGCACGCGCTTGTCACATCCGGCGGCAGGCTTTAGGTTTTTGCCGAAGGATGCGGCAACGGACGATCCGCAGGGCAGTGGTGATAGGAATGGCACGGCACAGGAATAGGGCGCTGGCGGCGCTTTGGCTGGGTTCGGCACTGGCGCTGGCCATGGCGGCACCCGGCGCGGCGCAGGACGTGATCACCAAGCAATATGACGATGGCGGTGTCTATGAAGGCACCTTCAAGGACGGCAAGCAGCATGGCCATGGCACCTACCGGCTGCCAAACGGCTATGTCTATGACGGCGACTGGGTGGACGGCGAGATCCTGGGCAAGGGCAAGGCCACCTATCCCAACGGCTCGGTCTATGAAGGTCAGTTCAAGAAGGGCAAGCCCGAGGGCACGGGCAAGATCACCTATGCCGATGGCTCGACCTATGACGGCGACTGGAAAGGCGGCGAGATCGACGGACAGGGTGTCGCCCGCTATGCCAATGGCTCGACCTATACCGGCGGCTTCACCAAGGCCCTGCACAATGGCAAGGGCGTGATGGAAAGCGCCGATGGCTATAAATATGACGGCGACTGGAAAGGCGGGGTCAAGGAAGGCCAGGCGCGCATCACCTATCCCGATGGTGCGGTCTATGAAGGCCAGATGATCCGCGGCCTGAGGGCAGGCAAGGGCAAGCTGACCCTGCCCGGCGGGCTGATCTATGACGGGTCATGGGCCGACGGGCAGATGAGCGGGGCGGGCAAGCTGACCCAGCCCGGTGGCGATGTCTATGAAGGCACGTTCGTCGGCGGCAAGCGCCAGGGACAGGGCAAGGTCACCTATGCCAATGGCGACAGCTATCAGGGCGGCTTTGTCGCCGACAAGCGCGCGGGCAAGGGCAAGTTCACCGGCAAGGACGGCTATGTCTATGACGGCGACTGGGCCGATGGCCGCATCGCGGGCATGGGGCGCGTGACCTATCCCGACGGGTCCGCCTATGAAGGCCAGTTCAAGGACGATGTCGCCGACGGCAAGGGCAAGATCACCTACAAGGACGGATCGACCTATGACGGCGACTGGAAAAAGGGCGTGATCGAGGGGCAGGGCAAGGCCGCCTATGCCAATGGCCTGATCTACGAGGGCGCCTTTGTCGGCGGCAAGAACCATGGCCGGGGCAAGATGACCTATCCCGACGGCTACAGCTATGACGGCGACTGGAAGGACGGCAACCGCGACGGCAGGGGCGTGGCCAATTATGCCGACGGCACGCTTTACGTCGGCACATTCGTCAAGGGCCTGCGCGAGGGGCAAGGCGAAATCGCCATGCGCGACGGGTTCAAATATGTCGGAGGCTGGAAGGCCGGAGAGATCGACGGCAAGGGCAAGGCGACCTATCCGAACGGCGATGTCTATGAAGGCGAGTTCCGCGCGGGCAAGCGTCAGGGTCAGGGCACGATGCGCTATGCCAGCGGCCAGACCGCCAGCGGCACCTGGACCGAGGGCGCGCTGACCAAGGAGGCGCCGGTTCCCCAGACCGAGGTGCCGGCACCATAGGGGATGATCTATTCGCGCCGCCCGCCAAAGCCCGGGACACGTGACCCGGGCGCCGCGCGCCGGTTTCCGCAAAACCGTCCACGTGGCGATAGCCGCGCGGACAGCCCCCGCCCTTGGGGCGGCGGGGGCATTCGCCCCCACCAGGGCGGGGCCTGTCCACGCCCTATCGTACGGTTCTTCTCATAACCCCTTGGCCTTCGCTTACGCTTCGGCCAACGAACCGGGCGTCCTTCCACTGGAAGGCCGCCTGATCGGTCCGGAAAGAGAAGAACTGAAGTTGCGCCCGCACCCTGCCCGGCGCGTCAATCCCCTGCCCCGACCCGCAGCACGATCTTGCCGATATGGGCGGAACTTTCCATCCGCCGGTGCGCCCCCGCAGCATCGGCCAGCGGAAAGTCCGAATCGATGACCGGCGCGATGCGGCCCGCCACCAGCAGCGGCCAGACCTCGGCCCGCAGGTCGGCGGCGATGCGGGCCTTGGCCAGATCGGACTGCGGCCGCAGGGTCGATCCGGTGATCGTCAGGCGCCGCATCATGACCTGGGCAAAGTTCAGCTCGACCTTAGGCCCCTGCAGAAAGGCGATCTGCACCAGCCGCCCGTCATCGGCCAGCGCCTGCACATTGCGGGGCAGATAGTCGCCGCCGACCATGTCAAGGATCAGGTGCGCCCCGCCTTCGGCCTTGATCACCGCGCCGAAATCCTCGGTCCGGTAATTGATCGCGCGTTCCGCGCCCAGCGCCAGGCACGCCGCGCATTTGTCGTCCGACCCGGCCGTGGCAAAGACCCGTGCGCCCCAAACCTTTGCCAGCTGGATCGCCGTCGTGCCGATGCCGGATGTGCCGCCATGAACCAAAAACCGTTCGCCCGCTTGCAGCTTGCCCCGAACGAAAACGTTGGACCAGACGGTGAAAAAAGTTTCGGGCAGGCAGGCCGCCTGACGCAGATCCATGCCTGCAGGCACCGGCAGGGCATGGGCGGCAGGCGTCACAACATAGTCGGCATAGCCGCCCCCGGGCAAAAGAGCGCAGACCTGATCGCCCACCGCCCAATCCGTAACACCCGGCCCGATGGCGGCAACCTGCCCCGCCGCCTCGAGCCCCGGCAGGGGCGAGGCGCCGGGCGGCGGCGCATAGGCGCCCGCCCGCTGCAGGGCATCGGGGCGGTTCACCCCGGCATAGGCGACGCGGATCAGGATCTGGCCGGGCCCGGGCACCGGCACGGGGCGTTCGCACAGCGCCAGCACCTCGGGTCCGCCGGGGCGGGTAATTTCCACGGCGCGCATGGTTTGGGGAAGGGTCATGTCACAACCTTGTTCCGGGCAGGTCGTCGGGAAGGGGTGCGGGCGCCCGGATCGCCGACAGCGCCCTGAGCGGCCCGGCCAGCACCTTGGCCCATGGCGAGGCGCGAAAATCGGCCTTGGCCTTTTCGACCTGCATCACATCGGCGATGCGCCGGTCCAGAAAGGCCCAGGTCTCGGCCTGGCCCGCACTGTCATCGCCCAGCCAGTAAAGCACGGTCGCCGAATAGACCGCCGACAGGGTGGCGCGCTTGGAATACCAGTTGATATCGCGGGATGTGTCACCCAGCGCCGTCCATATCTGATCGGCCGTCGCCCAGACCAGCCCGGCGCCGGTGGCCATATGGCTGGGCAGCGCGAACAGGGCCATGCCCCGACGCACAAGGTCACGGTCAGCCGCCTGCAGCCGGAACCGGACGGCCGCCGCAATGCGGTCGCGAAATTTCATCCCCGCAAGATCGGCCCCGGCCAACCCCGCCAGCATCGCCCTGTCGCCGGTCCGATGATAGTCGACCGCCAGATCGACCGCCCCGCGCGGACAGAGGACACGGGCCAGATCGGGGGCGATTCCCGCATCCTCGCAGGCGGCCAGAAAGGTCGCCGCCCCCCAGCCGTCAAAGGCCACATGCGGCAGCGCCGCCGCCAGAAGCCGCGCCCTTGGGCCCGTGTCTGCCTGATTTTCCTGATCCATGCCCCTTTCTAGCCCGGCCGTACGGTGGACAAAAGCCCAAACCCCTGCTAAGGGGGCGCCTCCTGCAACTTGATGCAACTCTAACTTAGGAAGGTGGTGACACCACATGCAGGTCAGCGTTCGCGACAATAACGTCGAACAGGCTCTCCGCGCGCTTAAGAAAAAGCTTCAGCGCGAAGGCGTTTTCCGTGAAATGAAGCTTAAGCAACATTTCGAGAAACCGTCGGTCAAGAAAGCCCGCGAGCAGGCCGAGGCCGTTCGTCGTGCCCGTAAACTGGCACGCAAGAAGGCCCAGCGCGAAGGCGCCCTTTAAGGCCCTTCAGGCTCGGAACGTTGGCGGGGAAACCCGCGACACGATCAACCCCTGTGGCCCAGGCCCCGGGGGTTTTTCATTGCTCAGACCAGAAGCGTCGCCATGGCCCAGAGGGCAAGTACCCCGGCCGTCACCGGCAGGGTTCGCACGCCAAAGGGCGCCTGCCGTTCGATCAGCACCAGCCCGCCCAGCGCCGCCACCCACAAAAGGTTCATGGCCCCGCCCACGAACAGCAAAAGCATCAGCGCCCAGCAGCAGCCCAGACAATCCGCCCCATGCCGCAACCCCATACGCACGGCGCCCCGCCGCCCGGGCTGCCACTGGCGCGACAGAAAGGCGACCGGCGATCGGCAGGCGGCCAGGCAGGTCCGCTTCAGCGGCGACAGCTGCACCATAGCGGCCAGCACCAGCAGCCCGGCACTCAGCCAGCGGCTTTGCGACCAGAGCATCATGTCCGACACCAGCCCAAGACGGGCCAGGCCAAGCTGAATCCCGGCGGCCAGGACCGAAAAGCCCAGCCAGACCACCAGATAACCAGACAGCATCCAGGCCGCAGGTACGGGATGGGGCGCAATCTGCCCCAGTCGCTGCCCCCGGCGCACCGTCCGCGCATACAGCAGGATCAGGGGCGCCGCCGCCGGAACCATCATCGCGGCCATCATCACCCACCACATCAGTGTGCCCAGAACCAGCCCGGCCCAGCCCAGGGCCGCCGGGGCATCCATGCCCGGCATGGCGGGCGCATGGGCCGTATGGGGAAACAGCGCAAACTGCGTCATCTCGGCCGCGCTCATGCCCAGACCGGCACCGCCGATCAGCCAAAGCCAGGACAGAACCGTCAGCGCAACAAGGGCAGCCACGGTCAGGGCCTGATCCTGCTGGACCAGCCGCTCGCTCAGGGCGGGGCCATCGCGCCTCATGCCGAAATCACGCCGCGCCGTTCCATGTCGCCCGTCCCGCTGCATCCCTTGCACCCATTGATCCCGCGCCGCAGGGTCCGATGGCCCGCGCGACCGACAGGGCGAGGTTAGCAGAGATTTGGCAAACGAGCCATGTCGCGCTATCAGGCCCGCATCGGCGGATTCCCGCAGGCACAGGCCGGATACCGGCGTCAGGGTTTTCCCTGCGGTCCGCCCAGTTTAGAACGGACCGATTTTTTCGGAGACGCCCATGCAGACCTTCACGCGCCGTGCCGCACTTACCCTCGCCGTTGCCGGGCTCGCCGCCTGCGGTGCCCGGTCCGCCGCCGACGCGGGCCATTATTCGGGCAACACCCCCCAGATGCAGCGCCTGATCGCCCGCTATGCCGACCTTTACGACATACCCGAATCGCTGATCCACCGGATTGTCCGGCGCGAAAGCGGCTATAATCCGCGGGCGCGCAACGGCAATTACTATGGGCT
>CAZKJZ010000094.1:5185-8707 GCA_964553145.1 uncultured Frigidibacter sp. | reverse complement strand
CCTGCCCCCCATCCTGCGCGGCTGCCCAGCGGTTCAGCCAGGCCAGCCCCGCCAAGGACAGGCCCAGCCCCAGGAAGGACAAAACCCGCGTCAGCCCGGTCAGGCCCGAGGCATCGATCAGAAAGACCTTGGCCGCCGTCAGGGCAATCACCGCCAGAGCCGCCCGGCGCAGGGGCACCGAATGGCGGGCGATCGCCTGATAAAGAAGCGCCGCCCCCACCGCCATCATCGCCAGCGTATAGCTGTAAAGCTCGCCCTGCAGAACGCCGGGCACCGACAGATCGTCACCCTGCCAGAACCGCCGTATCTCCAGCCCTGCCCAGGTCGCGGCGAGAAGGCAGCCAAAGGCCGCCAGCGGCCAGCGGAGCCAGGGCCGCAGATGACCCAGCCAGCGCAGCGCCGTCAGGATCATCACGCCTGGCAAAAGATAGGCCACCGCCAGAGTGTCCAGAACCGGCGGGCCCCAGACCAGGGCATCTTCGCCATAGGCCAGGCCGAACAGCGGATTGGCGGGCAGCAGCGCGGCCAGAAGGCCCGACAGGGCCAGCAGGCCCGCCACTGCCGCAATCGCCCAGCGCAGCCAGTTCAGCCCGCCACCCAGCTGCAGCCGGTAGAGCTGGCTTAGCGCCAGAACCAGCCAGGGCAGCGCATTCAGGGTCAGCGCCCAATGGCTGAAAAGCCAGTCGCCCGACAGGTCAGCCGATGGCCCGCCAGTCAGCCAGCGCGTCACCAGCACATTGACCAGAAGCGCCGCATCCGCCGCCCCCGCCGATTCCAGCATGACCCGCGCACCGGGGCGCGGCAGGCCGCGGATCAGCCACAGGCCCGCCGCCATCGCCGCCGTCGCCCCGCCGTAGGACAGGATCACCTCCCACAGGGCCGCCTCGTCCACCGCCCAGGGCAGGCCGGGGTCGGCGACCAGCCGCCAGCCCAGGGCGGCGATGGCAGCCTGGATGAACCAGCCCATCTCGGCCAGCCGGAACCGGCGGTCCAGTGCGGCGGCGACCACCACCAGCGCCGCCAGCGCCAGGGTCAGCGCGCCCTTTGTCAGGACCAGGAACATGGCCAGCGCAATCAGCGACAGCGCGGCCAGGGTGCCATAGGCGGCGCGTCGCATATCCGCGCCGTCCGCCCGGGCAAAGCGCACCGCCATCCCTGCCATCAGGGCCGCAAGGGCGATGATCTGCAAGGCCCAAGGGTAGGCGCCAATCACCCGCGCCGGTTCCCACATCAGCTCCAGCCCCGCAGCCGTCAGGGGCGCGGCCAGCGCAGCAACCGCCGCCCAGATCGCCGCATAGCCCCCACGGCCTGACCGCCATGCGGCCAAGAGCGTCAGGACGGTCGCCGCCGCCAGCAACAGGCCCGCCGTGGCAGTTGGAGCCAGCGCCACTTCCGCCGCGCCGGGATAAGTGTGGGCGTCATAGCCGGTGAAAAGCGGCCAATAGCCCCCGGCCTCGGTCCAGAGCCGCGCCAGAAACCCCGCGATGGGCACCAGCGCCAGATCGGACAGGGCCGGTGCGCCCGCCGACCACCAGATCAGCGCCGCGGCCATCAGCGCCAGCGCGCCAAAGGCCACCAGCCCGTGCGCGGGCGCCGTACCCGGCACCAGCACCAGACCGGCCACCGACAGGGCCACGGCCCCCGCCGCCAGCCGGACCGGAAAGGTCGGCCAGCCCAGACCACCCCGCGCCCACAGGCATTCGGCCAGCATCGGCCCGCCATGATCGGGCTGGGCCTTCAAGGGCGGAATAGCCACGGCCATCAGCGCCAGCCCTGCCAGCAAGAGGAAGAACCACTGCGCCCCGCCGCCCGCCCCCTGATGCAAGAGGGCGCCGCCGCCATAGGCCAGCACCAGCGCCAAGACCGACACCCAGGCCCAGCGCCGCACAGCATCAATCCCCAGACCGACCGCCGCGATCAGCGCGAAATAGCCATAAAGCGGATCGACCGCCTGCCCGCCGCCACCCACGGCAAAGGGGGCAATCGCCGCGCCGATCAGCCCGGCAGCGGCCAGAAACGGCCCGTAGACCCAGCCCAGCGCCACCGCCAGCGCGGCCACGGCAAAGAGCCCGGCAAAGGCAGGCGTCACGCCAATCAGCCCATACATCTGCCGCGCCGCCAGCACGCCCGCGAACATCGACACCAGCCCCGCGCCGGCAAAGGTCGAAGGCAGATAGGCCGTCGTCGCCCGCGCCCCGTCGCCTGACCGCCGCCGCAGCCACTCGGCCACAGCAATAAGACACGCGCCGAACAAAAGCGCCATCGCCACCCGGGCCTTGGGCGGCAACAGGCCACGCTCGACCCCATATTGCACGAAGTAAATCCCGGCAAAGGCCAGCGACAGGGCCGAAATCGCATAGACCCAATTGGCCTTCAGCCAGTCGCCCAAGGCCGAGGCGCGGGCGGCGGTCATGACAACCGGCCCCTCCAGCCGTTCGGCAGGTTCCGGCGCGGGCATGGCCATCGCCGCCGCGGCCTCCCATGGCGAGGGGTCGGGAGAGGCCGGCGGCGTCTCGGGCTGCGGCATGGCGGGTGCCGTCGCCTCGGCCTGCGCAGGCGGCTGCGGTGCTGTGGCGGCCAAGACCTCGGCCTGACGGCGGACCATATATTCCAGTCGCTCGACCCGGTGGCGCAGGCCGCTGACCCAGATCAACAGCAAGATCACCAGAACCGGCAGGGCCAGCGCCACCAGCGCGGCCAGAACCAACAGACCGTCCATTCCCGTCCCCCGTTTTGGCCGCAGCCTATGCCTGCCGACCCCGGGCTGCCAAGTCGGGAAATCCGGGCCTGCGGGCCTATTGCGGATCGGGCTTGTTGCCTTCGGCCTTGCCACCGAACAGGCCCGCCAGCCCCCGGCTGACCAGGCCGGTGACGCGCGGACGCGGCAGTTCGGCAAAGGGCAAGGGGCGACAGACCTCGATCGCCGCAATCCCGACGCGGGCGGTCAGGGCACCGTTGATCACCCCCTCGCCGAACCGGCGCGAGAGTTTGGACAAAAGCCCGCCACCCGCCACCGAATGGATGAGGTCATCACCAACCGCCACGGCGCCCGTCGCCACCAGATGGGCCATGACGCTGCGAAAGAGCCGCCAGCTGCCGATCAGGCCGCTGCGCCCGCCGTAGATGGCGGCGATGGTGCGGATCATCCGCAGATTTGCCAAAAGGGCGGTCACAACATCGGCCAGCGCCAGCGGGACCAGCGCAGTGACGGTCGCCACCTGCCGCGCCGCCTGCTCCACCGCCCGCCGCGCCGACTGGTCAAGGGGCGCCATCAACAAGGTCTCGGACAGTTGCAGCACCTCGCCCGCGTCCATGGCATCGGGCAAGGCCTCGCGCAGGCGGGCGCTGGCCCAGCCCATGTCACCCCGCCCGGCATAAAGCGTCAAAAGCCCCGTCGCCACATCCCGCGCCGCAGCCGTGTCCTCGGCCGCGCGGGCCGCATCGACGCCGGTCCGCAGCCTGTCGATGCGCCGCATCCGGCCGATCGCCCAGAGTTCGCGCACCGCCAACCCCAGTGCGGCG
>CAZKJZ010000094.1:0-5085 GCA_964553145.1 uncultured Frigidibacter sp. | reverse complement strand
TCGATCAATACCGGACCTTTGCGCTTCTCCTCCATCCGCCCTACCCCAGTATGTCGCCCAACAGAAACTCGACCGCCTTGTCCAGCCGCACATGCGGCAGGCCGCGCGCGCCGGGTGCGGGGGGCTGCGGCAAAAACCGCATGGCGCCGTAATCCTGATCCAGCCAGCGCACGGCACCGCCTTCGGCCTCTGCCATCAGTTCGGCGGCGCTGGCGGGCAGGTCGCCCGCATGAAAGGCCGCCTCGCGCCCGTCCGCGAGCCGCCCGCGCACGCAGTCAAGCGTGACACCGTCATGGCGCACGCTTTCCTCGACGGTGGTGCGCAGGGCGGCGATGGCCATGGCGGCGGTGTCCGCACCGGCGAAATCGGCCCGCGCGCGCGCCTCGTGCATCAGGGCGGCCAGAATCGCACTCAGGCGGGCATGCTGGCTGTGGTGCAGATGGTCGGCCTTGGTCGCGGCAAACAGGATCCGTTCGACCCGCCGCGCGCCCAGAAGCCGGGCCAGCATCCCGGCGCGGCCGGGGCGAAAGGCGGTCAGGATCGCTGCCATCGCCTGGCGCAGGTCGGCCACGGCACGCGGTCCGGCATGAATGGACCCCAGCATGTCGACCAGCACCAGCTGCCGGTCGATCCGGGCGAAATGGTCGCGAAAGAACGGCTCGACCACCCGCGACTGATAGGCCGCGAAACGGCGGGCACATTCGCGCGCCAGACTGCCGCGCGGGGCAGGCCCGGCGGGCAAGGGACAAAAGGTCAGCGCGGGCGAGCCGGCCAGATCGCCGGGCAGCAGGAACCGCCCCGGCGCGCAATCGGCATAGCCCGCATCCCGCGCCTGGTGCAGATAATCGGTAAAGGCCGCTGCCAGCCGCCCGGCCGCGGGTTCGTCCAGCGCCGCCGCCGGATCGACCCCGGCCAGGGCGGCGCGAAACCCCTCTGCCTCGGGCCGGTCGGCCAGCCGGTCCAGCACCCGTGCCGACCATTGGCCATAATCCTGATCCAGCAGCGTCAGGTCCAGAAGCCATTCGCCGGGATAGTCGACGATGTCGAGATGCAGGATACGCGGGCCAAAGGCAAAGCCGGTCAGACCCGAGGGCGCCAGCCGGAACGACAGGCGCAACTCGCTGATCGCCCGCGTGCCCTCGGGCCAGCGCGGCGCGGGGCCGGTCAGGGCGGCGAGATGCCGTTCATAGTCAAAGCGCGGCACGGTGTCGTCCGGCTGGGGTTGCAGATAGACGGCAGCGATCCGCCCCGAGGCTTCGGCCCGAAGGCCCGCCATCCGCGCCCGGTCAAGAAGGTTGGCGACAAGCGAGGTGATCAGCACCGTCTTGCCCGCCCGCGACAGGCCGGTCACCCCCAGCCGCACGACCTGCTCGGTCCCGGCCAGCGCCCGGGCCTGACGGCCCAACCCATCCAGAAGATCACCGACAATCGCCACGCTGCACCCTTTCCCGCCCTACATAGGTGCTCTGTCCGGTCAATGGTAGCACCCGCCGATCCGATTGCGGCGCCCCTTGCGGGGCGCCATCCCTTTTGTCTCGCGGCCCGCGCTGCGCACGGTTCCGCTCGGGCTTGCCTTCGGCGAGGATATTTCGGGACAGAAAATGTGGGCGTTTATTTTCTGTCTTTAAGTATCCCGGGGGTTTGGGGGCAGAGCCCCCATGCTTGCAGCGACCCGTCGCCCGCGCTAGGCAGGCCTATGCCCAGATATGCGCTGAAAATCGAATATGACGGTGGCCCCTTTGCCGGCTGGCAGCGGCAATCCGGTCAGCCCTCGGTGCAAGAGGCGGTCGAAGCGGCGCTTGGCCGCCTGCAGGCCAATGCGCAGGGGATTGCCGCTGCGGGGCGTACCGATGCCGGGGTTCATGCCACCGGACAGGTCGCCCATTGCGATCTGGCCCGCGACTGGGACCCGTTCCGCCTGTCCGAGGCGCTGAACTGGCATCTGAAGCCCGCGCCGGTTGCCATTCTGGCCGCTGCCCGGGTGCCGGATGAATTTCACGCCCGCTTTTCAGCGGTCGAGCGGCGCTATCTGTTTCGGCTTTTGTCGCGCCGGGCGCCCGCGACCCATGACAAGGGGCTGGTCTGGCAGGTGCTGCAGCCCCTGGATCTGGCGGCAATGCGCGCGGGGGCCGCGCATCTGGTCGGGCGGCATGATTTCACCACCTTCCGGTCGGTCCAGTGCCAGTCCGACAGCCCGGTCAAGACGCTTGACGAGATCACGATTGACGAGGTCGCCCTGCCCCATGGCCGGGAATACAGGTTCCGGCTCAGGGCGCGCAGTTTTCTACACAATCAGGTTCGTTCAATCGTCGGCACGCTGGAGCGGGTCGGGGCCGGGGGCTGGCAGCCCGCGGATGTGGCCCGTGCCCTGGCCGCCCGCGACCGTGCCGCCTGCGGACCTGTATGCCCGCCGGGTGGCCTCTATCTGACCGGCGTGACCTATCCCGCCGATCCCTTCCAGTAGAAAGGGCGGCCCGAAGGCCGCCCCCTGCATCCTTGATCCCGCCGGATCAATGATGGACCTTGTGGTCCGGGTCATCCTTGAAGATCGACTTGTTGTGGGTCCCGCCCGGCACAAAGATCGTGCCGACCACCACCGTCATCAGCGCGATGACGATCGCATACCACAGACCGGCATAGATGTTGCCGGACTGGGCCGAGATGGCAAAGGCGGTCGCGGGCAGAAGGCCGCCGAACCAGCCGTTGCCGATATGGTAGGGCAAGGACAGGCCGGAATAACGGATGCGGGTCGGGAAAAGCTCGACCAGCATGGCCGCGATCGGGCCATAGACCATCGTCACCAAAAGGATCAGATAGGTCAGCGTCAGCACCACCTTGATCTTCTGGCCGGTGAAGATGTCAAAGAAATGCGCCGCGGTGATCACGGTCGTATTGTCCTTGGCCACCAAAGGATAGCCGGCCGCCGCCAGCGCATCATTCACCGACTTTTCAAAGGCCGCCTTGACGCCCTTGGCCTCGTCCAGCGCCTTTTGCGCGGCATCGGTCGCAGCCTGATCGGTTCCGGCCTTGGCCGCATCCAGCGCCGCCGTTGCATCGGCGATCGCCGTGGCATTGGCTGCGCCGTCATAGCCTGCCACCTCGGTCTCGCCGATCTTGACACTGGCCACGGTTCCCGCAGGGGCATCGACGGTCGATGAGTTGACCGATGTCTTGGCCAGAAGCGACTTCAGGATATCGCAGGATTTCAGGAACTTGGCCGTACCGACCGGGTTGAACTGGAACGAGCAATCCGCCGGATCAGCCGTCACCACAACCGGGGTCTGATGCGCCTGATAGAGGGCCGGGTTTGCCGTCTTGGTCAGAAAGCCGAAGACCGGAAAATAGGTCAGCGCCGCAATCAGGCAACCGGCCAGGATGATCGGCTTGCGGCCGATCCTGTCGGACAGAGAGCCGAAGAACAGGAAGCCGCCCGTCCCCAGGATCAGCGACCAGGCCACCATGACATTGGCCGTATAGCTGTCGACCTTGACCACGTTCTGCATGAAGAACAAGGCGTAGAACTGGCCAGAGTACCAGACCACCGCCTGTCCCGCCGTCAGACCCAGCAGGGCGATCAGCGCGATCCTGGCGTTCTTCCACTGCCCAAAGGCCTCACGCAGCGGCGCCTTTGACGCCGCACCCTCCTCCTTCATCTTCCTGAAGGCCGGGCTCTCGTTCATCTGCAGCCGGATATAGAGAGAGATCAGCAACAGGAAGATAGACCCAAGGAACGGAATCCGCCAGCCCCAGGCTTTGAACGGTTCCAGCATGACCTGCTCGCCCTTGGGGTCCAGCAGCGGCGTGCCATCCAGGTTGAACTGGGCGACCGTATCATAATGGCCGTTCACATAACCCGTCACCAGCAGGATGATGATCAGCGACAGCAAAAGCCCCAGCGTCGCCGTCGTCTGGATGAAGGCCGTGTAATAGCCGCGTCGGCCGATCGGCGCGTGCTCGGCCACATAGACCGCTGCACCGCCATATTCACCGCCCAGCGCCAGCCCTTGCAACATCCTCAGCCCGATCAGCAGCCAGGGCGAGGCCGCACCCCAGCTTTGATAGCCGGGCAGCATACCGACCAGAAAAGTCGACAGGCCCATGATCAGGATCGTCATCAGGAACGTGTATTTCCGACCGACAAGGTCACCGAGCGAACCAAAGACCAGGGCGCCGAACGGGCGCACCAGAAATCCCGCCGCAAAGGCGAGCAGCGCAAATACGTTCCGCGTCGCCTCGGGAAAGGCGGTAAAGAACTGCGCACCGATGATGGATGCAAGTGAACCGTAAAGGTAGAAGTCGTACCATTCAAAGACGGTACCCGCGGACGAGGCCATGATGACCCGCTTTTCGTCCCACGTCATTGGCCGGGCGCGGTTTACCCCCGCGTCCATATCTGTGGTTGTCATATTTTCCTCCATGCCGCCGGTACGACCCGGCGTCCCCATTTGTTTTTTCGCGCATTTCCTGAGGAAACGGGCACCGGCCCGCAACGGTTGTTTGCTACCTCCCTGTAAGCTGCAGATGCGGGGCGGCTCCTCCCAGGCCGCCCCGCGCCCGCGTCAACTGCGATTCATGCGATTGGCGATCAGCTCCTCAACCACCGACGGATCGGCCAGCGTTGAAATGTCACCAAGCGCGCCAAAGTCGTTTTCGGCGATCTTGCGCAGGATGCGCCGCATGATCTTGCCCGACCGCGTCTTGGGCAGGCCGGGGGCCCACTGGATCAGATCGGGGCTGGCAATCGGGCCGATTTCCGTGCGCACCCATTTGACCAGCTCCTTGCGCAGATCGTCGGTCGGGTCGGTCCCGCGCATCAGGGTGACATAGGCGTAGATGCCCTGCCCCTTGATGTCGTGGGGATAGCCGACCACCGCCGCCTCGGCCACGTCCGGGTGGGCGACCAGCGCGCTTTCCACCTCGGCCGTGCCCATCCGGTGGCCCGAGACGTTGATCACGTCATCGACCCGACCGGTGATCCAGTAATAGCCATCCTCGTCCCGACGGCAGCCGTCGCCGGTAAAGTAATAGCCTTTGTATTGCTGGAAATAGGTTTCCTGGAACCGCTGATGGTCGCCCCAGACGGTG
>CAZKJZ010000093.1:0-8783 GCA_964553145.1 uncultured Frigidibacter sp. | reverse complement strand
ACGCCCTATGACGCGCTGGTCATCGCCACCGGATCGGCGCCCTTCATCATCCCGGTTGCGGGCAAGGACCTGCCCGGCGTCGTCACCTACCGCGATCTGGAAGATACCAACGCCATGATCGCCGCCGCCAGACCCGGCGCCAGCGCCGTCGTGGTCGGCGGCGGGCTTTTGGGGCTGGAGGCGGCGGCAGGCATGGCCGCGCGCGGCGCCTCGGTCACCGTCATTCACCTGATGGGCCATCTGATGGAACGCCAGCTGGACCCGTCGGCAGGCTATCTTTTGCAAAAGGATCTGGAACGGCGCGGCATCACCGTCCATTGCAAGGGCGCGACCAAGGCGATCCTGGGCCATGACCGGGCCGAGGCGGTGCTTTTGGACGATGGCACCACCTATCCCGCCGATCTGGTCTGCATGGCCGTCGGCATCCGCCCCGAAGTGCGGCTGGCCAATGACGCGCATCTGGAGGTGGGGCGCGGCATCACCGTCGATGACCAGATGCGCACCTCGGACCCTTCGATCTTTGCCCTTGGCGAATGCGTGGAGCATAACAAGCAGCTGTTCGGCCTTGTCGCGCCCCTCTACGATCAGGCGCGGGTTCTGGCCGCCACGCTGGCCGGCGCCGACGCCGCATTCCAGCCGGTCCAGACCGCGACCAAGCTGAAGGTCACCGGCGTCGATCTTTTCAGCGCGGGCGATTTTGCCGATGCGCCGGGGCGCGAGGATATTGTGTTCCGCGATCCGGGCCGCGGCGTCTACAAGCGCCTGATCCTGGAAGGCGACCGGCTGATCGGCGCCGTCATGTATGGCGATACCGCCGATGGCGCCTGGTTCTTTGACCTGATCAAGCAGGGCAAGGACCTGTCCGACATGCGCGACACGCTGATCTTTGGCCCGGCCTTTCAGGGGGGCGCCTCGGCGGACCCTATGGCGGCCGTTGCAGCATTGCCGCCTGAGGCGGAGATTTGCGGCTGCAACGGCGTCTGCAAGGGCAAGATCGTTCAGGCCATACAGGGCGGCGCCACCACGCTCGATCTGGTCAGGGCGCAGACCAAGGCCTCGTCCTCCTGCGGTACCTGCACGGGGCTTGTCGAACAGGTGATGGCCTTGACGCTGGGTGACGGGTTCGTCGCCAACGCGAACCCGCCCATGTGCAAATGCACCGAGCACACGCACGAGGATGTGCGCCGCCTGATCAAGGCCAAGGGGCTGAAGTCGATCCCGGCGGTGATGCAGGAGCTGGGCTGGAAAACCGTCGGTGGCTGCGCCAGCTGCCGCCCGGCGCTGAACTATTACCTTCTGGCCGACTGGCCCCTGGACTATCGCGATGACCGCCAGTCGCGGTTCGTGAATGAACGGAACCACGCCAATATCCAGAAGGACGGCACCTATTCGGTCGTCCCGCGCATGTGGGGCGGCGTCACCACACCGGCTGAGCTTCGCGCCATCGCCGACGCGGCCGACAAATACAACGTGCCGATGGTCAAGGTCACGGGCGGCCAGCGCATCGACCTTTTGGGCGTCAGAAAGGACGACCTGCCCGCCATCTGGTCGGACCTGAACGATGCCGGCATGGTCTCGGGTCACGCCTATTCCAAGGGGCTGCGCACGGTAAAGACCTGTGTCGGCAGCGAATTCTGCCGCTTTGGCACCCAGGATTCGACCGGGCTGGGGATCAGGCTGGAAAAACTCCTTTGGGGGTCATGGACACCCGCCAAGGTCAAGCTTGCAGTCTCGGGCTGCCCCCGGAACTGCGCCGAGGCGACCTGCAAGGACGTGGGCGTCGTCTGTGTGGACAGCGGCTATCAGATCAGCGTCGCCGGGGCGGCGGGGATGGATGTGAAGGAAACCGAACTTCTGACCACCGTGGCCACCGAGGAGGAGGCGCTGGAAGTCACGGCGGCTTTCGTCCAGCTTTACCGCGAAAACGCCCGCTATCTGCACCGTATCTACAAATGGGTGGCCAGGGTCGGCCTTGACTGGTGCAAGGATCAAGTGGTGGCCGATCTGGCCAACCGCCGGGCGCTTTATGACCGGTTCATGATCAGCCAGTCGGTCTATCAGCGCGACCCATGGGCCGATCTTGCGGCTGAACCGGCACAATGGGCCCCGGTGGCCGACCTGACACTGGAGGCGGCGGAATGAACATGATGACAGGCATCTGGATCGACATCGGCGCGTTGGAGGATATCCCCCGTCAGGGCGCGCGGCTGGTGAAAACCGCCAAGGGCTGCGTTGCGGTCTTTCGCGCCGCCGATGACCATGTCTTCGCGCTGGACGACCGCTGCCCCCACAAGGGCGGCCCTCTGTCCGAAGGCATCGTCCACGGCCATTCCGTCACCTGCCCGCTGCACGCCTGGGTCTTTGACATGAACACCGGGCAGGCGCAGGGCGCTGACGAGGGGTCGGTCGCCACCTATGCCGCCCGCGTCGAGGCGGGCCGCGTGCTTCTGTCCGCGACCGTCCTGGACCGGAGCGCGGCGTGACCACCACCAAGACCACCTGCCCCTATTGCGGTGTCGGCTGCGGCGTTCTGGTCAGGACCACGCCGGACTGCACCACAGTTCAGGGCGACCCCGACCATCCGGCCAACTTCGGCAGGCTCTGTGTCAAGGGCAGCGCCCTGGCCGAAACCATCGGGATGGAGGGGCGGCTTCTGGCCCCCCGGATCGGCGGACAGGACGTCAGCTGGGATCAGGCCGCGGGCCTTGTCGCCCGGCGCTTTGCCGAAACGATCGCCGAATACGGGCCGAATGCGGTCGCGCTTTACGTCTCGGGCCAGATCCTGACCGAGGATTATTATGTCGCCAACAAGCTGATGAAAGGCTTCATCGGCAGCGCCAATATCGACACGAATTCAAGGCTGTGCATGGCCTCGTCCGTCGCAGGCCACCGCCGCGCCTTTGGCAGCGACACGGTTCCGGGCCTTTATGAGGATGTCGAACTGGCCGATCTGGTGGTTCTGGTCGGCTCGAACCTGGCCTGGTGCCACCCGGTCCTCTATCAGCGGCTCGAGGCCGCCAAGACGGCGCGCCCGGGCCTGAAGGTGGTGGTCATCGACCCCCGCCGCACCGCGACCTGCGATCTGGCCGACCTTTACCTTCCCATTGCGCCGGGCGGGGATGCGGCGCTTTTCAACCGGCTTTTGGCGCATCTGGCCGATGACGGGCAGACCGATCTGGACTTTCTGGCCCATATCGAGGGCTATGGCGATGCTTTGGCCGCCGCCCGCGCCACCGACCCCGGCCTGACCGGCCTGTCGCCTGCCGACCTGCAAGACTTCCTCGCCCTCTGGGCCGGGACCGACCGGGTCGTCACCATCTATTCCCAAGGCGTGAACCAGTCGGCGCATGGCACCGACAAGGTCAATGCCATCCTGAACTGCCATCTGGCCACCGGTCGCATCGGGCGCCCCGGCACGGGCCCCTTTTCCGTGACCGGCCAGCCCAACGCCATGGGCGGACGCGAGGTGGGGG
This sequence comes from uncultured Frigidibacter sp., assembly GCA_964553145.1. Classification (GTDB taxonomy): domain Bacteria; phylum Pseudomonadota; class Alphaproteobacteria; order Rhodobacterales; family Rhodobacteraceae; genus TMP-24. Next base: position 5,310 of record CAZKJZ010000093.1, on the reverse strand, counting down.
GGCTGGCCAATATGCTGGCCTGCCACCTTGATCTGGAAAATCCTGCGCACCGGGGCGCCGTCCAGACCTTCTGGCAATCACCCGCCATGGCCGACCGGCCGGGGCTGAAGGCGGTGGACATGTTCCGCGCCGTCGCCGATGGCCGTATCCGCGCGCTGTGGATCATGGGCACCAACCCCGCCGTATCGCTGCCCGACGCGGGCCTGATCCGCGCCGCCATCGCCGCCTGCCCCTTTACCGTCGTCTCGGACTGTATGGCGGTGACCGACACGACGCGGCTGGCAGGGGTCCTGTTGCCCGCCGCCGCCTGGGGCGAACGCGACGGCACCGTCACCAATTCCGAACGGCGGATCAGCCGCCAGCGCCCGTTCCGCGCGCCCCCCGGTCAGGCGCGGCAAGACTGGCGCATCATCGCCGATGTCGCGGCCCGGATGGGATGGGCCGATGCGTTCGGCTGGTCCTCGTCGGCCGAGGTCTTTGCCGAATATGCGGCCTTGTCGGGTGTCGCAGGCGCACTGGGGTCGGATTTCGACATTTCCGACCATGCGAACCTTGACGGGGCGGCCTATGACGCGCTGGCCACCTTTGTCTGGCCCGCCTCGCCCACCCGGCGCGGGGGGCGGTTCTTCGGCGACGGGGCCTTTCACCATGCGGGCGGACGGGCACGGATGCTGCCGATCACGCCCCCCATCCCCACGGCGCCCGACCCCGCGCACCCTTTCCGGTTGAACACCGGACGGGTTCGCGACCAATGGCACACGATGACCCGCACCGGCCTTGCGCCGCGCCTCGCGCGCCACATCGCCGAACCCTATGTCGAGGTTCACCCTGACGATGCCGCCCGCCTGTCGCTGGCACCCGCCACGCTGGCCCGCGTCAGCGGCGCCTCGGGCAGCGCCGTCCTGCGGGTGCTGGTCACCGACCGGGTCACACCCGGCACCCTTTTCGCGCCGATCCATTGGACTGGCGAGACCGGCCCGACCGGCGTCGTCAGCGCTATCGGACCGGTCGGCACCGACCCGGTGTCGGACCAGCCGGACAGCAAGGCCTTTGCCGTGGCGCTGGCGCCCTTTGCCGCCCGATGGTTCGGCTTTGCCGTCGCGGCCCGCGCCTTTCGCCCGGACTGCGCCTATTGGGCCCGTGCCGTCCTGCCCAACGGCGGGATGCAGGCCGAACTGGCAGGCGAAGCGCCCCCCGACGACTGGCTGGCCATGGCCCGCACCCTCTTTAACCTGCCCGAGGGAGAGGCCGAGGCGATCGTCGTCGCCGACCCGTCGCGCGGCCTTTTCCGTGTGGCGCTGGTTGCCGACGGCCGCGTTGCCGCCGCCCTGTTCATCGCCCCCGATCCGGTGTCGCTGTCGCGCAGCCATCTGGCATCGGCCCTTGGCGCCGCCGCCGACCCCGCCCTTTTGGCCGGCCGCCCCGGTGCCGACCGCCCCGACCCCGGCGCCACCGTTTGCGCCTGCTTCAATGTCGGCATCAACACGATCACCACGGCGATCCGCGACCAAAGCCTGACCACTTTGGACCAGATCGGCCGGGCGCTGAAGGCCGGCAGCAACTGCGGATCGTGCCGGCCCGAGATCAGCGCCCTTCTGGCCCGCCATGCCCTGGTCGAGGAACCGGCGGTGGCGGCGGAATAGGGCGGCCTCAGGCCTCTGCCCGCGCCGCCAGCGACCGCATTGCCGTCCCGATCTCGTGCACCGCCGTCGTGACCATGGAGCGGAAGACAAAGACCCGGAACCCCTGATCGGACGTGCGCCACAACAGGCACATCATATGGCCAAGGCCGGTGCGGGCCGTGGCGCCGGGGGGAAAGGCGCGGGGCGACAGGTCCAAGGGGATCAGCCGCGCCAGCGCCTCGGCGGCGTCGGGGCCGGTCAGGGTCAGGGCGACCCAGCCGTCGGCGACATCGGTCAGGGCCGCCAGTGCTGCCAGCGGTTCGGGGTCGGCGTTCAGCAGGAACGCCTGCCCGCGACCAGACCAGAGGATCGCCGCCCCCTCGCCCCCCGCAACCGCACGGTCGGGCGCGGGCCAGGCCAGCCCCATATCGCGCAGGGCGGTTTCAGCACCCTTGTCCTTGCCCTGCCATGGGGCGATGGCGGTCAGCCGGGCGGGGCTGTCCTCGGTCAGGGTCAGGGCGCCTATGGTCAGGGGCAACTGGCCCAAGGTCGCGGATTTGGCGATCAGTCTAGCCACGGGCGCGCCCTCCATCCGGGTCAAAGAATATGGGCGATGTCACTTCGCACAAAAGGTCGGTGCCGCGCAGATGGTCGACCAGCCGCACCGACTGGCCGATGCGGGCGCGGCCATCGCGCAGGAACGCCAGGCCGATATGGCTACTCAGCGTCGGCGACCAGCAGACCGATGTGACATAGCCCTGATCATTGGCCGAGACCGGCGCAGCCCCGGGATCGAAAAGATGCGCCCCCGCCCCCAAGGGCTTTTCCGCCGCGATCGGGCGGAGGCCGACCATCTGTTCGCGCTCTGGCCCGCCCAGCCCCGGCCTTTGGCTCGCGGCCTTGCCGATACAGTCTTTCTTGGTGCTGACCATACCCTGAAGGCCGATGTCAAAGGCCGTCACCCGCCCGTGGATTTCGGCGTGGGTGATAAAGCCCTTTTCGATGCGCAGGACGTTCAGCGCCTCCATCCCATAGGCCGCGCCCCCCAGGCTTTCGGCCCGCGCCACCAGATCGCGCCACAAAGCCTCGCCATAGCGGGCGGGCACCGCGACCTCGTAGCCAAGTTCACCCGAGAAGGAGATGCGGAAAAGCCGCGCCGCGACCCCGCCCAGCTGAACCGGGCGGACGCCAAGGAACGGCAGTTCGGCATCGCTGATCGGCTGGTCGAGCAGCGTATTCAGAAGTTCACGCGCAAGCGGCCCCGCCACGGCGAACTGCGCCCACTGTTCGGTGACGGAAATCATCCGCACATCCCAGCCGGGGCAAAAGGCCTGATGGACAAAGTCCAGATGGCGCATGACCTGCCCCGCCGCGGCGGTGGTCGTGGTCATCAGGTAATGTTCCGGCCCCAGCCGCGCGCTGGTGCCGTCATCCATGACCAGACCATCCTCGCGCAGCATCAGCCCATAGCGGACCCGCCCCTCGGCCAGGGTCGAGAATGTGTTGCTATAGACCAGGTCCAGGAACCGGCCCGCATCGCGGCCCTTGATGTCGATCTTGCCCAATGTCGACACATCACAGACCCCGACCCGGTTGCGCACCGCCCGAACCTCGCGGTCACAGGACTGGCGCCAGTGCGCCTCGCCCGGACGCGGGAAGTACGAGGCGCGGTACCACAGGCCTGCCTCGATCATCGGCGCGCCGCGTTCGGTGGCGGCATGATGCGAGGTGGTGAAGCGTTGGGGGGCAAGGCCCTTGCCCTGCCCGCCCGCGCCCATCGCGGCGATCGAGACGGGCACGAAAGGCGGGCGGAAGGTCGTGGTGCCGGTATCGGGAATGGCGCGGCCGGTGGCATCGGCCAGGATCGCCAGCGCCGCGACGCTGGAATTCTTGCCCTGATCGGGGGCCATGCCTTGGGTCGTATAGCGCTTCATATGCTCGACAGAACGGTATCCTTCCTGCGCGGACAGGCGCACATCCTTGACCGTCACGTCATTGGCCGTATCCAGCCAGGCGCGGCCCTTTGTGTCCGGCACTTCCCAATAGGGCTGCAGACCGGTGGCACCATTTTCGGCGCAGGGCAGATCGAAGGCGGGCGGTGGCGTCAGGCCCAGATCGCCCAGCGCCTCGAGTGCGGCGCGGTGGCCTTCGGCCAGGGCGGCGGCGGTGGTGAAGCTGCCGCCTGCGGCGCCGACCGCGACCAGACCGGGCACCATGCCGGGTTTCGGGACAAAGGCCGCGATATCTTCGCGCCAGGCGGGGCGGCCGTTCATGTGGCAGGTCAGATGCAGGGCCGGGTTCCAGCCGCCCGATACGGCAAGGCAATCGGCCTCGATCCGTTCCTCGGCGCCGCCATCCGTGCGGACGGTCAGGCTGCGCAGGCCGAGATGCCCGCGCGTTCCGGTCACGGCGGCCCCGGCAAAGACCGGCCAGTCGCCCGATTGTGCCATATCGGGCCGCACGTCGATCAGCGCCGCCACCCGGACCCCGGCCTGCGCCAGATCGCGGGCGGTGCGGTGGGCATCGTCATTATTGCCAAAGACCGCGACGCTGCGCCCCGGCGCCACGCCCCAGCGGTTCAGATAGGCGCGCACCGCCCCCGCGGTCATGATCCCGGGCCGGTCGTTCATCGGAAAGGCAATCTGGCGTTCCAGCGCACCGCTGGCCAGCACCGCCCGCCGCGCAACGATCCGCCAGAAACATTCGCGCGGCAGATCGGCGGGCGGCTGGGCCAGATGCAGACCGACCCGCTCCAGCGCCCCATAGGTGCCGTGGTCATAGGCGCCGGTGACCGTGGTGCGCGGCATCAGCCGGACATTCGGCAGTGCTGCCAGTTCGGCCAGCACCTCGTCCACCCACAGAGGACCGGGCTTGCCGCCGACCTCCTCGACCTCGGCCAGAAGGCGGCCGCCCATGCGGCTGTCCTCGTCGGCCAGGATCACGCTTGCCCCCGCCCGTCCGGCGGTCAGGGCGGCCATCAGCCCGGCAGGACCGGCGCCGATGACCAGAAGGTCGCAATGCGCCCAGACCTTTTCATAGGCCTCGTCATTATGCTGGCGCGACAGCGACCCGAGCCCGGCGGCCCGGCGGATCGCCGGTTCATAAAGCTTTTCCCAAAAACTGCGCGGCCACATGAAGGTCTTGTAATAGAACCCGGCGCTGAAGAAGGGAGCCAGAAGGTCGTTCACCTGCCCCATGTCAAAGGCGAGCGACGGCCAGCAGTTCTGGCTGCGGGCATCAAGCCCCGCGAAAATCTCTTGCATCGTGGCGCGGACGTTCGGCACCTGCCGGGCGCCCTGCCCCAGGGTCACCAGCGCATTCGGCTCCTCGGACCCTGCCGTCATCACCCCGCGCGGGCGGTGGTATTTGAACGACCGGCCCATCAGCCGCACGCCCCCGGCCAGAAGGGCCGAGGCGAGCGTATCGCCTTCGAACCCGGTATGGTCGCGCCCGTCAAAGCGGAAACCGATGGTGCGCGCCCGGTCGATGATGCCCTTGCCCGCGATCCTCATTGTCCGCCCTTTCCGGCCATTGCCGCCACATCCGCCACCTGCCGGACCGACAGGATGTCATGGGTGACGGTACTCCGTTCAATCACCAGCCAGGCGCTGCATCCCATGTCATGATACCAAAGATCCCGCGTCACCCCGGCGGGGTTGTCGCGCAGATGCAGATAATCGTCCCAGGC
>CAZKJZ010000092.1:0-8834 GCA_964553145.1 uncultured Frigidibacter sp. | reverse complement strand
GCCGGGCGATCGACTGTTGGGCATGCCAGTTCAGGCCACCCATGAACCCGTGCGTCGCGGACGGGATCGACACGCCGATGGTAAAGGTCTCGCCTTCGGCCCGCACAGTGGTTGCGGCCATGCCGCCCACGGCCATCGCGGCGGTTGCCCCGAAAAAGTCCCTGCGTTTCATCACTTCCTCCCTGTTTCGTCGCCCCGGTGGCGACTGTTTGATCACCGCCCATCGGCGGATGATTTTCTGCGTTGCAAGACAACGGCCAGTACGATGATGACCCCCTGGATCGCGCCGTTCAGATAGGGCGAGACGAGGTCGGCCAGATTAAGGATATTGTCGATGAGGCTAAGGATCAGGACGCCGACAACCGTGCCCCAGACCCGGCCATAGCCGCCCTTCAGCGCCGTACCGCCAATGATGACGGCGGCAATCGCCTCCAGCTCCCACAAAAGGCCGGTGGAGCCCGAGGCCGAGCCAAGGCGGGGCACATAAAGGATGGTCGCCAGCCCGACCAGCAGGCCAAGCGCGACATAGGTCATCAGCTGTACTTGCTCGACCTTGACCGCCGAATAGCGGGCCACCTTGTCGTTCGATCCAATCGCCTCGCAATGGCGGCCAAAGCGGGTGTGGCGCATGGCGACCTCGCCCGCCACGGCGATGATGGCAAAGACGATGATCGGCCAGGCGATGCCCAGGAGCCCGTCGTAATAGACCGGGCGATAGAATTGCCGCGCCTCGAAGTCCAGGGACAGGGTGCCGCCGTCCGCGATCCAGGTGACCAGCGACCGGAAGATGCCCATCGTGCCCAGGGTGACGATGAAGGGTTCGATCCGGGCCTTGGTGATCAAAAGCCCGTTCGCCAGCCCCGCCAGAAGGCCGATCAACAGCGCCACCGCCATGCCCGCCAGAACCAGCGAGACGCTGACCCCCAGTGTGGGCAAAAGCGCATTCATCGCCATGATCATCATGCCCGCGATAAAGGCCGCCATCGACCCGACAGACAGGTCCAGCCCGCCCGAGGTGATGACAAAGGTCATGCCGACCGCGATCATCCCGATAAAGGCCGACCGCGCCAGAACGTTGGTCACATTGCCGCCCGACAGGAAGTTGCCGTTCAGGAACGCCCCCAGAACCACCAGCGCGATCAGCGCCGCCAGCGGGCCCAGTGTCGACAGGCTCAGTCGCCCCTTAAACATCCTCGGCTACCCTTTCACTGGTTCCCATGATGGCCCGCACCATCGTCTGTTCGTTGATGTCGCGCCCTTCCAGCAATGCCGCGACCCGGCCCTGCCGCATCACCAGCACCCGGTCCGACAGGCCCAGCACCTCGGGCATGTCCGAGGAGATGACGATGACGCTGCGCCCCTGCCGCGCCAGCGCGTCGATAAAGGCGTAGATCTGGCTTTTGGTGCCGATGTCGATGCCGCGCGTCGGTTCGTCGATGATGATCACCTCGGGCTCGGGCAGCATGGTTTTGGCAAGCAGCAGCTTTTGCTGATTGCCGCCTGACAGGTTGCCGACCCGCATGTCGCGCCGGGGCGCGCGGATGTCGAAATCGGCAATGGCGCGGGTCAGGGCCTGATCCTCGCGCACGCGCGACAGGAACGGGCCGCCGAACCGGTCCAGCGCAGGCAGTGTCAGGTTTTCGCGCAGGCTTTTGTCCAGCAACAGGCCGCGTTCCTTGCGGTCTTCGGTCAGATAGGCGATGCCGTGGCGTGCGGCATCGGCGACGGACCGGATCACCAGCGGCTTGCCGCCCCGCAAAACGTGCCCCTGATGCGGGCGCAGCCCCACCAGCCCCTCGGCCAGTTCGGTGCGGCCCGCGCCGACCAGACCGGAAATCCCCAGAACCTCGCCCGCCCGCAGGGTCAGGGCCACATCCTGCACCAGGGGCGGCACGCCAAAGCCGGCCAGTTCCAGGACCGGCGGGCCAAAGCTGGCGCGGCGCGGCGGGAAAATGTCCTTCAGGTCGCGGCCAACCATCGCGGTGGCCATCCCGTCCTCGGTCAACTCGCCCCGTGCGGCGCGGCGCACCACGGCGCCGTCGCGCAGAACCGTGATCCGGTCGGCGATATGACTGACTTCGTCCAGCCGGTGAGAGGTATAAAGCAGCGCCACCCCAGCGGCGCGCAGCCGGTCGATCTGACGAAAAAGGATGCCGACCTCGCGGTGGGTCAGGACGGCGGACGGTTCGTCCATGATCAGCACGCGGGCCTTGCGCGATAGGGCCTTGGCGATTTCCACCATCTGCCGGTCCGACACCGGCAGGTCGCGGATGCGGGCGGCGGGGTCGATGCGGCTTTCCAGCTGGTCGAGCAGTGCCTGCGCCCCGTCGCGCATCGCCTTGTGGTTCAGAAACAGCCCGCCAATCTCGCGACCCAGATAGATATTGTCGGCAACCGTCAGATCGGGCGCCAGATTGAATTCCTGGTGAATGACCACCACGCCCGCCGCTTCGGCCGCAGCGCCGGAGTGATAGGGGGCGGGCTTGCCGTCCAGCAGCAACTGGCCCGAGCTTGGCGCCAGAAAGCCGCCAAGGATCTTCATGATCGTCGACTTGCCCGCGCCATTTTCGCCGATCAGGGCATGCACCTCGCCCGGGGCCAGATCGAAATCGATACCATGCAGCACCTCGACCGGGCCGAAGCTTTTGCGCACATCCTGCAGGGCAAGGATCGGGGTCATAGGGCAATCCACGCCGAATTGCGCCGTGACGAGGCGACACAGGCCGCGACGAACCGCATTCCCGCCAGCCCGTTCGACAGGGTCGGAAAGGTCACGTCCGGCGACAGGGGAACACCCGCCTGATGGGCGCGGATGGCGCGGGCTGCCTCGGCATAGATATTGGCGAAAGCCTCCAGATAGCCTTCGGGATGGCCTGCCGGAACACGGATCAGGCGCTGTGCATCGGGCAGGCTGCCCGCGCCGCCCCGGGTCAGCATCTGGCGGGGCTGGCCATGCCGGGTGAACCACAGACGGTTAGGGTCCTCCTGGCTCCATTCCAGACCGGCGGCCTCGCCATAGATGCGCAGGCGCAGACCGTTTTCGTTGCCGGGTGCCACCTGACTTGCCCAGAGCATCCCCTTGGCGCCGTCCGCATAGCGCATCATCACATGGGCATTGTCATCCAGCGACCGGCCCGGCACGAAACTGGCCAGATCGGCGGCAATCGCCTGCGGCTCGGTGCCGGTGACGAAGGCCGCCAGATTATAGGCATGGGTGCCAATGTCACCCAAGGCCCCGCCCATTCCCGCCCGCGCCGGATCGGTCCGCCATTCGGCCTGTTTGGTCTGCACATCGGTTGTCAGCCAGTCCTGCGCATATTCGACCTGCACCAGACGCAGTGGCCCCAGATCGCCGCGCGCCAGCATCGCCCGCGCCTGCCGGATCAGCGGATAGCCGGTGTAGTTATGGGTCAGGACAAACAGCGCCTCCGACCGGCCCGCCGCTGCCGCCAGTGTCTTGGCCTCGGCCATGGTCGCGGTCAGCGGCTTGTCGCAGATCACATGGATGCCGCGCCGCAGGAATTCGATCGCCGGGGCGGCATGCATATGGTTGGGGGTGACAATCGCCACCGCCTCGATCCCGTCCTTCAGCCGGGCCTCGCGCTGCGCCATGATGCGGAAATCCGCATAGGTGCGCGCCGGGTCCAGCCCAAGTTCGGCGCCCGAGGCCCTGGCGCGTTCGGGATCGGACGACAAGGCCCCCGCCACCAGCCGGAAGCCGCCATCCATCCGTGCGGCCAGCCGGTGCACGGCCCCGATAAAGGCCCCCTGCCCGCCGCCAACCATGCCCAGACGGATCGGTTCCACCCTAGCCCTCCAGCCCCAGAAGCCGCCGGTTCGCCACCCGGTCGACGCCGGATGCGGCAAAGTCATCAAAGGCGCGGTCGGTCACCCGGATGATATGCTGGCGGACGAACGCCGCCCCTTCGCGGGCGCCATCCTCGGGGTGCTTCAGGCAGCATTCCCATTCGACCACCGCCCAGCCCGGAAAGTCCGCCGCCGCCAGCTTGGCAAAGATCGCACCGAAATCGACCTGCCCGTCGCCGGGGCTGCGGAACCGCCCGGCGCGATTGACCCAGGGCTGAAACCCGCCATAGACGCCCTTGCGGCCGGTCGGATTGAACTCGGCATCCTTGACGTGGAACATGCGGATACGGTCGGCATAGATGTCGAGGTGATCCAGATAATCCAGCTGCTGAAGGACATAATGCGACGGGTCAAACAGCATGCAGGCCCGTGCATGATTGCCGACCCGCGCCAGGAACATCTCGTAACTGTCGCCGTCGTGCAGATCCTCGCCGGGGTGGACTTCGTAGCAGATGTCGATGCCGCAATCTTCGGCATGGTCCAGGATAGGGCGCCAGCGGCGGGCCAGTTCGTCGAACGCCTCATCGATCAGGCCCGCAGGCCGCTGCGGCCAGGGATAGGCATAGGGCCAGGCCAGCGCGCCTGAAAAGCTGGCCATGGCTTCCATCCCCAGATGGCGGGCGGCGGTCAGCGTCTTTTTCACCTGATCGACCGCCCAGTCGGTCCGGGCCGCCGCATTGCCCCGGACCTGCGCCGGGGCAAAGGCATCGAAAAGGGCGTCATAGGCCGGGTGAACGGCGACAAGCTGGCCCTGAAGGTGGGTCGAGAATTCGGTCACGGCAATGCCGTTTTCCGCCGCCTGCCCCGCCCAGTCCTGACAATAGGCTTTCGAGGCCGCCGCGCGGTCAAGGTCGATCAGCCGCCCATCCAGCGTCGGCACCTGAACCCCGGCATAACCGCAATCCGCTGCCCACCTGGTGATCGCTTGCCAGCTGTTGAACGGCGCCTGATCGCCCGCGAACTGGGCCAGAAACAGCGCAGGCCCCTTGATCGTCCGCATAGACCCCTCCCAAAGTCGGCCGATGAAATCGGTTGCATGAAAGGTAAACCCGTAATGTAATCGATTGCAAGATGATTCCTTTCGCCCGAATAGAGATTGAGCGGACCGGGCGCGTGACGTAAGAAAAGCCATGACGCATGACCGGCCGAAAATCAGCGATGTCGCCCGGGTTGCGGGCGTTTCAACGGCCACGGTCAGCCGGACGATCAGCAACCCGACGCTGGTCAGCGAAGAGACGCGGGCAGCGGTGCAGGCGGCGATTGATCAGACCGGCTATCGGCTGAACCACGCCGCCCGCAACCTGCGCCACCGCCGCACCGGCGGGATTGTGGCGCTGGTGCCGAATCTGGCCAACCCGTTCTTTTCCCAGATCCTGTCCGGCATCGCCTCGGTCCTGGCGCCTGCCGGGTATAACCTGTTGGTCGCAGACACCAAAAGTGCCGGCGCAGACACGCTTTTGGCCTATGCCGAACCCTCGCGTGCGGACGGGCTGATCGTACTGGACGGCACCTTGCCCGCCGCCGACCTGCGGGACCGCGTGCCGCTGGTAGAGGCCTGCGAATGGGTGCCGGGTCTGGCTGCGCCGCGGATCAAGATCGACAATCGCGCGGCGGCGATAGTGGCAATCGATCACCTGATCGGCCTTGGCCATCGCCGCATCGGCCATGTGACCGGCCCGCGCGGCAACGTCCTGACCGAGGCGCGCCTAGGGGGCGCCGCAGGGGCCGCCGATGCGCAGGGCCTGCCGCTTGCGCTGTTCGAAGGTGATTTCACGCTGGAGTCCGGTCGCCAGGCCGCAACCGACTGGCTGGCCCAGCCCGCCGCCACCCGCGCCTCTGGCCTGTTCTTCGCCTCGGACGAAATGGCCTGCGGTTTTATCGGCGAGGTGCAGCGGCACGGGCTGTCGGTGCCACGGGACGTGTCTGTCATCGGCTTTGACGATATCGAGCTTGTGGCACATATGTCGCCGCCCCTGACCACCATCCGCCAGCCGCGCAAGGACATTGGCCGACTGGCTGCCGAACGCCTGCTGGCCGTTCTGGCCGGGCAGACCGATACGGACGATATCGTCCTGCCGGTCGAACTGGTGCTGCGCGAAAGCTGCGCGCCCTATCGGGGCGCTTGAACACTGGTCAGTTCAAATAGATTTCCCAGCCCGCCAAAGCCCGGGGCAGGCGACCCGGGCGCCGCGACCGGTGCGTGAAGAACCGCCCGAGCGGCTCCAGCCGCGTGGACCGCGCCTCCCTGCCGCGCCACGGGCGCGGCGTGCTTCGGGGAAACGTGCCACTGGCACGTTTCTTCCCCCTCATCACCCCATGGGGGCGGCGGGCGCTTCGCACCCGCCTGGGCGGGCACGCCCCTCGCCTGATCGTCCGGCTCTTCGGAGAACCCCTTGGCCTGCGCTCTCGCTCCGGCCAACGGACCGGGTGACCTGCCACTGGCAGGTCCCCTGATCGGTCCGAAGAAAGACAGTGTCCCATGTTGGCCCAATCCAAAACGATCCGCTGGCCAAACGCCGCCACCTGACCTAAGCCTTGCCCATGTCCGCCCCGCGATTCATCCATCTGCGCACCCACACCGAATATTCGCTTCTGGAAGGGGCGGTGCCGGTGAAGAAACTTGTCGGCCTGTGCGAAAAGGCAGGCATGCCCGCCATTGCGGTGACCGACACAAACAACCTTTTTGCCGCGCTGGAATTTTCGACGCTGGCCAAGGGCGCGGGCCTGCAGCCGATCGTCGGTTGCCAGATCGCCGTCACCTTCGACCCCGCTCAGCCCGGCGAGCGGCCGCGCTCGCCCGCCCCCCTTGTCCTGCTGGCACAGGATCAGGCGGGCTATCTGAACCTGATGAAGCTGAACTCGTGTCTTTATCTTGATGCGGGGGGCGAGCTGCCGCAGGTGACGCTGGAGGAACTGGCGACCCATGCCGCCGGCCTGATCTGCCTGACCGGCGGGCCGGACGGGCCGGTCGGCCAGTTTCTGCAAGCGGGTCAGCCGGCCAAGGCGCAGGCGCTGATGACCCGCCTGGCGGCAATCTATCCCGACCGGCTTTATGTCGAACTGCAGCGCCACCCCGGCGAAGGCGGCCAAGGGCCCGAGGCTGAACGGCTGACCGAACGCGGCCTTGTCGATATGGCCTATGCGATGGCCCTGCCTTTGGTCGCGACCAACGATGTCTATTTCCCCAAACCTGACATGTATCAGGCACATGACGCGCTGATCTGCATCGCCGAAGGCGCCTATGTCGACCAGCAGGAACCCCGCCGCCACCTGACCCCGCAGCATTATTTCAAGTCCGAGGCGGAAATGGCGGCGCTTTTCGCCGACCTGCCGGAGGCGCTGGAAAATACCGTCGAAATCGCCCGCCGCTGCGCCTTTGCGGTAAAGAAGCATCCGCCGATCCTGCCCCGCTTTGCCGATGACGAGGTCGAGGAACTGCGCCGTCAGGCGTGGGAAGGCCTGCGCGCCCGACTGGCGGTCATTCCGCCCTCGGCCCCGGTCGAGGTCTATGAGGACCGGTTGAAGTTCGAGCTTGGCATCATCGAACAGATGGGCTTCCCGGGCTATTTCCTGATCGTGGCCGATTTCATCAAATGGGCCAAGGATCACCATATCCCGGTCGGCCCCGGCCGGGGGTCGGGCGCCGGGTCGCTGGTTGCCTATGCGCTGACCATCACCGACCTTGACCCTTTGCGCTATTCCTTGCTCTTCGAACGGTTCCTGAACCCCGAACGCGTGTCGATGCCCGACTTCGACATCGACTTCTGCATGGACCGGCGGGAAGAGGTGATCCAGTACGTTCAGGGCAAATATGGTCGCGACCGGGTCGGCCAGATCATCACCTTCGGCGCGCTTTTGTCCAAGGCGGCCGTGCGCGATGTGGGCCGCGTGCTGCAGATGCCCTATGGCCAGGTCGACCGCCTGTCCAAGCTGATCCCCGTCGAAGGGGTCAAGCCGGTGTCGATCGAAAAGGCGCTGGCCGACGAGCCGCGCCTGCGCGAGGCGGCGCGGGCGGAAGAGGTGGTGAAACGCCTTCTGGACTATGGCCAGCAGATCGAAGGGCTTTTGCGGAACGCCTCGACCCATGCCGCGGGCGTCGTCATCGGCGACCGGCCGCTGGACGAGTTGGTGCCGCTGTATCAGGACCCGCGGTCCGACATGCCGGCAACCCAGTTCAACATGAAATGGGTCGAGGCCGCCGGTCTGGTCAAGTTCGACTTTCTGGGGCTGAAAACCCTGACGGTCATCCAGAATGCCGTCGATCTGATCCGTGCCAGCGGGCGGCATCTGCATATCGCCCCGGACGGGCGCCAGCTTTATGCGCCGCCCGAAGGCGCAGTGGACGAAATCAACGCCATCCCGCTGGATGACAAGGCCAGCTACGACCTTTACTCTGCCGCCCGGACCGTCGCCGTGTTTCAGGTGGAAAGCACCGGCATGATGGATGCGCTTCGGCGCATGAAACCTACCTGCATCGAAGATATCGTGGCGCTTGTGGCACTCTACCGCCCCGGCCCGATGGAAAACATCCCGACCTATTGCGAGGTCAAGAACGGCCTGCGCGACATTGAATCCATCCACCCCACCATCGACCATATCCTGGCCGAAACCCAGGGCATCATCGTCTATCAGGAACAGGTGATGGAAATCGCCAAGGTCATGGCGGGCTATTCGCTGGGCGGCGCCGACCTTCTTCGCCGCGCCATGGGCAAGAAGATCAAAGAGGAGATGGACAAGGAACGCCCCAAGTTCATCGACGGCGCCAAAAAGACCCATGACGTGCCCGCCAAAAAGGCAGGCGAGGTCTTTGACCTTCTGGAAAAGTTCGCCAACTACGGGTTCAACAAATCCCACGCCGCCGCCTATGCGGTGGTCAGCTATCAGACCGCCTGGCTGAAGGCGAACCACCCGGTCGAATTCATGGCCGCCGTGATGAACTGCGATATCCACCTGACCGACAAGCTGGC
>CAZKJZ010000091.1:4343-8982 GCA_964553145.1 uncultured Frigidibacter sp. | reverse complement strand
CTCGTCCCCCGCCTGCAGGCGCGGCGCGGCCCAGGCGTAGGAAACCAGATTGATGCCTTCGGTCGCGCCGGTGGTAAAGACGATCTCGCCCGGATCGGGCACATTCAGAAACCGCGCGATCGTGGCGCGGACGCCCTCGTACCTTTCGGTGGCGACGGTCGAGAGGTAATGCAACCCGCGATGGACATTGGCATATTCCTCGGAATAGGCGCGGGTCATGGCGTCGATCACCACCTGCGGCTTTTGCGCCGAGGCGCCATTGTCCAGATAGACCAGCGGGCGTCCGTTCACCTGACGGGCAAGGATGGGAAAGTCGGCGCGGATACGGTCAAGGTCATACATGGTCAGGGCACCATTCTTATTTCCAGAAGACCCGCCCAGGTCAGGGCCATGATCGCCAGCATCAGCAGCAGGACGACGACGGCCGCAGCCGCGAACAGCGCAAGGCTTGCGGTCAGAAACCGCCCGAACCCGTGCAGCCCGGCGGTGAAGACGGCGATCAGCCAGAGATAGACCGCGAAGATGATCAGAACCAGAATCCCGCCGACCGACGGCAGAAGGCTCGCCACCAGCAGCAGACCGGCAAAGGCCGCGATCAGCAGGAACTGCATCCACAGGACCAGTGCCAGCGCGTCGCGGAACCGGCCGCGCTTGCCGAAGAGCCGCCCCGCCAGCGTCATGATGCCGGCCAGGATCAGGATCGACACAAGGTTCAGGATCATCCCGAAAAGCGGATGGTTCAGAAGCGCCGCCCCCGGCAGATCGGAGGGTGTTGCCAGCCCGGCCATCGCCATCGCCCGGTCAAGGATCGCCCAAAGCACGGTCGCCAGCAGCAAGGCCAGGGCCAGCGCCTGCCCGGGCAGGGCAAGCGCCATGATGCGCCGCGCCGCGACCAGCGGTTCGTTCATCGTCTGGTGGACCAGCAGTTTCAGATCGTCAAAGCCGTTCATCCCCGGTCCCTTCCCGGATAGGCCGCCAATAGCCCCCCGACCCAAAGCCAGAGGAAAAGCGCAAAGACCAGCGCGCCAAGCCCCCCCGCGACCAGCCCCGCAGGGCCCGCCAGGCCCGACACCAGCCCATGCGCCAGCGCCGCCGGTGCCGCCGCCAGCAGCGCCCAAAAGAGCGCGAGCCGCGCCCCGAAAGCGGCCCCCTCGCGGCCAAGGGCGCGCATGACCATATGGCTGGCCAGCGCCAGCGCATAGGCGATCAGCGGCACCAGAAAGAGACTGCTCATCAGGGCACCCCCCATCCGCGCGCCCAGCGGCACGGACGGGTCCGCCGCCGCCACACGCGCCAGCACCGGCAAGCGCGCCACGAACAACAGGACCGACGCCGCCATCAGGATCGCCAGCGAGCGATCCTCGCGCGGGCCCGCCGACATCAGACGGCGCATCACCAGACCCGGATCGCGCCAGCTTGCCGCAATCTCGCCGATGACGCTCACGCCGCCATCCTGCGCATCAGCCAGCCTTCCAGCTGATCCGCGACCGCCGCCTTCAGCGCCTCATCCTCGATCTCGTCGATCGCGTCGGCCAGAAAGGACAGGACCAGCAGCACCGTCGCCTCGCGCCGGGGCACGCCGCGCGACCGCAGATAGAAGAGCGCCGTCTCGTCAAGGGCGCCGGTCGTGGACCCGTGCGAACATTTCACGTCGTCGGCGTAGATCTCCAGCTCGGGCTTGGCCAGGAACTGGCTGTCATCGTCCAGCAGCAGCGCCTGACTGATCTGATAGCCATCGGTCTTCTGCGCCCCCTGCCGGACCAGGATCTTGCCCTGGAACACCCCGGTCGCGCCGTTGCGCAGGACGTTCTTGAAGACCTGCCGGCTTTCGCAATGGGCGGCCGCATGGGTGACAAAGACCGTATCGTCATGAAGGAACGGCGCGGTCGCGCCATCGCCAAGCGCGGCCCCGGCGACATGGGCCACCCCGTGATCGCCCGCCAGTTCGATCACGCATTCATTGCGCGTCAGTGCCCCGTTCGCGGTCAGGGTAAAGCTTTTGAACAGGGCGCCCGCGCCCAGACGGGCGAACATGTGGGTCAGCGCCCGGCGGTGGTGATCGCGGCCCTGCAGGCGGATATGGTGGAACTGCCCGCCATCGGCGATCTCGACCTCGGCCACCATGTTCAGCCGCGCCGCCGCCGGACCGCTTTCCAGAAGCGTCAGCGCCGCCCCGGCCTCGACCCGGATGCAATGGTGAAGAACCGCGTCCGACCGGGTGTCCTGATGTTCATAGACCAGATGCACCGGCTTTGCCGCCCGCCCCGTCACACGGATCAGCACCCCGTCGCGGGCCGCCGCCGTGTTCAGCGCCGCCAGCGGCCGCGCCACCGGCGCCTGCCCCCGCGCCTCAAGCGTGCCGTAAAGATCGCGCGCCCAATGAAGATCGGCCTTGTCCGCCTCGGCCAGACGGGAAATCTCGACCCCGGCAAGCGCCGGATCGGACGAGCGGGCCGGATCGAACTGCCCGTCGACGAAGGTCAGGATCAGCCGGTCCTGACCTGCGAACATCTGCCCCGCCGCGGCAAACAGCGCCGCCTCGGGCGCCTCGGCGGCGGTCAGGGTCGCGGGGTCGGTATAGCGCCAGTATTCGTCACGCTTGACCGGCAGCCCCATGTCGCGAAACCGCGCCAGCGCCTGCCCGCGCGCCGCCGCGGTAAAGCCGCCCTTGGGCAGCGCCATCGCCGCCAGCCGCGCCTCGGCCGGCCCGCTGCGGTCGGCCTTCTGTTTCCGTACTGCCGCGCTCATCAGTTCACCCCGGCCAGAAGGTCGGCATAGCCGTTCGCCTCGACTTCGCGCGCAAGGTCCGGCCCGCCGGTCCTGATGATCCGGCCATCGGCCATGATATGGACCACGTCCGGCACGATATGGTCGAGAAGCCGCTGGTAATGGGTGATGACCAGGAACGACCGGCCGGGCCCCCGAAGCGCATTCACCCCGTCGGCCACCAGCCGCATCGCATCGACGTCAAGGCCCGAGTCGGTCTCGTCCAGGACGCACATCTTCGGTTCCAGCATCGCCATCTGCAGGATTTCGTTGCGCTTCTTCTCGCCCCCCGAAAAGCCAACATTGACCGCGCGCTTCAGCATGTCAGCGTCGATCTTCAGCGCCTTGGCCTTTTCGCGCACGACCTTCAGGAAATCGCCGGCACTCAGCTCGTCCTGCCCGCGCGCCTTCCTTTGCGCGTTTACGGCGGTGCGCAGAAAGGTCATGTTGCCGACGCCGGGAATTTCGACCGGGTACTGAAAGGCCAGGAACAGGCCCGCCGCCGCGCGTTCCTCGGGTTCCATCCCGAACAGCTCGGCACCGTCCAGCGCCGCCGAACCGTCCGTCACCTCGTACCCGTCGCGGCCCGACAGGACATAGGACAGGGTCGACTTGCCCGACCCGTTCGGCCCCATGATCGCATGGACCTGACCCGCGCCGACCGTCAGGTTCACACCCTTGAGGATCGGCTTGTCCTCGGCCTCCAGCTTCACATGAAGATTTTTGATTTCCAGCATCTTTCGTCCCTTCAAATGCAAAAAGCGGCCCCGGGGCCAAAGGCCCGGGCCGCGATTGAGGTAAATGGTCTGTGGGTCAGCCGGCGGGTGTCGGCGCCGTGTCGCCCGCGATCACCGCGACATAGTCCGGCGGAAAGAGGCCCGTCAGCAGATCGGGCGCGCTGGAGGCCACCGCCGCCTCGCCGAAATGCATCAGCGCGCAACCCAAGGCCAGCGCCTGCAACCGGCCCCGGGTCAAAAGCTGAAAGATGACGATCATGACCAGCGCCAGGATCAGCGCGGTCAGCGCCACGCCGCGCCCTTCCAGCGAATAGAAGGCCTTGGGCAGACCTTCGAGCTGGGTCAGATAGAAATAGATCAGCCGCCCGAAAAAGACCGCCGCCCCGCCGCAGATCATCGCGATCATAACCGCCAGTCTGTCGCGGGCCGTCAGAACGGGCTTTTTGGCGTTCTTGCCGTGTTTCTGCACCCAAGCGACCTGGGTCTGATGACCGATGACATCCGCATGTTCGAACTGCTGGCCGGTATTGATCCGTTTCAGCCGATCCTGAAAAGCCGATTTCTGATGCGCCATCATTGTCATTGTACGATATCCACCCAAGCTTCACGGGGGACATTGTCAGCGCTGTGCGGCGAAATTCGGGACGGACTAGGCCCAACATCTGGGCGATCCCGTCGTGGTCCTGCCACATTCCGCCCCGATCCGGGCAAAGCTGTGAACTCTTACGCGACGTCATCACGGCTTTCCTGGCGGCGGCGGCGCAGGGCGCGCTGATTGCGAAGACCGGTCAGCGCCGCGCGCACCTGTTCAGCGGCGGTCCCGGCCACATCCTCGATGTCGGGATTGCTCAGCAGATCGACTGATTCGCGCATGCGCATCAGAATGCCGGCGCTGCCCGCCAAACGTCGCCCGAGGTTGCGCCCCGAAAGGTCGGGCAGGGCAACATTGGCGCGTCCGCGTTGGTCGGTTCGTTTGTTGGCGTGGGTCGCTGCTATTAGGCGCATTTCGCCCCCCGGGCCACAGACCAAGAACTGCACCGCTCATGCGCCGCACCAAGTCCCCACAGAAAATCTGCCGCCGCCGTCACCCGACGCTTCCTTCCAGGCTGATCGCCACCAGGCTTTGCGCCTCCATG
>CAZKJZ010000091.1:0-4243 GCA_964553145.1 uncultured Frigidibacter sp. | reverse complement strand
CCGTCACCCGACGCTTCCTTCCAGGCTGATCGCCACCAGGCTTTGCGCCTCCATGGCAAATTCCATCGGCAGGGCCTGCAAGACCTCGCGGCAGAAGCCGTTCACGACCAGGGCCACGGCCTCTTCCTCGTCCATCCCGCGCGAGCGGCAATAGAAAAGCTGGTCATCGTCGACCTTGGATGTCGTCGCCTCATGCTCGACCCGCGACGAGTTATTCTTGACCTCGATATAGGGCACCGTATGCGCCCCGCACTTGTCGCCGATCAGAAGGCTGTCGCATTGCGTATAGTTGCGGCTGTTCTTGGCGCGCGGATGCATCGACACCAGCCCGCGATAGGTATTCTGCGCCTTGCCGGCAGAAATTCCTTTTGAAACAATGCGCGAGCGGCTGTTCTTGCCAAGATGTATCATCTTGGTGCCGGTGTCGGCCTGCTGGCAATTGTTGGCAATTGCGATCGAATAGAACTCGCCCTGCGACGCCTCGCCCCGCAGGATGCACGAGGGATATTTCCAGGTGATGGCGCTGCCGGTTTCGACCTGCGTCCACATGACCTTGGCCCGGTCGCCCCGGCAATCGGCGCGCTTGGTGACAAAATTGTAGATGCCGCCCTTGCCCTCTTCGTCGCCCGGATACCAGTTCTGCACGGTGGAATATTTGACCTCGGCATCCTCCAGGATCACGATCTCGACCACGGCGGCATGCAGCTGTGCGGTATCGCGCTTGGGCGCGGTGCAACCCTCCAGATAGCTGACATAGCTGCCCTTGTCGGCGATGATCAGCGTCCGTTCGAACTGGCCGGTGTTTTCGGCATTGATGCGGAAATAGGTCGAAAGCTCCATCGGGCAGCGCGTGCCCGGCGGGATATAGACGAAAGAGCCGTCGGAAAAGACCGCGCTGTTCAGCGTGGCAAAGAAATTGTCCGACGGCGGCACGACCGAGCCCAGATATTGCCGGACAAGGTCGGGATATTCGCGGATCGCCTCCGAGATGGAACAGAAGATGACGCCAGCCTTCTTCAACTCCTCCTTGAAGGTCGTGCCGACGGAAACGCTGTCAAAAACCGCATCCACCGCCACCTTGCGCCCTTCCGACGGCACGCCGTCCGCGCCCTCGATCCCCGCCAGAATCATCTGCTCTTTCAGCGGGATGCCCAGCTTTTCGTAAGTTGCCAGCAGCTTGGGGTCGACCTCGTCCAGCGACTTCGGCTTTTCGGCCATGCTCTTCGGCTTGGCGTAATAATACTGCGCCTGATAGTCGATTTCGGGATAGTGCAGCATCGCCCAGCGCGGCTCTTCCATCCCCTGCCAGCGCCGGAACGCTGCCAGCCGCCATTCGGTCATCCACTCTGGTTCGCCATTCTTGGACGAGATCAGCCGGACGATATCCTCATTCACGCCGATCGGCGCATATTCGGTCTCGATCTCGGTTTCCCAGCCGTATTTATAGGCGCCCATATTCTGAACGGTCTCGACCGTCTCGCGGTCGACGCCATCGCGCACCTCCAGAACCTGATCCGTGTCGAGAGACATTTTTTCGTCCTTTTCCATAACCTTGCCACCCGTTCCTTACGCTGCCCGCGCCCGGAACCGGGCATGATGCGCCGCCCAAACCTCGGCAAAGCGCATCACCTCTTCCTCTGTCGTCTGAACCCCAAGCGAGATGCGGATCGCCGACCCCGCCGCCAGATCGTCAAATCCCATCGCCGTCAAGACCCGGCTCGCGCGCACCTTGCCGGATGAACAGGCCGAACCGGCCGAAATGGCGAACCCGGCCAGATCCATCTGCATCACCTGCGTCTCGCCCTTCCAGCCAGGGGTGACGATAGAGGTCGTGTTGGGCAGACGCGGGCCGCCCGCCCCCGCGATCACACTCGCGGGCGCCGCCGCCATCAGCCGCGCCTCCAGCCGGTCACGCAGGGCGCGCACCCGGTCCCAGTCGCCGGCCTCCAGCTCACGCTCCGCCGCATCAACGGCCGCCGCAAAGCCGATGATCCCGATCAGGTTTTCCGTCCCGGACCGCCGCCCCTTCTCCTGCCCGCCGCCCGCGCGCAGGCTGGCAATATGGGCCGCGTCCCGCACGATCAGCGCCCCCACCCCCTTGGGACCGCCCAGCTTGTGCGCCGACAGGATTGCGAATTCCGCCCCCGACCAGGAAAAGGCAAAGGGCATCCGCCCGACCAATTGCACCACATCGGCCAGAACCCGCCGCCCCGTCGGCACCTCGGCCAGAACGCCCGTCTCGCTGTTGGCCAGCCCCAGCGCCAGCAGTCCGCCCGTGCCCTTGGCATGGGCCTGCAAACAATCGTGGGCCGTGGGCTCGACCTCCACCGCCTCGAACCCGGCCAGAACCCCCGCCGCCTCGGTCGCGCCCGAGGTAAAGACCAGCTCCTCCTCCCGGCATCCTGCAAAGGCCGCAATCCGCGCCCGCGCCCGCTCCAGCGCCATCTTTGCCGCCCGCCCCTCGGCATGGACGGACGAGGGGTTGCCGACCAGATCCATGGCCGCCGCCATCGCCGCCCGCGCCTCGGGGCGCAGCGGTGCGGTCGCGTTCCAGTCCAGATAGACCCGGCCCGTCACACCCCCACCCCTTCTTCTCTTCCCCAATATCCCCGCCGGAGGCAAACGGAGCCGACCGCCGTCAGGCGGTGGCGACAGGAAAGGAATGGCGCCGCAGGCGCCGCAATCGGATCACGCCCCCTCATTCATCCACCATCGTGAACAGGGCGGGCACCGCCGGGCAGGGTTTCAGCCCGTTGCGGATCACATCCGCCAGCGTCGTCTGGTGCAAAAAGACATAGACATGGGCCGACAGCCCCTCCCACAGCCGGTTGGTCAGGCTTTGCGCCCGGCTGCCCGACACGCCCCCCGTGGCCCCCGCCCCGGTGTGCAGCGCGCTGACCGTCTCGTCGACCGCGCCCAGAACCTCGCTGACCCGTATCGCCGCCGGATCGCGCGCCAGCCGGTAGCCACCGCCCGGCCCCCGGGCCGACTCCACCAGGCCCGCACGCCTCAGCTTGACAAAAAGCTGTTCCAGATAGGGCAGCGAAATATCCTGACGGCGCGAAATATCGGCCAGAGAGGTCAGCATATCGGGCCCTGCCGTCGCCAGATCGGTCAGTGCCACCATCGCATAACGGCCCTTGGTCGACAGTTTCATGGCCCTTGGCCCCCAAAAACGTTGACGCCGCCTGATGGCGCGCTTAACTGCAGCCTATCCCGGTTCCGGACGAGGTTCGGCATTTAGAACAATTCTAGGGAACTTGAGCAAAAGCGTCAAGAATGGCCAGACCGTCCGACACGCGCCCCTGAGAGACAAAGCACCCATGCCCGAAGTGATTTTCCCCGGCCCTGACGGACGCCTTGAAGGCCGCTACCATGCGCAGCGCGCGCCCGACGCGCCGATCGCCATCATCCTGCACCCCCATCCGCAGTTCGGCGGCACGATGAACAACCGTGTCGTCCACCGGCTTCATTACGCCTTTTACGAACTGGGCTTCACTGTCCTGCGCTTCAACTTCCGCGGCGTCGGCCGCAGCCAGGGCGAATATGACCAGGGGATCGGCGAACTGTCGGATGCCGCCTCGGCACTCGACTATCTGCAGGCGATGAACCCCAATTCCAAGCACTGCTGGGTCGCGGGCTTTTCCTTCGGCGCCTGGATCGGCATGCAGCTTCTGATGCGGCGGCCGGAAATCACCGGTTTCATCTCGGTCGCCCCCCCCGCCAACATGTATGACTTTTCCTTCCTGGCGCCCTGCCCCTCGTCCGGGCTGATCATCAACGGCAGCGCCGACCGTGTGGCCCCGCCCAAGGATACGGCAACGCTGGTCGGTAAACTGCGCGATCAAAAGGGCATCACCATCACCCATGAAAAGATCGAAGGCGCCGGCCATTTCTTTGAGGACGAGGAAGCGCATATGGCGCCGATGATCCAGACGGTGCAGGACTATGTCCGCCGCCGCCTTGGCGAACAGACGCGCTGACCCATGGGCATTGTCGAGGATCTGGGCGACGAACTGGCGCAGGCCGCCCTTGCCGCGCAAGAGGAACTGGGCAACGACCGGTTCTTTGTTGAAGTGTCCAAGGTGGTGGGCGCCTCTTCGCCGACGCTGCAAGAGGCGTTCCTGACCGCCTGCCGCATCCGCATGGCGGCGATCCGGGGCCGGAAGTTCGTCGAAGCGACGCTGAAAGCCAAGCGCGACGGCGGCGACGCACCGGCTGCCCCCCGCGACACATCGGCCCA
>CAZKJZ010000090.1:0-9393 GCA_964553145.1 uncultured Frigidibacter sp. | reverse complement strand
AGAAAACCCTCGACAGCTATAATTCCGGCATGAATGTCGTGCGCGTGAACTTCAAACGGGCCGATCCTCCGCGCGAGGTGATTGCCGCCTTCAAGGAGGTGCAGTCCGCCGAGCAGGAGCGCGACCGGCTGCAGAAAGAGGCGGATGCCTATTCGAACAAGGTCGTCGCCGGTGCGCGCGGCGATGCGGCGGCGGTTCTGGAGGCGGCCAAGGCCTATTCGACCCAGGTCATCAACCAGGCTCAGGGCGAGGCCAGCCGTTTTTCGGCGATCCGCACCGAATATGAAAAGGCCCCCGAAGTGACCCGCGAACGGCTTTACCTTGAAACCATGGAACAGGTGATGGGCGGCATGAACAAGCTGATCCTGGACGGGTCTGCGGGCGGTGGCGGCAGTCAGGGGGTTCTGCCCTATCTGCCGCTGAACGGCCTGGCCCCCGCCCCGGCGGGGACTGAAAAACCGGCAGCCGGAGGGTCGAACTGATGTCACGCGCCACGCTTATCCTGCCGGCACTGGCCATCATCCTGGCCGTCGCTTTTTCCGCCTTCTACATCGTGCCGCAGACGGAAAAGGTCCTGGTGCTGCGCTTTGGCCAGATCAATTCGATCCGCACCGAACCGGGCCTCTATTTCAAGGTGCCGCTGGTCGACGAGGTGGTGCGCTATGACAGCCGCATCCTTGGCCGCGATATCGAGCCTTTGGAAGTCACGCCATCGGATGACCGCCGACTGGTGGTCGACGCCTTTGCCCGCTACCAGATCACCGACATCGAGAAATTCCGCCAGGCCGTTGGCGGCGGCGGCATCGAATTTGCCGAAAACCGCATCGATGCCATCCTGGGCGCGCAGATCCGCGAGGTTCTGGGCAAGGTCGACAGTTCGGCCATCCTGTCCGAAGGTCGTTCCGCGCTGGCCGCCGAAGTGCTGAAGGTTGCCAAGGCCGAAGCCTTGTCGCTGGGCGTGACCATCGTCGACGTGCGCTTGCGCCGCACCGACCTGCCGCCGCAGAACCTGGACGCGACCTTTGCCCGGATGCGGGCCGAACGCGAACGCGAGGCCGCCGACCAGATCGCGCGCGGTAACGAGGCCGCCCAGCGCCTGCGCGCCACCGCCGACCGGACGGTCATCGAAACCGTATCGGACGCCAAGCGCCAGTCCGAGATCCTGCGCGGCGAGGCTGACGCCAAACGCACGGCGATCTTTGCCGAGGCTTACGGCGCCGACCCCGAATTCTTCCGCTTCTACCGATCGCTCGATGCCTATCGCACCGCGCTGAAGGGGACGAATTCCACCATGGTCCTGTCGCCCGACAGCCCGTTCTTTGACTATCTTCAGTCTGCCGATGGCAGGAAAACCGGCGCGGCGCCCGCGCCCTGACCCTCACATGCGCTTGAACGGGCCAGACAGGATTTGACTGGCCCGCAAAGGCGCGTAGGGTGCAGCCCGACCGGCGATAAACCCGCCCCCTTTCGTTTCAGGAGACGACCCCCGTGAACAGCCTGGCCCCAGCAGCTGCAATTCCGGCCCCCAGGGCCACGCCCTTTCTGCGCGCCCTTAGCCTGACCCTGACGGCGGCAGCACTCTTGCTGGCCCAGGCCCTGCAGTCCAGCGCGGGCGGCGCCCCCGAAAGCTTTGCCGATCTGGCCGAAAAGGTCAGTCCGGCGGTGGTGATGATCACCACTTCGATGGTCATCGAAACGCCCGCCGACGGCGGGCAGGGCGGACCTGATGGTCAGGGCACCTCGCCCTTCGACGACTTTTTCCGCGATTTCAACGACCAGTCCCAGAATGGCCCTGATGGCCAGCCCGCCCCGCCCAGCGCCGAACGGTCCTCGGCCCTGGGGTCCGGCTTTGTGATTTCGGCTGACGGCTATATCGTCACCAACAACCATGTGATCGAAGGTGCGGATGAAATCTCGATCCAGTTCTTCGGCGGCGACACCCTGGATGCCAAGCTGGTCGGGACCGACACAAAGACCGACATCGCCCTTCTGAAGGTCGAAAGCGACAAGCCCCTGCCCTATGTCAGCTTTGGCGACAGCGACGTGATGCGGGTCGGCGACTGGGTGCTGGCCTTGGGCAACCCGCTGGGCCAGGGCTTTTCTGCTTCAGCCGGGATCGTTTCAGCCAGAAAGCGTGAACTTTCAGGTACTTACGACGATTTTCTGCAGACAGATGCCGCCATCAACCGCGGCAATTCGGGCGGCCCCTTGTTCAATATGGACGGCGAGGTCATCGGCGTGAACACCGCGATCCTGTCGCCGAACGGCGGCTCGATCGGCATCGGCTTTTCCATGGCCTCGAATGTCGTGACCAAGGTTGTCGACCAGCTGCGCCAGTTCGGCGAAACCCGTCGCGGCTGGCTGGGCGTGCGCATTCAGGACGTGACCCCCGACGTGGCCGAGGCGATGGGCCTGGCCGAGGCGGCGGGTGCGCTGGTCACCGATGTGCCGGATGGTCCGGCCAAGGATGCTGGGGTCAAGTCCGGCGACATCATCACCGGCTTTGACGGCGCGCCGGTCAAGGACAGCCACGAACTTGTGCGCCGCGTGGCCGATACGGAAGTCGGTCGCAGCGTGCCCCTGACCGTCCTGCGCGACGGCAAAAGCCTGGAGCTGAGCCTGAAAATCGGCCGCCGGGAAGAGGCCGAGGGCCAGCCGGACGGCGGGCAGGATAGCGCCACGCCCGCAGAACCCGCGCCGCCGGTGGACACCAAGGTCCTGGGCCTGACGCTGAATGTCCTGACGGACGAAATGCGCAGCCAGATGGGCCTGAACCCCGACGCCGAAGGTCTGGTCATCACCGACATCGACCAGTCCAGCGAGGCCTATGACAAGGGCCTGCGCGCGGGCGATCTGATCACCGAGGCCGGCCAGCGCAAGGTGACCAGCCCCGCCGATCTGCAAGCCCGCATCACCGATGCGAAAGAGGCGGGGCGCAAGTCCCTGCTGCTTCTGATCCGGCGCGAGGGCAACCCCCGCTTCGTGGCCCTGTCGGTCGAGTAACCCAATCCCCGGTCACGGGTGTCTGGCAAAGCGCAGGCTTTTGCCCTATGTCGCCCGTGACCGTTTTCCGAGGATAGAATGGCAAAGATCACCTACGTTGAATTCAGCGGCAAGGAACATGTGGTAGACGTGGCCAACGGCCTGACCGTCATGGAAGGCGCCCGCGACAATGGCATTCCCGGCATCGAGGCCGATTGCGGCGGCGCCTGCGCCTGCTCGACCTGCCATGTCTATGTCGATCCCGCCTGGGCCGACCGCCTGCCCGCCAAACAGGCGATGGAAGAGGATATGCTGGATTTCGCCTGGCAACCCGACCCCGCCCGATCGCGCCTGACCTGCCAGCTGAAGGTCAGCGCCGCGCTGGACGGGCTCAAGGTCTTCATGCCCGAAAAGCAGATATAGGGCCGCCCTATCCCGGCAGATCGCCCACTTCCTCGCGCCAGTGACGGCGGCAGAGCGACAGGTAGGTCTCGTTCCCGCCGACCTGAACCTGCGCGCCTTCGCGCAGCGCCCGGCCGTCCGGCCCGCGCCTGACCACCATCGTCGCCTTCTTGCCGCAGTGGCAGATGGTGCGCACTTCGCGCATCTCGTCGGCCAGGGCCAGCAGCGCCGCCGATCCCGGGAAGAGCGCGCCGCGAAAGTCGACGCGCAGCCCATAGCACATGACCGGCACAGCCAGATCATCGACCGCCCGCGCCAATTGCCAGACCTGCGCCGCGGTCAGAAACTGCGCCTCGTCCAGAAAGACGCAGTCGACCCCGCCCGCCGCCTGCCGACCCGCGATCATCGCGAAAAGGTCGCTTGCCGCATCGAAAAGATCCGCTTCCTCGGCGATGCCGATCCGGCTGGCGATGCGCCCCACCCCCGCCCGGTCATCCAGCCGCGCGGTCATCAGATAGGTCTGCATTCCCCGTTCGCGATAGTTATAGGACGCCTGCAGCAGCAAGGTCGACTTGCCGGCATTCATGGTGGAATAGTTGAAGTAAAGCTTGGCCATGGCCGCTGGATACCGAGGCTGGTGCAGGCCCGCAAGACAAAGCTCTGCGCGAGCCCTGGGGCCCACGCAGAGATCAGCACCCTCAAATCTCACCCTCTACCCGCCCGGCCTTCCGGCCCGCCTTTACCCGGCTGGACGCTTACACAAATGCCGGGAACTGCCACCCGGCGCCCCCACCCGGGGCGCTTTCTTCATGACAAATCCGCGGGCGCGGATTAATGGGAAAGCAGGCAGGCCTTTCCCCGTCACCGGGGCGGGGTGCAAAAACGGACGGGACAGTGAGCGGCAATTATCTCAAGCGTCATACCGAGGCCCTGGTCAAGGATGTGGGAATCGAGGCCGCCGCGCGGCTGTCGGGCAAGTCCAAAGCCTCGCTTGGCCGCTATTATTCCGACGACCCCGACCATGCCGACCGGTTCATGCCGATCGATGTGGTCGCGGCGCTGGAAGGGGCCGCACGCTTTCCGCATGTGACGGCGGCGCTGGCCGACCTGCGGGGCATCACCTTGTCGCATGACGAAACCCGGCAGAATTCGGTCAAGGGCGGGGTTAATTCGGACGTCGTCACCCTCAGCCAGCGCTTCGCCCAGCTGATGGCCGAATATAATGCCTCGATCGAGGATGGGCGGATTTCGGTGAACGAGGCCAAGCGCCTTCTGACCGAGACGCTGGCGATCCAGAAAGTGCTGATCGACATGAAACTGCATCTGGATGAAGAGGTGCAGTAAGCGGCCCGTTCTGCCAGCGGCCGACCCTTTCCGCGGACCCGATCTGGGGTGGGTGTGTGCGGCACGCGGAAAAACATGTCGCCTCAATAAGGTTCATGCGCCCACCAAAGCCCGGGGCACGTGACCCGGGCGCCGCGACCGGATCGCGAAGAACGCCCGAGCGGCTCCAGCCGCGAGGGCTGCCCCCGCCCCTCGGGGCGGCGGGTGCTTTGCACCCACCGGGGCGGGCGCATCCCTCGCCCAGTCGCCCGGTTTTGCCCCGCCCACGCGACGCGCGTGGGCGTTCGGTGGGGAAAGCGTCCACTGGACGCTTTCTTACCCCACCTCACCCCCTTGGCCTGCGGCTTGCGCCTACGGCCAACGGACCGGGTGACCTGCCACTGGCAGGTCACCTGATCGGTCCGAAAAAAGGCAAAGCTCTGGTCTCTCTTACGCGGCCTGGTCGCGCTTGGGCCGCCGCGACGGCCGCCGGGCCGGGCGGGTGGGCTTGGCGCTGCCGCCGACCGCCGCCAGTTTATGGGCGGGTTTCCCGGCGGGCTTTCCGGCCGGTTTGCCAGCGGGCTTGCCGCCCCGTGCCGGACCTTTGCCCGATCCATTTCCCGACCGCGCACGCGGTGCGGGGGCAGCCCGTTCAGGCGGCGCCTCGCCGCCGATGACCGGGATCGCCTGTTTCATCGTCTTTTCGATGCCGCGCAGATCGGCCACTTCCAAAGGCGCGCAAAAGGCGACGGCCCGCCCCTCGCGTCCGGCGCGCGCAGTGCGGCCGATACGGTGGACATAGTTTTCCGGCACGTTCGGCAGGTCATAGTTATAGACATGACGCACATCGGGAATGTCGATGCCGCGCGCCGCCACGTCGGTTGCGACCAGCACCTTGATCTCGCCCGCGCGGAAGGCCGCCAGCGCCCGTTCCCTTTGGCCCTGCGACTTGTTGCCATGGATGGCCGCGACCGAAAAACCCCAGGTTTCCAAAAGCTTGGTCAGCTTGTCCGACCCGTGCTTGGTCCGGGCAAAGACCAGCGACAGGTCCTGCAGATGTTCGGAAAGATAGTCGGCCAACAGCTTGGCCTTGTCGCCCTGATTGACGAAATGCACCCCCTGCTCGATCCGTTCGGCAGGCTTGCCGGGCACAGCAATCTCGGCCCGGACCGGGTCGGTCAGATAGGTCTGGGCCAGTTCCTCGATCTGCTTGGGCATGGTTGCCGAAAAGAGCATCGTCTGCCGTTCGCGCGGCACCAGCGAGGCGATCTTGCGCAAGGCATGGATGAAACCGATGTCCAGCATCTGGTCGGCCTCGTCCAGCACCAGATATTTGACATCGGCCAGCGACAAAGCGCGGCGGTCCAGCAGGTCCAGCAGGCGGCCCGGGGTCGCCACCAGAATGTCGACGCCGCGGACCAGCTTTTCGGCCTGGGCGTTCAGCGAGGCACCGCCCACCACGCGAAAGGTGCGGATCGGCGTTTCGGCGGCAAAGTTTTTCAGGTTTTCGGTGATCTGGGTCGCCAGTTCACGGGTCGGCGCCAGGATCAGCGCGCGCACCGACTTCGGCTGCGGACGGCGGCCCAGCGCGATCAGCGCCGACAGGATCGGCAGGCCGAAGGCGGCGGTCTTGCCGGTGCCGGTCTGGGCCAGCCCCATCAGGTCACGGCCCTTCAAAAGCGCGGGGATCGCCTGCAGCTGAATGGGCGTTGGCACCGTCAGCCCCATCGCATCCAGATTTTCAACGATACGGGGCGCAATGCCCAGGGTCCTGAAGTCGCTCACGTCCGGCCTTTCCTGCCAAGCCGCGCCCGGGACCGCCCGCGCGCGAAGCTGGCCCCGTATCAGGACCGGACCGGCCTGACAAGCTTTATCACAGGTCCGGGTCGGGCGGCGCCATCACTCGTGTGTGATGAAATCAGTCAGACCTATGTCTTTCATCAGATAGGGTGGCAGATGTTCGACTGCCATCAAAGTTTCCGCATCATAGGGCCACCGATGGGGCGGGACCGTGGGGCTGCGGCGGAAAATGTTGATAAGTTTGGATAACAGACCATGGCGCGAGGGCATGGCGGTTGCGACACTGGGCATGTTCGGGGTCCTTGCGGGAATGATCTGGGGTGAATATGCTGGCAGTGGTCGCAGAAATCCAATCGAACCTTCCATGTAAGACATAAGTTTGACTTATGATAACCTCTGATCAGCCCCTGCCACCCCTGCCCGCCATCCGCGCCTTTGAGGCGGCGGCGCGGCATCTCAGCTTCACCCTTGCGGCGACCGAGCTGGGGCTGACCCAGGCCGCCGTCAGCTATCAGATCAAGCAGCTGGAGGACCGGGTCGGCCTGCCATTGTTTGCACGCCACGGGCGTGGCGTATCGCTGACGGGCGAAGGTGCCCGCCTGGCCGCCCGCGCGGGCGAGGCGCTGGACCTTCTGCGGCAGGCCTTTGCCGAGGCCCGCCGCGATAGCCGCGAGGCGCTGGTGATCAGCGCGTTGCCGACCTTTGCGACCCGCTTTCTGGCGGCACGACTGGGCCGGTTCCAGATTTCGCACCCCGACGTCATGACACGGGTCGAGGTCGACTTTCGCGCCGTGGACCTGATCGCAGGCGAAGCCACGGTGGCGATCCGCAGCGGCGGTGGTCGCTGGCCGGGGCTGGAGGCTCGGCTCTTGATGCAGCCCTCCTATACGCCGGTGATCTCGCCCGCCTTCATCGCCCGTCATGGTCGCCCCGAACGGCCCGAGGATCTTTTGTCGCTGCCGCTTTGCGACCCCGACGACAGCGGCTGGGACGAGTGGTTTGCCCTGGCGGGGCTGAAACGCGGAACAGGCGGCGCCCGGTCACGGGGGCCGGGTCTGGCCGGAACCCAGCTTCTGACCGCCGAGGCCGCCCTTGCAGGAAATGGCGCCAGCCTCCTCTGCCCGGTCTTCTTTCCCGACCTTGTGGCCCGGGGTGATCTGATCCTGCCCTTTGATCTTTATATGCCTGACCCGGCCTGCATCTATCTGGTCTATCCCGAAAAGCGGCGAAACAGCCCCGCCATCCGCGCCTTTCGCGACTGGCTGCTCGCGGAAATGCGCGAGTTTCTGCCCGCCAATGGCCGGGGCGGGCAGTCCGGCTAAGGCCCGCGCCCGGCAGGCCTCAGGGCAGCTGGACGTCCTGCCCGCGCCAGGATTGATAGGCGGCGGTCAGAAGGTCGGTATCCTGATGGCGCGGCACCCAGCCCAGATCGCGTTCGGCGGCGCTGATGTCCAGCGCGACCTCCAGATCGGCGATCTCGAACTGTTCGGGGTCCATGGGCGAGATGCGCAGAAGGTTCAGCCCGCGCAGCACCGCCTTGACCGGCCCGGCGGGGGTGCGGATCACCCGCGATTTCGATCCGGTCCGGGTGACGAAATCGCGCAAAAGGTCATAGCTGGTGGGCGACCCTGCCGACCCCAGATTGTAGGTGCCGTTCGGGCAGCCCTTGTCGGCGGCGATCAGCGTCGCGCGGGCACAATCAGCGACCGAGATGAACTGGAACTTGTTCCGCCCCGGCCCGATCAGCGGAATAGGCCGCCCCTTGGCCGCCATCTTGAAGAGAACCTCCAGAATGCCCAGACGGCCCGGCCCCAGAATCAGCCGGGGGCGGAAGACCGTGCTGGTCACCTCGCCCCGCGCCACGGATGCGGCCACGATATCCTCGGCCGCGACCTTCGAGCGGCCATAGGGTCCGAACGGGTGGCGCGGATGGTTTTCGGGGCGCGGCACCTGCACGGCGGGGCCATACACCATGTCCGTCGACCAAAAGACCAGGTTGCGGTTTCCCTGACGCTTCATCCAGGCCAGAATCTGGGCGGTTCCGTCGACTGCGCAGCGGCGGAAATAGGCGTCGCGGCCAAAGCGCGGGTGGTTCGGGGTGATCAGCTCGGTCGCCATATGGTGAACGACATCATCCCCCGCCAGCGGAATCCGGTCCAGCGCCCCCGGCACGGCCACGTCACATTCGGCATAGGTCACGCCCGGCATGGGTTTGGGCGGATAGCGGCGAAAGCTGGCTGGCAGGTCGATGACCAGAACCTCTTCGCCCGGGCGGGCCCGCGCGACAATCTGGCGAACCGTTTCGCGGCCGAGAAAGCCGTTGCCGCCGATCAGAACCTGTTTCATTCCCCGCCCCCTTAGCCGCGCGACAGGATGACAGTGCCCAAAAGGATCGTGCCGATCCCGATGATGCGCGTCATCGACAGGGTTTCGCCCATATAGGCCGCACCCCAGACCGCGACGATGACATAGGCAAGCGACAGGAAGGGAAAGGCAAAGCTGACATCAAAACGCGACAGCGACATCAGATGCGTGCCCATGCTGAGCGTCATGGTCGTCAGCCCAAGGACGATCCAGGGGTTGGTGGCCGCGCGCAACAGAAGCTCGCCCACCTTAGAGGCCGACAGTTCGGCCTGACCGACCTGCCCCATCCCGGTCTTCATCAGAAGTTGGGAGGCGGCATTCAGGATGACGGTGGCGATGATAAAGACAAAATATTTCGACATCGGAAAATCCGTTCAGGTCAGGGCAATCGGGGTCAGGGCAGGCGCAGGTCGCGCACCACCGAATGGTCGGTCAGATAGCGCAGGCCGGGAATATGGACGGTGAAAAGAACCGCCACCAGCAGGATCAGGAACGCGACATAGGCCAGGAAATGCGGCTCCA
>CAZKJZ010000089.1:0-9484 GCA_964553145.1 uncultured Frigidibacter sp. | reverse complement strand
TGCAGATCTGTTCCCGCGCGAACCCGCCGAAGAAAAAGGTGGTCAGCGTCAGGATCGCCATCGTGAGGTACGCGACCGGATGCGCCGTGCCGTTCAGAAGGCTTCCAAGCAGCGTCGGCGCGTCGGTGAAATAAAAGACCCAAGCCCCCCCCGTCGCCAGCCCGATCAAAAGCCAGACGGTCCATTTGATCGCCCTTAGGCGGATCTTCTGCCCGTCCCATTTCTGATGATAAAGCCGCACGCGCGCATTGCGGTCGCCCTCGATCCAGCGCTCGACCAGGATGAAAAGATCGGTCCAGACCGTCTGCGGGCAGGCATAGCCGCACCAGACCCGGCCCAAAGCCGAGGTGAACAGAAAAAGGCCAAGACCCGCCATGATCAAGAGACCCGCGACGAAATAGAATTCGTCCGGCCAGATTTCGATCATGAAGAAAAAGAAACGCCGGTTGGCCATGTCGACCAGTACCGCCTGATCCGGCAGACCCGGCCCGCGGTCCCAACGGATCCAGGGCAGGATGTAATAGATGCCCAGCGTCACCGCCATGATGACCCATTTCAGGTTTCTGAACTGGCCTTTGACGCGCCGGGGAAAGACCGGCTCGTGCGCCGCATAAAGCGACGGTGGGGGGGTATCGGTGGGGCTCATGAGCTTGCCCGTATCCTGTTCGCGACGGTTGCTTATCACCCCGTATCAGACGCCGAACCTTGACGCAGGTCAAACGGGCGATATGACGCGCCCCCCAAATCGCCGCACCGGGCGGTTATTTTTCTTGCCAGCCCCCCGGTGATGCGTGTCACTTCGCCACAGCGACCAGCGCCGCCTTTCGAGAGGGACAGATGACAGACACCGACCGTCCGGGCCGCCCCCCGGATTTCACCGCCGCCGAAATCGGCGCGCTTGCCCATCTTTACCGGGGCGAGGTCTATCGCTCGACCGTCTGGCGCACGCGGCTGGATACGACCACCAACTGGTCGGTGGTGACCCTGGGCGTGGCTCTGTCGATCACCTATGCCTCGCCCGGCGCCTCGCCCCTGCCCCTGTTGCTGGTCGGCATCCTGATCATGCTGTTCCTGGCGCTCGAGGCGCGGCGCTATCGCTATTTCAGCGTCTGGCGGGCGCGGTCGCGCTGGATGGAAAAGCACCTCTTTGTGCCGATGCTGCGCCACGAGGGCCATTTGCCCCAGGATGACGGCTGGCATGTGGCCCTGGCCGAGGATTACACCCATCCCCAGTACCATGTCAGCTACATGACGTCGGTCGCGCGGCGGGTGCGCAGCAACTATCTGTGGATCCTGCTGGTCCAGTCGGTCGCCTATTGCGGCAAGATCATCGTCCATCCGGTGCCGGTGCAAAGTTTCGCCGGTTTCGTGAACCGCGCCGACATCGGCCCCGTGCCCGGCGAATTGGTCCTGGGGCTTGGCCTGTGCTACATCCTGACCTGGGCCGGGCTGGCGATCTGGATCGGCCGACGCGACGCAGGGCGCATCCGTGAACGGGGCGGCATGCCGTCGATGGGGTAAATGCCGTTTGACGCACCCATTCGCGTCCGACAGACTGAAAGCACACTGAAAGCACACCGGCACCCCAGGAAACGCGCGAACAGGAGGGGTGCCGGTGCGATCCGGGCGGTCCGGCGGACCGCCCGAATTCTTTTTCCTTACTCGCCGCCGCCCAGACCATGGACATAGACGGCCACGGCGCGGATCTGCGCCTCGGTCAGGCGGCTTTGCCAGGTCGGCATCACCCCGAACCGGGCCTTGGTCACCGTCTCGGTCAGCGTCGCCTTGTCACCGCCGTAAAGCCAGATCGCGTCGGTCAGGTTCGGCGCACCGAACTCGCGCCCGCCAGTGCCCTGCGCGCCATGGCAGGACGAACAATTGTCGGCAAAGATCGTGGCGCCCTTGGCCGCAAGGGCAGCGTCGTGATCCTGCTTGGACAGGGCCAGCACATGGTTCACCACAGCTTCAATGTCGCCCGGCTCCAGCACATCGCCAAAGGCGGGCATCTGCGAAAACCGGGCGTCGGCGTCGCCGGTATTGCGGATGCCGTGGGTGACGGTCGTGTGGATATCCTCCAGCGTGCCGCCCCACAGCCAGTCGTTGTCCAGAAGGTTCGGAAAGCCCTTGGCCCCGCCCGCCCCTGCACCGTGGCACTGCGCGCACCAGGTCTGGAACACGGCCTTGCCGGCATTCTGGGCATAGGACTGCAGGTCGGCATCGCCCGCGACCGCAGTCAGATCGGTCGACACCAGCTTGGCCTCGATCCCCCGGTTCTTGTCGGCGAATGTCTGGATATCCGCCGCCACCTCGGCCCGGGTCGAAAAGCCCCACAGACCATGGGTGGCACTGCTGATCAGCGGCCAGGCCGGATAAAGGATCGTATAGCCGATCCCCCAGACGATCGTCAGGTAAAAGCACCACAGCCACCAGCGCGGCATCGGATTGTCGAACTCCTGGATACCGTCCCACTGATGGCCGGTGGTCGGTGGCTCGGGTCTTTTTTCAACCGGTTTGCGGCTCATTGTTCCGTCTCCTTGCCTGCCGCCGCGGGCCGCGCGCCCGCCGCAGGTCTGTCGTCATTGCGGAATGGAATTTGCGAAATGTCCGAGTAGAGCGCGCGGGTGCCGGGCCGGAACGCCCACAGGATCACCCCCACGAAGAACAGGAACAGGGCCAAAAGCGCCCAACTGTCCGCGAATTCCCGCATCAGGCTGTAAAGGTCCATCTGTGCCCCCTTACCGCGCCGGGTCCGGCTGGAAGGTCGAGAAATCGACCATCGTCCCCAGGACCTGCAGATAGGCGATCAGCGCATCCATCTCGCTGATCCCCGGCTGGCCGTCGAAATTGCCGACATTGGCCTTGGGATAGCGGGCCATCAGCCCTTCGGTATCGGCGTCCGGATCGGCCTGCGCCGCAAAGTCGGCCTTGGCGGCCGCGATCATCTCGCTTGTATAGGGCACGCCCACAAACTGATCCGTCTTCAGCCTGTCCTCGATCCAGGTCGGCTTTGCCTCGCGGTTCATCAGGAAACCGTATTTCGGCATCACCGATTCCGGCACGACCGACTGCGGATTGGTCAGATGGTCGACATGCCACTGGTCCGAATAGCGGCCCCCGACCCGGGCCAGATCAGGCCCGGTCCGCTTGGACCCCCACTGGAACGGATGGTCATACATCGATTCCGCCGCCAGGCTGTAATGGCCATAGCGTTCGACCTCGTCCCGCATCGGGCGGATCATCTGGCTGTGGCAGACATAGCAGCCTTCGCGCAGATAGATGTCGCGGCCGGTCAGTTCCAGCGGCGAATAGGGCCGGACGCCGTCGACCTTTTCGATCGTGTTCTGCAGATAGAACAGCGGCGTGACTTCGACGATCCCGCCGATCGTCACCACCAGCAGCGAAAAGACCAGCAGAAGCGAGGCGTTCTTTTCCAGAACCTTGTGTTTTTCAAGAATTCCCATGATTCCGCCCCCTTATTCAGCCGGAACCGCGACGGACAGCGCATCACGCGCCGGCTGTCTCGCGACGGTTGCCCAAAGGTTGTACAGCATGATCAGCGCCCCGGTCAGATACATCAGCCCGCCCAGCGCCCGCACGACATACATTGGATGCTTGGCCGCGACCGTGTCGGCAAAGGCATTGACCAGGAAACCGTTCTGGTCGACCTCGCGCCACATCAGCCCTTCCATGATGCCGGTGACCCACATCGAGGCGGCGTAAAGGACGATGCCGATCGTCGCCAGCCAGAAGTGCCAGCTGACCAGTTTCAGGCTGTAAAGCCCGTCGCGCTTCCACAGGCGCGGCACCAGATAGTAAAGCGCGCCAAAGGTGATCATGCCGTTCCAGCCCAGCGCCCCGGAATGAACATGGCCGATGGTCCAGTCGGTATAATGCGACAGGCTGTTCACCGCCTTGATCGACATCATCGGCCCCTCAAAGGTCGACATGCCGTAAAAGCCCAGGGACACAACCATCATCCGCAGGATCGGATCGGTGCGCAGCTTGTCCCAGGCGCCCGACAGGGTCATCAGCCCGTTGATCATGCCACCCCAGGACGGCATCCACAGGATGATCGAAAAGACCATGCCCAGGGTCGAAGCCCAGTCGGGCAGCGCGGTATAATGCAGATGGTGCGGACCGGCCCAGATATAAAGGAAGATCAGCGCCCAGAAGTGGATGATCGACAGTTTGTAGCTGAACACCGGGCGTTCGGCCTGCTTGGGGATGAAATAGTACATCATGCCCAGGAACCCGGCGGTCAGGAAAAAGCCCACGGCATTGTGCCCGTACCACCATTGCACCATCGCATCCTGCACGCCGGAAAAGAGCTGCACTGACTTCGACCCGACGAACGAGACCGGGATCGAGATATTGTTGATCAGATGCAGCATCGCCACGGTGACGATGAAGGACAGAAGGAACCAGTTCGCCACATAGATATGAGGCTCTTTCCGGCGGACCAACGTGCCCAGGAACACCGCCAGGAACGACACCCAGACGATGGTCAGCCACCAGTCGACATACCACTCCGGCTCGGCATATTCCTTGGACTGCGTTGCGCCCAGGATATAGCCGCTGGCCGCCAGGACGATGAACAGGTTATAGCCCCAGAACACGAACCAGGGCAGGTTGCCACCCCACAGCCGCGCGGCCGTGGTGCGCTGGACGATGTAAAAGCTCGACATGATCAACGCATTGCCGCCAAAGGCGAAAATGACCGCTGATGTATGCAGGGGACGCAGCTTGCCGAAATTCAGATAGCCCTGGGCCCATTCGAAATTCAGAACCGGAAAGGCCAGCTGCAGCGCAATGATCACGCCGACCAGAAAGCCCACCGCACCCCAAAGTGCGGTCGCTATCGCCCCGGCCCGGATCACCCCGTCATTATATTCGTGCATCGGCTCGACCCGATGTTCGTCGATCCGCCGCAGCGCCCAGACAAATGTCACAGCCGCCGTCAGCATGACCGTCAGCGCATTCACCATATAGGCCAGGTCATGCGCGTAATTGGCCGCAATCGCGGCCAGTACCGCAATCGCCGCCAGCGCAGCCAGCTTGAAGTAGTCCCACATTTGCACAGTCCCCTTGTCCTGCGCCCACCGTCCGGCCGCTGGGCGGCAGGGTTCCGGGCAGTCTCGGCTTAGTCCCTGACACCTGTCATCCACCTTGATCTGGGTCAATTGTGCGTGAGGTCGCACTTGATCCCGATCAAACGCCAGTTGTCCTCTCCGGCGTAGCATCTCGCTGCCGCGCGCCCAACGGAAACTGCGCAAAAGAGAGGATGCCATGGCCTATAAATCGCTTCTGACCGTCCTGACCCGCCCCGCGCCCCTGGACCTTGACGCGCCGATCGCCCTTGCCCGCCGCGAAAATGCGCATCTGGATATTCTGTGCCTGGCTGCCGACCGGACACCGGCCGATTTTTACTATGTCGGCGGCGCGCCCGTGGCGCCGATTCTCCTGCAGGCCGCCGCCGATGACGCCCGCGCCGAGGCGCTGGCGATCGAGGCCGCCGCCCGTAACCGGCTGACCGCCGAGGAAATCCCCTGGGCGATCGACACCACGATCGCCCCCGCCGGGCTTCTGCATCAGCAGGTCGGACGGCTGGCGCGATTCGCCGACCTTGTGGTCCTGTCGCGCGCGGCAGGCCCGGGTAACCCGATGGCCGATGCGGTGACCGAGGCCGCCCTGTTCGACGGTCAGGCCCCCGTCCTTCTGCTGCCCCCCGGCACGCGCGAGGCGGCCTTCGGCCAGCGCATCACCATTGCCTGGAACCAAAGCGCCGAGGCGCTCCGCGCCGTCCGCGCCGCCCTGCCCCTTTTGCGCCGCGCCCGCAGCGTCGATGTGGCGGTGATCGACCCGCCCGCCCACGGCGCCGAACGCTCGGACCCCGGCGGCATGCTGTCGCAATTCCTGTCGCGCCACGGGGTCCGCGCCGAAGTCTCGGTCCTCGCCCGCACCTTGCCAAAGGTGGCCGACATCCTGTGTCGCCATGTCGAGGATATCGGGTCGGACATGGTCGTCATGGGCGCCTACGGCCATTCCCGCTTCCGCGAGGCGATCCTGGGCGGCGCCACCCGCGCCATGCTGGACATGGCACCGGTGCCGGTCTTTGCGGTGCATTAGGGTCGGTCGCAGCCAATCTCATATGGGCCCCCCGCCCCGGACCCGGTCCGGGGCCTCGCTCGCCACCCACACCGCCTGTGAAGCAAGAGGTCCCGGGTCAAGCCTAGGACGCGCTTCAGACGGACGCAGCCCCTGCCCGGACACAGGCCCGGCAGGCAGCGATCAAGCTTACCGCCGGACAGGACTTATGCCGGATCACACCAGGAACCCGCCGTCCGAATCGTCGCCCGCCTCGTTCAGCAAAAGGTCGAAATCCGGCACCAGGATGCGGCGCTTGCCTTCCAGTTCGATGATCCCGTCGCGCTTCAGCGCCGACATCTGGCGGCTGACGGTTTCCAGCGTCAGGCCCAGATAATCCGCCATCGCCTCGCGCGTCAGGGGCAGTTCGAACGCCAGCTTGCCCTGCGCGGGTCGCAGGTTCAGCGATGCATCCCGCCGCGCGATGATCGCCAGAAGGCTGGCGATCTTCTCCCGTGCCGTCTTGCGGCCCAGAAGCAGCATCCATTCCCGCGCGGCGTCCAGCTCGTCCAGCGTCATTTCCAGCAGGCGCTGGCTGACATGCGGGGTGCTGTTCAACAGCGCCTCGAACGGTTTCTTGCGAAAGCAGCACATCATCAGGTCGGTGGTGGCGCTGACCGTATAGGGCGCAATCTCGCGCCCCGGCCGCCCGACGAAATCCGATGGCAGCAAAAGGCCGACCATCTGCGTGCGCCCATCCTCCATCGTCTGGGTCAGCGTCGCCACACCTGTGACGACCGAGGCGACGAAATCCATCCGGTCGCCCGCCCAGACCACGGTCTGGCCCGCCTGAAAGCTGCGGTAATATTTGATCGCATCCAGCTTCTCCAGCTCGTGCGGCTCGCAGCGCGCGCAAACTGCGCGGTGGCGGATCTGGCAGGCGCCGCAGTCACGCGGGCTGATCGGCTGGAACGGGATCGTCATCGGGATTGATCTGGGTCAAGGAGGGAAAGGGTCATCGCCGCGACACTAGGCGCATGACCATAGATGCGCAACTTGCCCGGGCGGGTCTTTTTGACGCGCGCGTGCCCCGCTATACCAGCTACCCGACCGCGCCGCACTTTTCGGCCGCCGTCGGCCCGGCTCAGATGGGAGACTGGCTGCGGGCTCTGCCTGCGGGCGGATCTTTGTCCCTGTACCTCCATGTCCCCTTTTGCCGCAGGCTCTGCTGGTTCTGCGCCTGCCGGACCCAGGGCACCAAATCCGACGACCCGGTCCGCGCCTATGCCAGCCTTCTGGAACAGGAACTGGCGCTGGTCAGGGGTCACCTTGCGCCCGCCATCACCCTGTCGCGCCTGCACTGGGGCGGCGGCACCCCCACCCTCTTGCCCGCCGACGCGATCCGCGCCCTGGCGGCGGCGGTGCGCGACGCCTTCCCCCTTGGCCCCGGCGCCGAATTCTCGGTCGAGATCGACCCGAACGAGGTCGACGAGGCGCGGATGGATGCGCTGGCCGAGGCGGGCCTGACCCGTGCCTCGATCGGCGTGCAGGATTTCGACCCTGAAATTCAAAAGGTCATCGGCCGCGAGCAAAGCTATGACGTCACCGCCCGGGCGGTCGCGATGATCCGCGCCCGGGGCATCCGGTCGCTGAATGCCGACATCCTTTATGGCCTGCCCCACCAGACGCCCGACCGGATCGCCGCCTCGGTCGAACGACTGATCGCGCTCAACCCCGACCGCGTCGCGCTTTATGGCTATGCCCACGTCCCCTGGATGGCCCGGCGCCAGCAGATGATCCCCTCGGGCGCCCTGCCGACACCCGAGGAACGGCTGACCCTTTACAACCGCGCCCGCGATCTTTTCCTGGCCGCAGGCTATCTGGAAATCGGCATCGACCATTTCGCCCGCCCCGGCGACGGGCTGGCCCGGGCCGCCCGAACCGGGCAGCTGCGCCGCAACTTTCAGGGCTATACCGATGATCAGGCCACGGCCCTGGTCGGCATCGGCGCCTCCGCCATCTCGCGCTTTCCGCAAGGATATGCGCAGAATGCGGTGGGAACCGCCGACCATGTGGCCGCCATCCGCGCCGGGCGCTTTTCGGTGGCGCGCGGCCATGTCTTTACCGCCGACGACCGCCTGCGCGCCCGCCTGATCGAGGCGCTGATGTGCGACTTCCGCATCGACGCCGCCGAAATGCAGACCCGCTTCGGCATCGGCGCCCCGGCGCTGTCAGCCCTGCTGATCAG
Organism: uncultured Frigidibacter sp.; assembly: GCA_964553145.1. Classification (GTDB taxonomy): domain Bacteria; phylum Pseudomonadota; class Alphaproteobacteria; order Rhodobacterales; family Rhodobacteraceae; genus TMP-24. Next base: position 1,152 of record CAZKJZ010000089.1, on the reverse strand, counting down.
CGCCGCCCAGCCCTTTGGCACCCTTGTCCGGATCGACGACAGCGGCCTGACCATCCCCGAACCGGCCCGGCCCCTGACCCGGATGATCGCCCGCGCCTTCGACGCCTATGACCTGTCCAAGGCGGGTCACAGCCCGGCCGTCTAGACCTGGCTTTCACCCCAACGGTCGGCAAAGACCAGATCCTCCAGCCCCAACCGGCTGGCCCAGCCCTTGGCCTGCAACTCGGGTTCCGCGTAAAGCTCGCGCACATGGCCGATGCACAGATAGGCGACCGGCACCACATGGTCGGGCAGCGCCAGGATCTCGCGCAGGTCCTGATCGTGGAAAATGCTGACCCAGCCGACGCCCACCCCCTCGGCCCGCGCCGCCAGCCACAGGTTCTGCACCGCGCAGACGGTGGAATAAAGGTCGGTATCGCGGTTGTGGGTGCGCCCCAGAACCACCGGCCCGCCACGCGTCCGGTCACAGGTGATCACCAGATTGACCGGCGCCTCGGTGATCCCCTGCAGCTTCAGCGCCGAATATAACGCCTTGCGATCATCCCCGAAGAGCGCCGCCGCCTCGCCGTTCGCCCGCTCAAAGGCGGTGCGGACCCGTGCCTTGACGCGCGCGTCGCGGATCACCACGAAATTCCACGGCTGCATGAACCCGACCGAGGGCGCATGATGGGCAGCCAGCAGCAGCCGCTGCAACAGGTCCGGCGCCACCGGATCGGGCAGAAACTGGCTGCGCACATCGCGCCGCGTATGGATGGCGCGGTAAACGGCCGCGCGCTCGGCCTGCGAAAACTCCTGGGCTGAAACCAGCCCCCCGTCCCCGTTCATGACATTCCCCGTCCGACAAGGTCCACCCTGCACCGTCCAGGGCGCCGGGCCATGTTCGTCTGGCCGGTCTTCTGACTTGGCTTCACCCGGTGCGGCGCCTTCCCGACCTGCGTCAGTGGCCTCTGCCGCCCGTCCACCTTACAGCGTTGGGCACGTCGCGGACTTGCACCGCGTTCCCGATTCTCCTGCGCCGCTGTGCGGCACAGACACCAGACGCCCCGGCATAAGCCGCCTTGCCCTGTCGCGCAAGCACGGGGGCTCTGCCCCCACCGGCCCGCGCGACACGCGCGGGCGTTCTTCGGGGCAAAGGTCCACCGGACCTTTGCT
>CAZKJZ010000088.1:0-9558 GCA_964553145.1 uncultured Frigidibacter sp. | reverse complement strand
ACGCCAAGTGGCCTAAACGAGCACTCGGAGCGGCACGAATACGCGACAGGTCCAGGTCTCAGTTCCGAACAACGCGACGCAGTCCGGCATGTACTGAGCGATGCGCATCTTGCTTGCGTCGTCGGTCTGGCGGGCTCCGGCAAGAGCACGATGCTCGCGACTGCCGCCGACGCCTGGGCGCGGCAGGGCCTCCGCGTCCATGGCGCGGCTCTCTCGGGAAAGGCCGCGGAAGGTTTGCAGGCGGCCTCCGGCATCCCCAGCCGCACCCTCGCCTCGCTCGAACTCAGCTGGCGCAACGGGTCGGAGCCAATCGGGCCCGGCGAGGTCCTGGTGATCGACGAGGCCGGCATGATCGGCACACGGCAGATGGCACGTATTGCACAAAAGCTGGAGGGCGTCGGCGCAAAGCTCGTGCTGGTCGGCGATCCCGACCAGTTGCAGCCGATCGAGGCTGGCACGCCCTTCCGGCGCCTTCTGGAGCGGTACGGCGCCGCCAGATTGTCAGAGATTCACCGTCAGAAGGCGCTCTGGCAGCGGCAGGCCTCCCGCGATCTCGCCGAGGGGCGCGCCGAGGCGGCCTTCCGTGCCTATGATCAGGATGGCGCGGTCCACCGGCGCACAAATCGCGACGCGGCCCTCGCCGCACTCGTCGAGACCTATCTGGCCGACCAGATTGAGGCGGATGCCGCCGCCACCCGAACCCGTCTGATCTTCGCGCATCGCCGCCGCGATGTCTTCGCACTGGACCAGGCGATCCGCAGCGCTTTGCGAACTGACAACGCGTCGGCACCCGAGATTCTGGTCGAGACCGACACCGGCCCGCGCGCCTTCGCCGCCGGGGACCGCATCGCCTTCACCCGCAATGATCGTCACCTTGGCGTCCGGAACGGTACGTCTGCGTCCGTATTCCGAACCGGCTTCCGCAAGACCCCAGAGCGGTTTTGGCCGACCCCCGGCTGTTTGGTTCAGACTGAATATTCTTACGGATCAAGTAGGTTGACAAAAGGGGAGCGACGAGTCTGCGAGCGCACAAAAAATTCGGCACAACTATTTTATTGCAAACAGTTGGCTATCAAACTATATGCGACTTCAGACTGAGTCCTTAGGATTGGGTGGGCGGATGACCGATACGGCGGACAAGAAGATTACGGCCGGCGGCGGTCTTTTGACGCGACTTTCAGCTTTGGGCGTCGACTGCATCTTCGCCAATTCCGGCACCGACTTTCCGCCGATCATCGAGGGGCTTGCCGAGGCAAAGGCCAAGGGCCTGCCGCTGCCGCGCACCGTGACGGCACCACATGAAACCGCGGCGGTCGGCATGGCGCATGGCTATTATCTGGCCACGGGCCGTCCGCAGGCGGTGATTGTCCATACCAATGTCGGGCTGGCCAACACCGCCATGGGCGCGATCAACGCCGCCACCGAACATGTGCCGATGCTGCTGTTTTCCGGCCGGACCCCGGTGATGGAAAAAGGGCGTTTCGGTGGGCGCACCGTGCCGATCGGCTGGGGCCAGGAAATGCGCGATCAGCACGCGCTGGTTCGTGAGGCATCCAAATGGGATTATGAACTGCATTTCCCCGAACAGGTGGGCGAGGTCGTCGACCGCGCGCTGGCCGTTGCCACCTCGACCCCGCAGGGCCCGGTCTATCTGAGCCTGCCGCGCGAGGTTCTGTGCGAGCCGATCCCCGAAGACAGGGTCACCGGCCCAGCCCGCATCGCCCCGGCCATCGCATCGCCCGACGCAGGCGCGCTTGGACAGGCCATTGATCTGCTGGCCAAGGCCAAGGCCCCCCTGATCATCGCGCAGCGTGGCCCGGAAAGCGAAGAGGGATTCGCCGCGCTTGGCCGGTTGGCCCTGACCTGGGGCATCCCGGTGGTCCAGTACTGGATGATCTCGCCTTCGCTACCCGGCAGCCACCCGATGAACTGCGGCGAAGGCCTGGTTCCCTGGATCGGCGCGGCGGATGTCATTCTGGTCGTCGATTGCCTGGCCCCCTGGAGCCCGGCCGTCCACAAGCTGCATCCGGACGCGAAGGTGATCCATATCGGCGAGGACCCGCTTTACGCCCGTTTCCCGGTGCGGAACTTTCAGGCGGACCTGTCGCTGGCCGGTCCGACCGGGCGCACGATTCTGGCGCTGGAAGCCGCCCTTGCCCCCCTTGCCACCGCGCAGGAGGCCGACCTGTCCGCCCGCCGCGACCGGGTGGCCGGGGCGGGGGCAAGCCTGCGTGCGGCGGGGGCGCAAAAGGCGCAGGTCGGCAGCACTGGACGGATGAGCAAGGAATGGGTCAGCCAGTGTCTGGCCCGTGCTCTGCAAGGCCGCCGTAGTGTGGTCTTCTCAGAGCTTGGATGCCTGGCCGACAGCTTTCGAGCAGAGCAGCACAAGGGCTGGTATCAGGGGCCCCATTCCGGCGGCCTCGGCTGGTGTTTCCCGGCAGCAATGGGCATGAAGCTTGGTGATCCCGACCGGCTGGTTGTGGCGACAATGGGCGACGGTTCCTACATGTTCGCCAATCCGGTCGCCTGCCATCAGATTGCCGAAGCCAATGACATACCGTTGTTGCTTCTGGTGCTGAACAACGCCGGTTGGGGCGCGGTCAGGGCCTCAGTCTCGGGGCTTTATCCGGGCGGCTATGCCGCGCGCAGCAATGACATGCCATTGGTCGGCCTGTCCCCAAGCCCAGACTTTACCAGCGTCGCCAAGGCCAGCCGCGCCTGGGCGCAGCGCGTCGAGCGTGGCGAAGATCTGGCGGCGGCACTGGACCAAGCGATCGAGGTTGTCACCAGCCAGAGGCGTTTTGCGCTGCTCGACATTCAGATCAAGGGCTAGGCCGATCGACAAGAACGGCACCTTGAAGGGGGGGGCGATGATGCCGGACTGGACAGAACGTTTTTCGGACCATGCCCGCCGGGCACTGCCTTCGGTCATCCGCGGGCTGGACCGAATTCCGCAGGCCGAGGACACGATTTCCTTCGGCGCGGGCGCGCCGGATGAAACTGTCTTTCCGACCGAGGTGCTGGGTTCGATCCTGGCCGCGATCATGTCCGACAAGGCCAGCGCCGAGATCGCGCTGCAATACGGACCGACCGAAGGCATCCTGCCGCTGCGCCGCGCGATCTGCGCCCACATGGCCGCGCTTGGTGTGACCTGCGCGCCAGAGAACGTGCTGATCACCAACGGCTCGCAGCAGGGGCTTCACCTTGCGTCCGAAGCCTTGCTGAACGCGGGCGACAGGGTTCTGGTCGACCGCCATTCCTATCCCGGCGCGCTGCAGGTCTTTGCCGCCCTGGGAACGGCGGCGGTGACTGCCGAGATGCTGCCCGCCGGGACGGCTGTACCCTTGGTCTACGTGACGCCGACGTTCCAGAACCCCACCGGCCAGACCCTGACCCTGGACGAGCGCCGCGCACTTCTGGCCGATGCCCGCAAACGCGATGCGGTGGTGATCGAGGACGATCCTTACGAGGCGCTGCGCTATGGCGGCACGGCCCCGACGCCGATCCTGTCGCTGGATATCGGTGACGGCACAATCGAGCAATCGCGCGTTGTCTATCTTGGGACCTTCTCCAAATCGGCCGTTCCCGGTTTCCGCATCGGCTGGACCGTGGGGGCCAGCGCCATGATCGAGAAAATGGCGCTGCTGAAACAGACCGAAGACCTGCAACCCGGTTCCCTGTCGCAAATGGTGCTGGCGCGGTTCATGGACGGCGCCTTTGAAGCGCACACTGCGCGGCTGCGCGATCATTACCGCGCCCGCCGCGATGCACTTGCCTCGGCTTTGCGCAGCGAGATTGGCAACCGCGCGGCATGGAATCTGCCGGACGGAGGATGTTTTTTCTGGCTGACCTTGCCAGAAGCCATTGATGCAGAAGAGCTTTTGCGGCTGGCGGCGCCAATGGGTGTCACCTTCATTCCTGGGGCCGCCTTCTCTCCTCCGGGACAGGGCAGGAACGCTCTTCGGCTCAGCTTTTCGCATTGCCCGGTTCCCCGCATCGGCGAAGGCATGCGACGGCTTGCCTCGGCCATCGACACATTGACACATTGACACATTGACACATTGACACATTGACCCAACGCAATTCACAGGCGGGTGTTGCGCAATAACAGGGGTGGCCAAACCAGAGTCCGCGCTGCTTTCGTGCCAATCCCTGTACATGAATTTCGGCCCATTCCGGGCGACTGATAATTGCACCATCTCTGTGCCCAAAGGCTCTATCACCGGCCTTATCGGGCCGAATGGCGCGGGCAAGACGACACTTTTCAACTTGATCGCGGGGGCATACCGGCCCGCGTCCGGCAAGATCATTTTTGACGGAGAAGACGTCACACGCCTTGGCTCAGACCAAAGGTTCAAACGCGGACTTGTCCGGACATTCCAGATTCCGCAAGAGTTTCACAGCCTGACCGTCATCGAAAATCTGAAGATGGTGCCGTCTGACCAGCCCGGCGAGCGGCTGTTCAACGCCTGGCTGGCACCGGGACGGGTGGCCGCTGCGGAAAAGAAAAACCTGGACCTTGCCCTTGAGGTTCTTGAGTTCCTGGAACTGACGCATGTGGCCTATGAACGCGCCGGACGGTTGTCGGGGGGGCAGAAAAAGCTCCTGGAGCTTGGTCGCACGTTGATGACCGGGTCAAAGTTGGTCCTGCTGGACGAGCCCGCGGCGGGCGTCAACCGGACGCTTCTGCGCAAACTGGAAGAGAAGATCCTCTATCTCAACCAGAAGCGCGGCCTGACGTTCATCCTGATCGAGCACGACATGGAAACGATCAGCAAACTTTGCCATCCGGTCATCTGCATGGCCGAAGGAAGCGTGCTGGTCGAAGGCGACTTCGCAACGGTTCGGTCCGACCCTCGCGTGCCGGAAGCCTATCTGGGCGAAGCCCACGGGAGTGCGGCATGAACCCCATTCTTCAAATGCAAGGTCTGCGCGCCGGATACGGTGATGCCGATATCCTGACTGATCTGAACATGACCCTCAACAAGGGCGAGATCGTCGGCATCATCGGGCCGAACGGTGCTGGCAAGTCGACGGCCATGAAGGCGTTCTTCGGCCTGCTAAAGGTGCGTGGTGGCACCATCACCTTTGCGGGCCAGGACATCACCGGGTGGCAGCCGAACCGGATCGTTCAGGCGGGCGTCAGCTATGTGCCGCAGGTCGACAATATCTTTGGCGAAATGACGGTTCACGAAAACCTGGAGGTTGGCGCCTTTCTGCGCAAAGGCGACTTCTCTGCCGCTTGCGACCGGGTTTACGGCCTGTTCCCGGATCTGCGCCAAAAATCCCGGACCATCGCGGGCAGCTTGTCCGGAGGCCAGCGGCAGATGGTGGCGATGGGTCGTGCCTTGATGCTTGATCCGCAAGTGCTGCTGCTGGACGAGCCGACAGCGGGGCTTTCGCCCAAGTACATGGACCAGATCTTCCGCATTTGCCGCGACGTGCGGGATGCGGGCGTGTCCATCCTGCTGGTCGAGCAACATGCCAAACAGGCACTCGCGTTCTGTGACCGCGCCTACATCCTGGTTGGCGGCAGAAACCGGCTGGACGGAACCGGTTCCGGACTTCTGGCCGACCCGTCGGTGGCCGCAACTTTCCTGGGCGGTTGAGAGGGCAGCGGAATGGATTTTCTGAACTTCTATCTTGTTCCAGGGGTCGTTTTGGGGGCCGAGTATGCGCTTGGTGCCATCGCCATCACGCTCGTGTTCTCCATCATGCGCCATGCACATATTGCCCATGGCGACATGGCTACGTTCGGAGCATTTTCCGCACTGGCACTTGTGGCCGCGACCGGAATTTCACCCTATGCGGCGTTGCCGTTTGCCATCCTGACGACGGCGGCAATTGCAGTGGGTGCAGACCGGCTGTTCTATGCCCACCTGCGCGAGAGACCCAAGATATTCACCACCATGGCCTCGCTGGGTGTCGCGTTGATGCTGCGCTCGCTGATCCAGATGATCTGGGGCGTCGAGACGATGCGCTACAGCTCAGGTATCTCGCGGCCAACCGATCTGATGGGAATTCAGATACGCGGATCGGAATTGGCTGCTTTGGCGGCTGTGGGTCTGACGATCCTGACGCTGTTCCTGTTCTTGCAGAAAACGCGCTGGGGCAAAGCCATGCGGGCCATGTCAAGCAACCGCAACCTCGCACTCCTCTCAGGGGTCGATAACCGACAAGTGGTGATCCTGACCTGGGCCATCGTCGGCGGGCTTTGCGCGATTTCCGGTTTCTTTCTCGGGCTGACGACCGAGCTCAAGTCGATGATGGGCTGGAACGTGCTGCTGCCAATGTTCGCCGCTGCCATCCTGGGCGGTGTTGGTCGGGTCGAAGGCGCGGTGGTCGGCGGCTTTATTGTCGGTATTGCCGAAGAGCTATCCGTTCTGGTGCTGCCCGGCGAATACAAGGCGCTGAGCGGTTTTGCGATCCTTCTGGTGCTGCTGCTTCTGCGACCGACCGGACTGTTCAAGGGCAAAATTCTCTGAAGGTGATGCGATGGATTTCCTGGGCCTGCTGAACTACGCGCTCTATCTTTCGACCTTCTTCTGCATCTATGGCTGTTTGGCCCTGGGGCTGAATGTCCAGTGGGGGTTTGCCGGACTGTTCAATGTCGGCATCGCCGGGTTCTTTGCCGTTGGGGCCTATGCCTCTGCCATCCTGACCGCACCCGATGTGGCTGATCAACTTGGCGGCTTTGGGCTGCCCGTGCCTGTCGGTATCGCCGCGGCCATGCTCGCCTGCGCGGCGGTGGCCTGGCCCGTTGGCAAACTTTGCCTGCGGTTCCGAGGCGACTATCTGGCCATCGTCACCATCGGCGTTGCCGAAACGATCCGCCTTGTGGCCCGGTCAGAAGACTGGCTGACCGGCTCTGCCCGCGGCGTCAATGGTGTGCCGCGTCCGTTCGGGGACCTGCCCTATACCGCGTCGCAAGCCAGTTATTTCCTGCTCTGCGCCCTGCTGCTGTTCGCCGCCTATTGGCTGGCCGAGCGGTTGGGCATGTCGCCCTGAGGGCGGATGATGCGCGCCATTCGCGACAACGAGGCCGCTGCGATGGCGATGGGCAAGAACGTGGCCGCGCGGCATTTGCAGGCCTTTATCCTTGGCGCGGCGATCATGGGGTTGGGAGGCGCACTTTACGCGCATTTGAACCGTGGCATGAACCCTGACGCCGTGGACCCGCTGATCGTCAGTTTCCTGATCTGGATCATGGTCGCGCTTGGGGGGTCCGGCAACAATCGGGGCGTCATCCTTGGCGTCATCGTCGTCTGGACGATTTGGTCCGCATCCGAGCTCGTGACCGGTCTGCTGCCAACCCTTGTCGCACTGAAAGCCAAGTACCTGCGCGTGTTCCTGATCGGGCTGATGCTGCAGTTGGTGCTGCGCTACGGCCCCGGCGGCATTCTTCCCGAAATCCTGTCACGGCCACCGCCTCGACCCTAGGCAAGGTCGCCCGCGCAGTCACACCGACGACCCAAATCAAGAATGGAGGAAGACGACCATGACGCTGCAATACAACGTACTGCGGCCGCTGATGGCGGCGCTTGTGACCACATCGGCACTTTGCGGCAGCGCGATTGCGGCCGAAGTGACCATCGGCCTGGTGACCGGCGTGACCGGTCCGACCGCTGCTCAGGGGCCGGATATGCTCAAGGCCTATGACCTCGCGGTCCAGCAGATCAATGCCCAAGGCGGCATTCTTGCGGGTGACACGCTGACTGGCGTGATTGGCGATGATGGGTGCAACCCGAAGGTCGCGGCCGATTCCGTCTGCAAACTGGTCAACATCTCGGGTGCCATCGCGATTGTCGGGCCAACCTGTTCCGGGGCGCTAATCTCGGCGGCAAACTCGGTAACGATCCCCGCGGGGGTTCTGGCCGTTACGCCAACCGGCACGTCGCCCGCCCTGACGACGCTGGACGACAAGGACCTGGTGTTCCGCACCATCTCGTCGGACGAATATCAGGGCCAGGCATTGGCAGGGACCCTGTTGGCCAAGGGCACCAAGACGGTGGCTGTGTCCTTCATCAACAACGACTACGGCAAAGGCTTGGCGGAATCCTTCAAGGCCGAATACGAAAAGGGCGGTGGAACGCTTGCCGGCTATGCCGCCCACGAAGAAGGCAAGGCATCTTTCCGGTCTGATTTGGCCGAACTGGCCAAGGGCGGCGCCGACACGCTGCTGATCTTTGATTACGCCGATGGGGCCGGTCTTACCGTGTTGCGCGAAGCGATCGAGAACGGGTTCTTCACCAACTACATCGGTGCCGACGGGATGAAGAGCAAGACGCCGATCACCGCGCTGGGTGCCGAGAATTTGGCCAACTTCACCGTCTCGGCCCCAATTGGATCGGCGTCGGATGGTCTGACGGCCTTCAATGCGGCCCTCAAAGAGGCCGGTGGCGACCCGAATGCGGCCTTTGTCGCCAACTGCTATGATGCGGTCTTTATGACGGCGCTGGCGATCGAGCAGGCGGGCGGTGACAAGACCAAGCTTGCCGCCTCATTGCGCGCCATTTCAAACGGCACCGGCGAACCCGTTGGGCCTGGCGAATGGGCGAAGGCGAAGGAATTGATCGCTGCGGGCAAAGCCATCGACTACAAGGGTGCATCGGGTGAAGTGAACTTTGATGCGAACGGCGACGTGCCGGGCGTCTACGGCCTGTTCAACGTGGTCGGCGAGGACTACGCGCTGGCGTCCGAAATGCAGTGATCCCTTCCGGAATCCCTTGGCCCGGCGCTTTGTTGCGCCGGGCTTTTTCATTGTTGCGGAACGTTTCTTATTCAGGCGCCCTGATCAGATTTCATTCAAGGCGACGGTCAACTTGCGCAGAAGCTGGATCAGGGTTTCACGAGTATCTGCGCCAAGAATGGTAGTCAGTTTGTTGTCGTGCAGCTGTGCCGCCTGCAACAACTCCTGTCGAAAGCCATCGCCTTTTGGGGTCAGGTACAACCCGTAAGTGCGCTGGTCGATCCGTTCCCGTCGGATCAGCCCTGCCCGTTCCAACTGTACCACTGCCGGTGTTACCGTGGATTTGTCACGTTTGGCCATCTCGGCCAATTCCGTCTGGTTCAGCCCTGGTCGGTCAAAAATTGCGATCAACAATGCCAGCCGACCCGGGCGAAAATTCGCGACCGAGCGCTGCAGCGAATCCGCTGCCGCGTCCTGTGCCACGCGCAAGCAATAGCCAAGCTGGTCGGCAATGGACAAATCCATACGCATGTCATCGGACGGGCCTACGCCTGCCGACGGGATGTGCGCCTTGTCTGCCATTTCTTCCCGACACCCGACCTGTGGTTTCTTGGCCTCGTGTCTAGGTGCGACGGTGCGTCAAGTCAAACGCTGGTGTCACCGTACCCCAATAAATCAGATTCTGCGGGATCGGGGCGTTCTGGAACGTTCTTGTGCCCTTAATTACAATAAGTCCACAGGCTTCACACTTCGGGATTTGTCGCGGCTCTGTTGCATAAATCGCGTGAGGGATTCATCTTGTGAATCCAGCCTGGTGAGCTGCTGCCGGTTTTGTGGACACGAAGATAAGGTCGTGACCAAGGAACTGG
>CAZKJZ010000087.1:2248-9707 GCA_964553145.1 uncultured Frigidibacter sp. | reverse complement strand
TGGCGGAGAGGGTGGGATTCGAACCCACGGTCGGCTTGCACCGACAACGGTTTTCGAGACCGCCGCATTCGACCACTCTGCCACCTCTCCGCGTCAGGCGTCGCCGTTGGGGGGCATGTAGCGGGGCGGGGCGGGGGTTGCAACCGGAAAATCGCGCGGGCGCACATATTTGGCTGCGGGGTGGCGGAACGCTCGGTGCTTGGCAGGGCGCGCGGCTCGGGGTAGCCTTGGCGGGTCTTTGCAAGGTGCCCCATGCCGCGTCTCTTTGTTCTTGCCCTGATCCTTGCCGCCTGTGCCGCTTTGCCCGGTGCCGCCCTTCGGGCCGAGGTGGCGGTCGTGCAGCCCGACCCGCAGGCGATGGCGGACCGGGTGATGCAGGCGCTGGACCTTCATGCCCTCTTCCCGGTCATGGCGGACGAGGGGGCGGGCTATGCGCGCGATCTGGAGGAGCAGTTTCTGCCCGAGGGCCGCGCCCGCGGCTTTCAGGCCGAACTTGCGGCGATCCATGATCCGGCGGGGGCCGAGGCGCGCTTTCGGCGGCTGTTGACGGGTGTCCTGACCGACGAAGGGCTGGATCCGGCGCCGGTCGAGGCATTTTTCGCGACGCACCTTGGCCGCGATCTGGTGGCGCGCGAACTGACCGCGCGCCGGGGCCTCTTGGATGAGACGGTCAGGGACGAAGCGCAGGCCAGCGCTCAGCGGATGGAGATCGAAAGCGATCCGCATCTGGCGCTGATCGACCGGTTCATTCAGGTGAACCAGCTGGAGGATATGAATGTCGCGGCCGCGCTGAACGCCAATACGGCCTTCTTTCAGGGGTTGGCCAAGGCCAAGGTGCCGGGCGCGCCGGTCGCCGAGGCGGACATATTGGCCGAGGTCGCGGCGCAGGAGCCGGACATCCGTACATCGACGCAGGACTGGCTGCGGGCGTTTGGCGTGCTTGCCTATGGATCGCTCAGCGATGCCGACCTGCAGACCTATGTCGATTTTTGCGACAGCCCGGCAGGGCGGGGCTTGAACCGCGCGCTTTTTACCGCCTTTGACCGGCTGATCGCCGAAAACTCCGGCCAGATAGGGCTGATCGTCGGCCGGCATCTGGCTGGCACCGATCTGTGAGCGGGGCGGAATCGTCGGCCGCCGCCCCGGTCCGCAGCCGCCGGGTATTCTATATTCCGGGCTATGACCCGTTCCCGCCGCGCCGCTACCGCGAGCTTTACCGCACCGAAGCGCGGCTTCAGTGCCACATATCGGGCCATGAGATCAGGCTGGAAGCCGCGCCTGGGGCCGAAAGCTATGGCTTCCGGCTGGGCGCGCGGGTTCAAGGCCGGGATGTGGCGGCGGCGGTCGAAATTCTGGGCTGGTCGGATATCGTGCAGGCGTCGATGGGGCAGGGGATCTGGGCAACCTACCGGCAGCTTTTCTCGACAGCCTGGGCCTATATCGGCACCGGGGCGCTGTTCCGGCTGATCCGCCTGCGCAAGGGGCCGATGATTGCCGCGCTCTACCCGATCCTGCTGCTTTTGGGTCAGTTGGCCGTGGCGCTGATCATGGGCTGGATGATGGGGCGCTTTGCTTTGGTGGCCTTTGACGGCAGTGCCTGGCCGCTGACGCAGGCCCTGTCGCTGGCCCTGTCGCTGGGCACGGCGACGCTGGTCCTGACCCTGTTCCGGCATTTCGACAGGCGGGTCTATGCCTGGTATCTGATGCATGACTATGCGTTCACCACCATTGAAGGCGGCGCCTACCCGTTGCGGCTGCAGGCGCGGCTTGCGGCCTTTCGTGCCCGGATCGCCGCGGCAATGGACGAGGACTGGGACGAGGTGCTGGTGGTAGGCCATTCCTCGGGCGCGCATCTGGCGATTTCGGTGCTGGCCGACCTGATCCGCGACGGGCGGGCCGAACCGGGGCCGGGGCCGGCCCTGTCGCTTCTGACGCTGGGCCATGTGGTACCGATGGTCAGCTATCTGCGTGGCGCCACGCGCCTGCGCGACGATCTGGCCTATCTCTCGGAACGCCCAGAACTGACCTGGGTCGATGTGACCGCGCCGGGCGACGGCTGTTCCTTTGCCCTGTGCGATCCCGTGTCGGTGTCGGGGATGGCCGGGCCGGGCAAGCGCTGGCCCTTGGTCATCTCGGCGGCCTTCAGCCAGACCCTGTCGCCCGAACGTTGGCAGGCGTTGCGGCGGCGCTATTTCCGGCTGCATTTTCAATATCTTTGCGCCTTTGACCGGCCCGGAATCTATGACTATTTCGCCATCACCGCCGGGCCGCAGACGCTGGCGGCGCGGTTTGCCGGGCGGGCGCCGTCGAAAAGCCGGGTCCTGATGCCCCTGAACCCGTTCGGGCGGGTACAGCCATGAGTCTGCCGCCCAAACCCGCGCCCCGCGAGGGGCGGGTCGGTCTTTGGCGCTATCTCAGGCTTTTCCGGCGCGACATATTGTCGGCGCAGCCCGCGCATCTTTACCGGGCCTGGATGGCCGAATTCCGCACGCCCCTGTTCCGGTCCTATCTGTGCAACGACCCGGCCCTTGTCGATCTGGTCCTGCGCGAACGGCCCGGTGATTTCCCGAAGTCGGACCGCGTCCGCGAAGGGTTGGCGCCGCTTCTGGGCCGCTCGGTCTTTGTGACCAATGGCGCGGAATGGCAGCGCCAGCGCCGGATCATCGACCCGGCGTTCGAGGGCGGGCGGGTCCGCGACAGTTTTCCCGCCATGGCCGCCGCCGCCCGGGCCGCCGTCGTCCGGCTGGGTGCAGGCGGTCGGATCGAGGTCGAGGCGCTGACCAGTCACGCGGCGGCCGACGTGATTTTTCGCACGCTTTTTTCCCTGCCGATCGAGGATCGTGCCGCGGCCGAGGTCTTTGCGGCCTTTCGCGCCTATCAGCGGGTGCAACCGCTTCTGAACCTCGGCGCCGCCCTGCCGCTGCCTGCCTGGGTGCCGCGCCTCCACCGGCGGCGGACGCGGGTCGCAGCGGCGCGGATCAGGCAGCTGATCGGCGCCCTGACCCGCGCCCGCGCCGAGGCGATCGGTCAGGGCAGCGCGCCCGACGATCTGGCCACACGGATCATGACGCTGACCGATCCCGAAACCGGGCAGGGGTTCAGCCCCGAGGAAATGACCGATCAGGTCGCGATCTTTTTCTTGGCCGGGCATGAAACCTCGGCGGCGGCGCTGGCCTGGGCGCTCTATCTGATCGCGAGTCACCCCGACTGTCAGGCCCGTGCAGTTGACGAGGCTGACGGCCTGCCGGACAACCCGGACTTTTCCGACATCGCGGGTCTAAGCTTCATCCGCGACATCTTTCGTGAAACGCTGCGCCTTTATGCACCGGTGCCGATGATGGTGCGCGAAAACCGCTGCCCGGTCGATCTGCGCGGGCGGCAGGTGGCGCCGGGGGCGCAGATCATCCTGTCGCCCTGGCACCTGCACCGGCATGAACGGCTGTGGGACCGGCCCGACGCCTTTGACCCCGACCGCTGGCAGACCGAGGCGGGGCGCGCCTCGGCCCGCCGCGCCTATCTGCCCTTTTCGGCGGGGCCGCGCGTCTGCCCGGGCGCCGGGTTCGCGATGATCGAAGGGCCGCTGATCCTGGCCATGATCCTGCGGCACTTTCGCCCGGGCCTGGTTCCGGGCCATGTGCCGGTGCCGGTCGCCCATCTGACCGTCCGGTCGCGCGACGGCATATGGCTGGATATGATCCCGCGCCGGGGGTGAGTCGCGAAATGCAAGGGCGGGGGGCTGTCAGCGTCAATTTTGTTCGATTGATGAACAATATTCGTGGCTTTATGGCCTGAATGGAAACGATGCGGCCGGGTCGGATCGCTTTTACGCCGCGTCATGGGCAGATTCCGTATAAAGCTTGGTTTTTTCGCCGCAATTTCGCCACAGCTTGCCGCAAGTCTTTACCGATCAGTAATGGCTGCCGGGTCAATTTGGGGTTCTCGGTTGTCTGGGGGTGTGTCGATGGATTTCGGCGGGTCGAAGAAAGAGGAACCGGTCGCTCATGCTGCGGCCATCAGCCTGTTTCGCATTGCAGTTCCGGCCTGGAACTGGGGGCGCAGCATGGTCGGGCTGAAAAGCGCCGAACCCGCGCTGTCGCGCGACGAATTGCAGCGCATCTTTCAGCAGGATCTGGCGCAGGGCAGGTTCGGTCAGCGCGCGTCGGATCGCAAACTCTCGCCCCGGGCCTGAACCGCCTCGGCCCGAAGCGCGCGCAGGACATAAAGCCTGAGCGCCGTCGCCAGACCCATATCCTGACCGGCGCGTTCCGCGTCCACCTCGGCTGCCAAGGCATTCAGCGCCATCCCGCGCCGCGCCGCCAGATCGCAGAACGCATCCCAGAAGTCCGGCTCCAGCGTCACGCTGGTGCGGTGGCCGTTCAGCGTCAGCGAATGTTTGGCGGGACGGGGCGACATGGCGGCAGAATGGTCCGAGGTCCGGGATTGTGCAAGTGACCAGACACTATCGTCCATCGCTATCGCATTTGACCTATATGCGCCCCCCCCGCGCCCCGGACTTGATCCGGGGCCTCTGCCGGGCCAAGAGGCCCCGGATCAAGTCCGGGGCGCGATGTTGGGGCGAAACATTGGCACCCAACGCGAGCCGTGGTTTGGTCAGAGAGGGAGAGCCCACCAAATGCGATAGCCATGCACTGCCGTCAATGAAGGCACTCATGCGCCTGCGGACTTACCGGTCAGTCCCGCCCGTCGCGCTTCTTGCCGTCCAGTTCCGCCTTGGCGCGGGCGGCATCCGCCGCCTCGCGTGCCTTTTGTCCCTTTGTCCGGCCGAACCGGGCCGCATTCTCGTCCGCCTTGTCGCGCGCCGCGTCGCGGGCCTTGCCCTTGCGCGCTTGCCGCAGGTTGACGATCTTTGCCATCAGCCCCTGGGTCCGATCATGTCTTCGGGCCGCACGATCCGGTCAAAGGTTTCACCGTCGACCAGCCCCATGGCGATCGCTTCCTCGCGCAGCGTCGTGCCGTTCTTGTGCGCGGTCTTGGCGACCTTGGTGGCATTGTCATAGCCGATGGTCGGGGCCAGCGCTGTCACCAGCATCAGGCTTTCCTTCATCAGCCTGTCGATCCGCGCCACATTGGCCTTGGTCCCGACCACCATATTGTCGGTGAACGACCCCGCCGCATCGCCCAGAAGCTGCATGGATTGCAGGACATTGTAGCTCATCATCGGATTATAGACGTTCAGCTCGAAATGCCCCTGCGATCCGGCGAAGCCGACCGCCGCATCATTGCCCATCACATGGGCGCAGACCATGGTCAGCGCTTCGGCCTGGGTCGGATTGACCTTGCCCGGCATGATGCTGCTACCGGGTTCGTTTTCCGGCAGGATCAGCTCTCCCAGACCCGACCGGGGGCCGGAACCCAGAAGCCGCAGGTCATTGGCGATCTTGAACAGGCTGGCGGCAACGGTCTTCAGCGCGCCCGAGAACATGACCATCGCGTCATGGGCCGCCAGCGCCTCGAACTTGTTCGGGGCGGTGACGAACGGCAGGCCGGTGATCCCGGCAATAGCTGCCGCCACACGCTTGTCAAAACCGACCCTGGTGTTCAGCCCGGTGCCGACGGCGGTGCCGCCCTGCGCCAGCTCGTAAATGTCGGGCAGGCAGAACTTGACCCGCGCGATCCCCTTGTCGACCTGTGTCGCATAGCCGGAAAATTCCTGGCCCAGGGTCAGGGGCGTTGCATCCTGCGTATGGGTGCGGCCGATCTTGATGATGTCCTTGAACTCGGCCGACTTGACCCAGAGCGCCTTGGACAGCTTTTCCAGCCCCGGCAACAGCACATCCCGCGCCATCATGCCGATGGCCACATGCATGGCCGTGGGGAATGTGTCGTTCGAGGATTGGCCCATGTTCACATGGTCGTTCGGATGGACCGGCTTTTTGGACCCCATCACGCCACCCAGCATCTCGATTGCGCGGTTCGAAATCACCTCGTTCGCATTCATGTTCGATTGGGTGCCCGACCCGGTCTGCCAGACGACCAGCGGGAAATTGTCGTCGAACTTGCCGTCGATGACCTCCTGGGCCGCCGCAGCGATGGTCTGGCCCAGCGCCTCGTCAATATCGCCCTGGGCGATATTGACCATTGCGCAGGCTTTCTTGATCACGCCCAGCGCACGGATGATCGCCACGGGCTGGCGTTCCCAGCCGATCGGGAAGTTGATGATCGACCGCTGGGTTTGTGCGCCCCAATATTTGTCCGAAGGCACCTGAAGCGCGCCAAAGCTGTCGGTTTCGGTACGGGTCGCGGTCATCGCCTTCTCCTGCCGTGGCTTTGGCCACGTCATAGGGGCAGCGGGCGGGTGTTTCAATCGGTATGCTGTCGCATACCGCACTGTTAGCGCTATTTTCTGGTGAACCTGTGTACGCGCGCGGGCGGCAGGTTGGCCCAGACATGGGCAGTCTCTTCGACCAGCAGCCCCATCTCGGCGACGATCTCGGCGGGGACCGAAGGTTTGGCGCCATAGGTGAACTGGATATAGGGGGCGCCGGGGGCCAGAATGTCAAAGGCGGCGCCGACGATGGCGCGGCGCACGGGGGCGGGCATCGACAATAGAGGCAGGCCGGAGATGACCGCGCCGACGCCGGGCGCCAGGTGCTTTGCTGCCAGATCGGCGGGGGCGTGATGGACCGTCACGCCGGGAAAGGTGGCGCAAAGGTTGGCCACAAAGGCCGGATCAAGTTCGAACAGGGTCAGGTCGGCGGGGCGGACGCCTGCCTGCAGCAGGGCACGGGTGAAGACGCCGGTGCCCGGTCCGAATTCGACGACGCGGCCGGTCTTGGGCCCGAGGCCAGCCACCATCGCCCGCGCCAGAAACCGGGACGAGGGCGCAATCGCCGACACCTGCCTTGGGTTGGTGATCAGACGGCGCAGGAACAGGGCGCGCGGGCTTGTCATGGGGCTCCTGCGGCCGTTACTTGCGCCACTTGTCCAGGCTGACGACCTCGGCGGGCTTGCGGTCACCCGGTTCGGGTTCGGCATCCTCGGCCATCGGCGCGTCTTCGTCCTCGTCCTCGTCCTCGTCGGCCTCATGCGTTTCGAACCGCAGGCCGAATTCGACCGCCGGATCGACAAAGGTGCGGATCGCGTCGAAGGGAATATAAAGCGGTTCGGGCTGATCGCCGAAGTTCAGCGTGACGGCAAAGCCCTGCGGATCGACCTTCAGCCCGTCGAACCAATGCTGCATGACGACCGTCATATCCTCGGGGTAGCGGTCGCGCAGCCAGTCGGCCAGTGCGGCATCCGGGTGGCCCGTGTCGAAGGTGATGAAGAAATGATGGTCCCCCGGCAGGCCGTGCCGTTCGACATCGCTCAGCACTTCCAGAATCAGGCCGCGCATGGCGCGGTGCATCAGGTTTCCATAGTCGATCTTACGGGCCATGCGGGCAAGGTTCCTTTTGCTGGGGGCCAGCATAGGGGTTTTCAGACCGAAGGAAAGGGGGCC
>CAZKJZ010000087.1:0-2148 GCA_964553145.1 uncultured Frigidibacter sp. | reverse complement strand
CTTAGCCCAGGAACGAGAGCAAAAGGCCTGTTACCGCTGACAGAGCCAGGACCCACAACAACGGCCAGTGACGCACCAACAAGAGCCATCCCGCAGCCAGCGCAATGGCCAGCGCGGCGGGGTCCAGCGTCTCGGGGCGGGGCAGCAGGGCCTGGACCGGGCCAAGGGACAGGGTCACGCTGCCCCGGAACAGAACCTGCAGCCCGAACCAGACGGCAAGGCTGCCGATGACGCCAACCACGGCGGCCATGATCCCCTTCAGCGCCGATTGCAGGCGGGGGCGGGCGGTCAGCCGGTCGATATAGGGGGCAAAGGCGAAGATCCACAGAAAGCAGGGCACGAAGGTCACCCACAGGACCATCAGCCCGGCCAACAGCGCCAGCCCCCACCCCCCGGCCTTGAACCCGGCCAGAGTGCCCACGAACTGGGTCACCAGAATCAGCGGCCCCGGCGTGGTTTCGGCCAGACCCAGCGCATCCATCATCTCGCCCGTGCCCAGCCAGTGATAGGTCTGCACGACCGTCTGGGTCATATAGGCCAGCACCGCATAGGCGCCGCCAAAGGTGACGATGGCCAGTTTCGAAAAGAAAAGGCCAAGGTCAGTCAGAAGCGCGTTACCCGCCAGATGCGCCAGCACCAGCGGCGCGGCCCAAAGGGCGCTGCCGATCAGCAGCGCGGGCAAAAGATGGCCATGTCCGCTGCTCGCGGGCGCCCCGGTCGCGGGGGGCGCCGTCAGCAGGGCCGCTCCGGCAACGGCGGCGATCAGGATGATGACCGGAAACGGGACATGCAGCAGGAAAAGCGCCAGGAAGGACAGGATCGCAAAGATCCGCTCTGCCCGGCCCTTCAGCGCCCGTTTCGAAACGCGGAGCAGTGCCTCGATCACGATGATCACCACACAGGCCTTGACCCCGTGAAAGAGCGCGCTGACCAGCGGCAGGTCACCCCAGGCGGCATAAAGGGCCGCAAGCGCAAAGATCACCAGGGCGCCGGGCACAACGAAAAGAAGGCCCGACACAAGGCCACCCGGCACCCCGCGCAGCCGCCAGCCGGCATAGGTGGCCAGCTGCATCGCCTCGGGGCCGGGCAGAAGCATGCAAAAGGACAAAGCGCGCAGATAGTCCGCCTCGGCCAGCCAGCGCTTTTCATCGACCAGAACCTTGTGCATCAGCGCGATCTGCGCTGCCGGTCCGCCAAAGGACAGGCAGCCGATGCGGCCAAAGGTGCACACCATCTCGCCCCAGCTGGTCATTATGCGCCCCTTCCTGCCGGCCAGTCATGGCCTTCGTCAAACCCGTCCCGCGCCCAGCGATAAAGCGCGTCATAAAGGCCCATCCCGGCGTCGAGCTGCGCCAGATCGTCGCGATACTGGCGCGACAGGCCGACCGACAGGGCCAGAAGTCCCGCCGCCTGCGGTGCCAGATCATGGGCGTCGGTGTCGGCGGCGCGCACGACCAGCGCCAGCCGGTCCAGCGCCTCGGTCCGCAGGCCGAAATCATCCAGAAAGGCGTCAAAGCTGCACAGATCGCCGCGATGGGAATAGGTAACCCCCTCGACATCAAAGGGTTCCGCGCCGAAGCGTTCGGCCACTTCCATCACTTCGGACGGGGCGACATAAAGAAACCGCGCGCCCGGGTCGATGAAGCGGCGGATCAGCCATGGGCAGGCGATCCGGTCGATCTTGGGCCGGTGGCGTGTGACCCACAGGCCGGACTGGCCGGGGGCAGGCAAGAGGCGCGCGGGCAGGGCGGGCAGGCCCGCCGCGACGGCGCCCAGCCAGCCGCCCTCCAGCACCTCGGCGGTGGCGCCATGGCTGCGCAGGATCGCCGCGGCCCCTTCCGAGAGTTTTCGGCCGCGCTGGCAGATGGTCACGGTCGCGCGGCCCGCCAAAGCGGGGGCATGGGTCGCGACCCGGTCATGGGGCAGGCGCAAAGTTCCGGGCAACAGACGCGGGTCGGCGGCGAAATCCTCGTCGGTCCGCACGTCGATCAGGGTGGGGGCATCGGGCGTACCGATCAGGCGCATAAGTTGCGCAGGGGTTATCTGGCCAAAACCGGGCATGGGGGCATCCTTTCATGTGGAATGATTGGCGCCTTGGCCCAAGCCTCACGAGGAAGGCGATCCCCATGACCGGGGTTTGGCACAGGG
>CAZKJZ010000086.1:7973-9780 GCA_964553145.1 uncultured Frigidibacter sp. | reverse complement strand
GCATTGCCCATGAAGGGGAAGCGGCCGACCCTGTAGGCGCGGCCTTCCCCCTGCAGCTGTTCTTCGGTCTTGCCGACGCTTGCGACCTCGGGCGTTGTGTAGATGACGCCGGGGATCACGCCATAGTTCACATGGCCCGCCTTGCCCGCCAACACTTCGGCGACCGCCATCCCCTCATCCTCGGCCTTGTGCGCGAGCATCGGGCCCTGGATCGCATCGCCGATCGCATAAAGGCCGGGGATGTTCGTGGCGAAATGGGGGTCGGTGACGATCTGGCCGCGCGGGGTCAGGGCGACGCCCAGCGCGTCAAGCCCGAGGCCCGCCGTATAGGGGCGCCGCCCGGTGGCGAGGAGGACGCAATCGGCGCTCAGCGCCTGTTCGGCATCGCCGCCCTTCAGCTTGTAGCGGACGGTGGCCTGGCCCTTCCTGACCTCGGCCCCCTGAACGGCGGCGCCAAGGATGAATTTCAGCCCCTGCTTTTTCAAGAGTTTTTCCAGCCCCTTCTGAACCTCGCCGTCCATGCCGGGGGTGATGGCATCCAGATATTCGATGACCGTCACATCCGCGCCAAGGCGGGCATAGACCGACCCGAGTTCCAGGCCGATGACGCCCGCGCCGATCACGACGAGCTTTTTGGGGATGGTTTTCAGCGCCAGCGCGCCGGTCGAGGTGACGATGGTTTCCTCATCCACCGTCACGCCGGGCAGGGGGGCGGGTTCCGACCCGGTGGCGATGACGATATGCCGCGCCTCGTGCACGTCATCCCCGACCTTGACCTGACCGGGGGCGGCGATCGTGGCCCAGCCCTTGATCCAGGTCACCTTGTTCTTCTTGAACAGAAATTCGATGCCCTTGGTGTTGGTCGTCACCACATCGGCCTTGTAGGCCTGCATCTGTGCCCAGTCGACGGTCGGCGGCGCGCCGATCAGGCCCATCTTGGCGAAATTCACCTCGGCCTCGTGCAGGGAATGGCTGGCGTGCAAAAGCGCCTTTGACGGGATGCAGCCGACATTCAGGCAGGTGCCGCCCAAAGTGTCGCGACCTTCGACGACGGCGACCTTCTGGCCAAGCTGGGCGCAGCGGATGGCGCTGACATAGCCGCCGGGGCCGGCGCCGATGATGATCGTGTCAAACTGTGCCATGGGGCGGGTCCTTTTTCTGGCGGAGGCCGGGGGGCTGTCTGCCCCCCGGACCCCCCGAGGATATTTGCGAACTGATGAAGGGTCAGAGAAGAGAGGCGAGGATCATGATCAGGGTGGCAAAGAAGCCGACGGCCCAGATGGCGGACCGCCAGGGGCTGAGGCCTGCGGCATAGGCCGGGATATAAAGAAGCCGGGCGGCAAGGTAGGCCCAAGCGGCGCCTTGGGTGACTGCGCTGGACTGATGGCCAAGGGTCACGACGACCACGGCGAGGGTGAAAAGGATCAGCCCTTCGAAATGGTTGTTCAGGGCGCGCTGCATCCGGCCGGTCATGAGCGAGAGGGGCCGGGGCGGCGGGAGATCGCGGGGGCTGGCGGTGTAGCGGGTGCCAAGGTCCACATTCGCGGGAATGGTGAAGAGGGCATACTGGACATATTGCACCAGGCCCGAAAGGGCGAGGGCGGTGAGTTCGGGGCTCATGCGACCCTCAGGAACTGGGCGTCGGTCAGATCGGTCAGGGCGCGCTGGCGCTGAACCCAGCCAGTTGCGGCGGCGCGGTCGTGCACCTCGAAGAGGGCCAGGACCAGGGGGGCCGCGTCGGCGCCCCGCCAGAGTTGCAGGAGCGAGAGGCCGGATTGATCGCGGTCTTCGGCATGGGCGTCGAAGG
>CAZKJZ010000086.1:0-7873 GCA_964553145.1 uncultured Frigidibacter sp. | reverse complement strand
CGGGTCCTCAAGCGCCTCTTTCACCCGCACCAGGAAGGTCACCGCGCCCTTGCCGTCGACGATCCGGTGGTCGTAGCTGAGAGCCAGGTACATCATCGGGCGGATCACGATCTGGCCGTTCACCACCACGGGGCGGTCCTGAATCTTGTGCATGCCAAGGATGCCCGATTGCGGCGGGTTCAGGATCGGCGAGGACATCAGGCTGCCATAGACGCCACCGTTCGAGATGGTGAAGGAACCGCCCTGCATTTCGGCCATGCTGAGCTTGCCGTCGCGGGCGCGCAGGCCCAGTTCGGCGATCTTCTTCTCGATCGCGGCAAAGCCCATCTGATCGGCGTCGCGCACCACGGGCACGACGAGGCCCGAGGGGGTGCCGACCGCCACGCCCATATGGACATAGTTCTTGTAGACCACGTCGCCGCCGTCGATTTCGGCATTGACCTCGGGCACTTCCTTCAGCGCATGGCAGCAGGCTTTGACGAAGAAGGACATGAAGCCCATCTTGACGCCGTGCTTTTTCTCGAACGCATCCTTGTAGGCGTTGCGCAGGTCCATGATGCCCGACATGTCGACCTCGTTATAGGTCGTCAGCATGGCCGCCACGTTCTGCGCATCCTTCAGCCGCTTGGCGATGGTGGCACGCAGGCGGGTCATCTTGACCCGTTCCTCGCGCGCCGCATCGTCGGCGGGGACCGGCGCGCGGGGGGCGGCGGCCGGGGCCGGGACGGCCGAGGCGACGGCCGGGGCGGCGGCGGCCTGGGCGGCGACGGCGCGGGCCACATCGTCCTTCATCACCCTTCCGTCGCGGCCCGAAGGCTGGACCTGATCGCGGGTCAGGCCCGCTTCGGCCATCGCCTTTTTCGCGGCCGGGGCATCCTCGACATCCTTCGCCGCTGTCGGGGCGGCGGGCGTGGCACTGGCGGTGGCGCCTTCGGCGATGATCGCCAGGCGCGCCTTGGGGTCGACGGTCGCGCCTTCGGGTGCGAGGATCTCGGCCAGAACGCCCGCGACGGGGGCCGGAACCTCGACCGACACTTTGTCGGTTTCCAGTTCGCACAGCATCTCGTCGGCCTTGACCGCATCGCCGACCTTCTTGAACCAGGTCGACACCGTGGCCTCGGTGACGCTTTCGCCCAGCGAGGGCACCATAACATCGGTCATTTCATTCGCTCCATCATGGCAGGGCGCGTCAGCCCAGAGCCTCTTTCACAAGGGTTTCCTGTTCGTATTTGTGCCTGCTTGCCAGACCCGTGGCGGGCGAGGCCGAGGCGGCGCGACCGGCATAGCGGGGGCGTTTGTGCCTGGCGCCAAGCTCGGTCAGGATCAGTTCCAGTTCGGGTTCGATATGGAACCAGGCGCCCTGATTTTTCGGCTCTTCCTGACACCAGACCCATTCCGCGTTCGGGAAGCGGCCCAGTTCGGTGCGCAAGGATTTGCCGGGCACCGGGTAAAGCTGTTCGACGCGCAGAAGATAGGTATCGTCCTGCCCGCGCGCATCGCGTTCGGCCAGCAGGTCGTAATAGACCTTGCCCGAACAGAGGACGACGCGCCTGATCTTGGCGTCGGGCTTCAGTTTCAGCGTCGAATGGCCTTTCTGCGCATCATCCCACAGGCAGCGGTGGAAGTAGGAGCCGGTGGTGAAATCGTCTGCGTCCGACACGGCCATCGGGTGACGCAGAAGCGATTTCGGCGTCATCAGGATCAATGGCTTTCGGTAGTCGCGATGCAACTGGCGGCGCAGGATGTGGAAATAGTTTGACGGCGTCGTGCAGTTGGCGACGATCCAGTTGTCATGAGCCGACAATTGCAGGAACCGCTCCAGCCGGGCCGAGGAATGTTCGGGCCCCTGACCTTCGAACCCGTGCGGCAACAGGCAGACAAGGCCGGACATGCGCAGCCATTTCGACTCGCCCGAACAGATGAACTGGTCGAACATGATCTGGGCGCCGTTGGCAAAATCGCCGAACTGCGCCTCCCACATGGTCAGGGCGTTGGGTTCCGAAAGCGAATAGCCATATTCGAAACCAAGGACGGCATATTCCGACAGCATGGAATCGATCACCTCATACCGCGACTGGCCGGGGCGGATGTGGTTCAGGGGATAGTGCCGTTCCTCGGTCGTCTGGTCGACCCAGCCGGAATGACGCTGGCTGAACGTGCCGCGCGTACAGTCCTGACCAGACAGGCGGACGGGGAAACCCTCGGTCAAAAGCGAACCAAAGGCCAGCGCTTCGGCGGTTGCCCAGTCGAAACCCTTGCCGGTTTCGAACATTTTCGCCTTTGCCTCGAGCTGGCGGCCCACGGTCTTGTGCAGGTCGAAATTGCCGGGCACGCGGGTCAGGGCGGCGCCGATCTCGGCCATCGTCTCGGGTTTGATCCAGGTTTCACCGCGCTGGTAATTGTCCAGATCCTTGGTGGTCAGCGATTTCCAGCGCCCGTCCAGCCAGTCGGCCTTGTTAGGCTTGTAATCCTTGGCAACCTCGAAATCCTCGTTCAGGCGCGACTGGAAGGCGGCCTTCATATCCTCGATCTCGCCCTCGGGGATCAGCCCGTCGGCCACCAGCCGTTCGGTATAAAGCTGCAGCGTTGTCTTTTGCTTGCGGATGCGGTTGTACATCGCCGGGTTGGTGAACATCGGCTCATCGCCTTCGTTGTGCCCGAAGCGGCGATAGCAGAAGATGTCCAGCACCACATCCTTGTGGAATTTCTGGCGGAACTCGGTGGCGACCTTGGCCGCGTGCACCACCGCCTCGGGGTCGTCGCCGTTGACGTGGAAGATCGGCGCCTCGACCATCAGGGCGATGTCGGTCGGATAGGGGGACGAGCGGCTGAACGAAGGGGCGGTGGTAAAGCCGATCTGGTTGTTGACGATGATATGGATCGTGCCGCCGGTGCGGTGACCTTTCAGGCCGGAAAGGCCGAAACATTCGGCGATCACGCCCTGACCGGCAAAGGCCGCGTCACCATGCAGCAGGATCGGCAGCACTGCGCCGCGTTCGGCCTGATCGCCCAGCTGGTCCTGCTTGGCGCGGACCTTGCCCAGAACGACGGGGTTCACCGCCTCCAGGTGGCTGGGGTTGGCGGTCAGCGACAGATGGACGCTGTTGCCGTCAAAGCTGCGGTCGGACGAGGCGCCAAGGTGATATTTCACATCGCCCGAGCCATCGACGCTGTCGGGCTTGAAGCTGCCGCCCTGGAATTCGTTGAAGATGGCGCGGTAGGGTTTCTGCATCACATTGGCCAGGATATTCAGGCGCCCGCGGTGCGGCATGCCGATGATGATATCCTTGACCCCATGCGCGCCGCCGACCTTGATCATCGCTTCCATGGCGGGGATCAGCGCCTCGCCGCCGTCCAGGCCAAAGCGCTTGGTGCCGGTATATTTCACATGCAGGAACTTTTCGAACCCTTCGGCCTCGACCAGCTTGTTCAGGATGGCGCGGCGGCCTTCGCGGGTGAAGGTGATTTCCTTGCCGTACCCTTCGATCCGTTCCTTCAGCCAGGCGGCCTGCGCGGGGTCGGAAATATGCATGTATTGCAGCGCGAACGTGCCGCAATAGGTGCGCCGGACGATGTCGATGATCTGGCGCATCGAGGCATGTTCCAGCCCCAGAACATTGTCGATAAAGATCGGCCGGTCCATATCCGCCTCGGCAAAGCCGTAAGAGGCGGGATCAAGTTCCGGGTGCTGACCGCGTTCGGTCAGACCCAGCGGGTCAAGGTCGGCGGCCAGATGGCCGCGGATGCGGAAGGCGCGGATGATCATCAGCGCACGCAGGCTGTCCAGAACCGCGCGCTTGACCTGATCTTCGGTGATCTTCACCCCGGCCTCTGCCGCCTTGGCGCGGATCTTGTCGCCGGCACCCTTGGCCTCGGCCGGCCATTCGCCGGTCAGGGCGGCGGTCAGGTCGTCGGCGGGTACGGGCGGCCAGTCGGCCCTTGTCCAGCTGGCCCCCTGCGCGCCCTTTTTCACATCGCGTTCATCATCGCCAAGCGAGCGGAAAAACGCGGCCCAGGTGCCGTCGACCGACTGGGGATCGGCGGCAAACCTTGCATACATCTGGTCGACATAGCCAGCGTTTGCGCCCTGCAGGAAGGACGAGGCATGGAACTGGTCGTTCTGGGGATGGTCGGTCATGTCAGACTCCGGGGCGCTGGTCTGGTGTGGGTATGGGGGCGGTGATCATCAGCGCCCCCCAAGCTTTGCGGCGATCCGTTTCAGCAGGCTGCCTGGCGCCGCCTTTGGGCGCGGGGGCTTGGCGGTCTGGGCGGGATCATAGCCGAAACGGCGGAAATCCTCGGCGTAATAGCGGGCGATCTTGTCCATCGTCGCGTCAGAGGGCCGTTCGCGCGAGGCTTCGGGGCCGCCCCCGGCCTTGCGGACCTTTTCCTGACCCATGG
Source organism: uncultured Frigidibacter sp. (assembly GCA_964553145.1). Lineage (GTDB taxonomy): Bacteria > Pseudomonadota > Alphaproteobacteria > Rhodobacterales > Rhodobacteraceae > TMP-24. The sequence continues at coordinate 3,472 of CAZKJZ010000086.1, read as the reverse complement.
CGCGCGGGCCGTCCTGATTGCCCGCCAGATGGTCCAGATGGGCGATCACCGCATCCAGCCCCTGTTCCAGATGGAAGGTCACGGCATCTTCGGGAACGATGTCGGACTGGGGGCGCAGGTGGCCGTCATACAGGAACGGGTTGGCATCGGCCTTGGTCAGCCAATCGTCGAACCAGTCGTCGATGGACCAGAGGGGCGCAACCGTCCGCTCGACCTCGACCTGAAAGTGAAAGGCGCTGACCAGCCGGTGATAGGGATGGCGGACCACGGCAAAGGAACTGGCGATCCAATCCTCTGGCACCAGCCTGCGGAAGTCGGCCAGCGCCAGATGCTGGGGCGACGAGCGGGTCCAGCGCAGCGCTTCGGGCTGATCCAGATAGCGGGTGTTCAGAAAGGCCAGGCTGCCGAACCGGTCGCGCAGATAGGCCTCGACCGAAGAGCCGCCGCATTTCGGCACATGGGCGTAATAGTGAAGTTTGTCGGCGATACGGACGATCGGCATCTTTGACCTGTTGGAAGGGGGCGGGGTCGATGGCCGCGCCGTTACTGGTTTTGGGCGGCGCCGGTTCAGCCGATGGCTTTCAGCACCGCTTCGCCCAGGCCCGCCGGGCTGTCGGCCACGACGATTCCTGCGGATTTCATCGCCTCGATCTTGCTTTCGGCGTCGCCCTTGCCACCGGCGACGATGGCACCGGCATGGCCCATCCGGCGGCCCTTGGGCGCCGTCCGGCCGGCGATAAAGCCCGCGGTCGGTTTCCAGCGGCCGCGCTTTTTCTCGTCGGCCAGGAATTGCGCGGCCTCTTCCTCGGCCGAACCGCCGATTTCGCCGATCATGATGATCGACTGGGTTTCGGGGTCGGCCAGGAACATTTCCAAGACGTCCAGATGTTCGGTACCCTTGATCGGGTCGCCGCCGATGCCGACGCAGGTCGACTGGCCAAGGCCGACGTCCGAGGTCTGCTTGACCGCCTCATAGGTCAGGGTGCCCGACCGGCTGACCACGCCGACCGAGCCGCGCCGGTGGATATGGCCGGGCATGATGCCGATCTTGCAGGCATTGGGGGTGATGACCCCGGGGCAGTTCGGGCCGATCAGCCGGGTTTTCGAATTGATGAGGGCACGCTTGACCTTCATCATGTCCAGAACCGGGATACCTTCGGTGATGCAGACCACCAGCGGGATTTCGGCGTCGATCGCCTCGAGGATACTGTCTGCGGCAAAGGGCGGCGGCACATAGATGACCGACGCATCCGCCCCGGTTTTCGCCACAGCCTCATGCACGCTGTCAAAGACCGGCAGGCCCAGATGGTCGGTGCCGCCCTTGCCGGGCGTCACGCCGCCGACCATCTTGGTGCCGTAGGCGATGGCCTGTTCGGAATGGAACGTGCCCTGGCTGCCGGTAAAGCCCTGGCAGATGACGCGGGTGTTTTCATTGACGAGGACTGACATATTCTCTCCTGCGTAGGGTGGGCCTTGGCCCACCATTCGGTTCAATGGTGGGCGAGGTCGCCCACCCTACGTTTGCTGTTGGTCACCGGTGCCATCGACCTATCGCCGCCCATAAAGGACGGCATGAATATAGGACCGACCACGCACTTTGCCGGTGACGGCAAATTCGAAGACCGACCCATGCGGCCCGCTTGTCATCGTGGCATTGCTGGCCGGATCGATCGCGACTTTGTCGGTGCTGGAGACACTGACCGCGTACAGCAGGCCAAGCGGCCCGGCATCGTCTTGTGTGCCAAAGACCTGGGAACAGGCGCGCTGTTCGGGAATGATCTTGAATGAAAGATCAAGGTCGCGGTGATACCAGGTGCCTGTCTGCGGCTGCTGCCGGTAGGGGCCCTTGGCCAGCTTGGCGGTTGCGGCCTTAAGATTGGGGTAGGTTGATCCGCAAATGTCGGCGAACAGCTCGGCGGCCATCGCACCGTCGACAACTGCTGGGCCAGGACCCACAGATGACTTGTCCGACGGAACGATCACAGCAGCAACCGGCCCTTCAACGCTGACGGGGATGGCTGTGCCGGTTGTGTTGGTGCAGCCGGCAAGAATAGCCAGACCTACGACTATCAAGGGGGCGGTGACGCTGAGTTTCATCCCTTGACCGCCTTCACGATCTTCTCTGCCGCGTCCGACAGATTGTCGCCGGCGATGACGTTCAGGCCGGAATTGCGGATGATCTCTTTGCCCAGCTCGACATTGGTGCCCTCCAGCCGGACGACCAGCGGCACTTTCAGGCCAACCTCCTTGACCGCCGCCAGAACGCCCTCGGCGATGATGTCGCAGCGCATGATGCCGCCAAAGATATTGACCAGGATGCCTTTGACATTGGGGTCACTGGTGATGATCTTGAACGCCTCGGTCACCTTTTCCTTGGTGGCGCCGCCGCCCACGTCCAGGAAGTTGGCGGGTTCGGCGCCATAAAGCTTGATGATGTCCATCGTCGCCATCGCGAGGCCCGCGCCGTTGACCATGCAGCCGATTTCGCCGTCCAGTGCGATATAGTTCAGATCGAACTTCGAGGCCGCCAGTTCCTTGGGGTCTTCCTCGGTCTCGTCGCGCAGGGCGGCGATATCGGGGTGGCGGTAGATCGCATTGCCGTCAAAGCCCATCTTGGCGTCCAGGCACTTGACCACGCCGTCCTTGGTGACGACCAGGGGGTTGATCTCCAACATCTCCATGTCTTTTTCGACGAAAAGCTTGTAGAGAAGCTTGATCAGCGCCACGCATTGCTTGACCTGCGCGCCTTCCAGACCCAGCGCATAGGCGACGCGGCGGCCGTGGAAGTCCGAAAGGCCGGTGGCCGGGTCGACGCTGAAGGACAGGATCTTTTCGGGCGTGTCATGGGCGACCTGTTCGATATCCATGCCGCCTTCGGTCGAACAGACAAAGGAAATGCGGCTGGACTGGCGGTCGACCAGAAGGGCCAGATAGAGTTCGCGGGCGATGTCGCTGCCGTCTTCGATATAGATGCGGTTGACCTGTTTGCCCGAGGGACCGGTCTGGTGGGTGACAAGTGTGCGGCCCAGCATCTGGCGGGCCTGTTCTGCGGCCTCGGCCACCGAACGGGCGATGCGCACCCCGCCCTTGTCGCCGGCCTCCGCCTCTTTGAACTTGCCCTTGCCGCGGCCCCCGGCATGGATCTGCGACTTGACCACCCAGATCGGCCCGTCCAACTCGCCCGCCGCAGTCTTGGCATCTTCGGCCTTCAGAACGACGCGCCCGTCCGAGACCGGCGCGCCATAGGTCCGCAAAAGCGCCTTGGCCTGATATTCATGGATGTTCATGGCAGGGTCCCGCAAATGGCTGTTGTCCGTGCCGACATGGCATAAAGTGACTTCGTCGCAAAATGATAAATGGGGATTCGCCGGGAAAAGCGACATTTGTGATCACTGTAGAAAATTGCGTGATCACAAAACGAATATCCGTGGCGCAGAAGCGACCGACCGCGCGTGGCAGATGGACAAAAGGT
>CAZKJZ010000085.1:0-9871 GCA_964553145.1 uncultured Frigidibacter sp. | reverse complement strand
CGCCCGCCACAGGGCCACCACCACGACAACCCCCAGCATGGCAGCCAAAAGCGCAAAGGCCCAGCTGGCAAGACCCGCGAAAAGACGCAGGATCAAGCCCCCCAGAAAGGTGCCAAAGACGCCCAGCGCAATGGTCGTCAGCATATCGGTGTTCATCCGCATGGCGCGCGTGACCAGATAGCCTGCGGCGGTGCCAATGATCAGAATTTCCAGAATGGGCATGTTCGTCCCCTTTCCCCGGCCAATATGGGGACCCTGCGGCTGCGCGAAAAGGGGTCAGTCCAGCCGGTCGGGCAGGGGCTTGCCGCGCAAAAGCTCATCCGCGGCCATGGGCCGCTTGCCCTCGCGCTGGGCTTCCAGCACCTCGACCGCGCCTTGACCACAGGCGATGGTCAGACCCGACAGACGCTGGCCGGGCTGGCCCGCACAGCTTGCCACGCGCGACTGCAAGAGTTTCAGCCGCTCACCACCCGCCAGACACCAGGCGCCGGGAAAGGGCGACAGGCCGCGGATCAGCCGGTCAACCTCGGCGGCGGGGCGCGTCCAATCCACCCGCGCCTCGGCCTTGTCGATCTTTTTGGCATAGGTCACGCCCGTATCCGGCTGGGGTTCTGCCGCCAGCCCCGGCAGCCGGTCCAGCGTGTCCGCGATCATCGCCGCACCCATCGCCGACAGCCGGTCATGCAGGTGGCCCGTTGTCTCCTCGACCCCGATCGCGGTCGCTTCGCGCATCAGAACCGGGCCGGTGTCCAGCCCGGCCTCCATCTGCATGATCGAGATGCCTGTCTCTGTATCACCCGACAGGATCGCCCGGTGGATCGGCGCCGCCCCCCGCCAGCGCGGCAGAAGCGAGGCATGGATGTTCAGGCAGCCGAACCCGGGCGCGGCCAGAATCGCTGGCGGCAGGATCAGACCGTAAGCCACAACCACCGCCGCATCGGCCCCCAGCGCCTGAAAGGCGGCGACATCGGTAGGGTCGCGGAAATTTGCCGGGTAGCGGACCGGCAGGCCCAGTGCCTCGGCCGCTGCCTGTACCGGCGAAGGCCGGTCCTTCTGCCCGCGTCCGGCGGGGCGGGGGGGCTGGCAATAAACAGCGACGACATCATGGCGGGCCGCGATGGCTTGCAGGGCCGGGACCGAGAACTCCGGCGTGCCCATGAAGATGACTTTCATCCCGTCCGCCGCAGTTTTTCAGCCTTGGCGACCAGCATCTTGCGGCGCAGGGGCGACAGGTGGTCGACAAAGACGCGGCCATTCAGATGGTCGATCTGATGCTGGACGCTGGTGGCCCAGAGGCCGACGAAATCGCGGTCCTCGACCGCGCCTGCCTCGTTCAGAAACCGCACCGTGACGGCGCGGGGGCGTTCGATGATCGCCGACACGCCGGGCAGGTTGGGGCTGGCTTCCTCGTGGCTGCGCATCTGGATCGAGGCATGCAGCACCTCGGGGTTGGCCATGCGCACCGCCTGACCGCGCTTGTCGGACGCATCAACGACGGCGAGCCGCAGCATGATGCCGATCTGCGGTGCGGCCAGCCCCACACCCGGCATCGCATCCATGGTTTCCACCATGTCGTCCCAGATCATGCGGATGGTTTCGGTGATTGCCGGAACGGCGTCCGCCGCCGTGCGCAGCCGTTTGTCGGGATAGGGAACAAAGGCCCGGACAGTCACGCCCGCGCCCGATCACGCTTCAGCTTTTCCATCTTGCGCGTCACCAGCTGGCGTTTCAGCGGCGACAGATAGTCGATGAACAGCTTGCCATCCAGATGGTCGATCTCGTGCTGGGCGCAGGTGGCCCAAAGGCCCGCGAACTGTTCTTCGTGGCTTTTGCCATCCATCCCCAGCCAGCGCACCCTGACTTCCGCCGGGCGCTGGATTTCGTAATAGACCTCGGGGATCGACAGGCAGCCTTCCTCGTAGCTGTTGAGCGTGTCGGAGGTCCAGGTGACTTCGGGATTGACCAGCACCATGGGCCGGGCCTCGGCCTCGGGATCCTTGACGCAATCCATCACGAACATCCGCACCATCAGCCCGACCTGAGGCGCAGCCAGCCCGACGCCCGGGGCCTCATACATGGTTTCCAGCATGTCGGCTGCGGCTGCCCGCAGGTCATCCGTGATTTCGGTCACAGGGGCGCAGGGCTTTTTCAGCCTGGGATCGGGATGGATCAGGATATCACGTCGGCTCATGCGCGTGATGTAGGGCAAGGCGACTTGTTTCGCAACGGCGAGGTTTTGGTGGGGCGGACATAAATAATATTCTGATTAGATTCAATATATCGGAATAATATTCCTTTATATGAAATATTTCAGGAACAAACAGCCAATAAAATTACATATTGCAGAACATACACTTTTCATGTATCAGCGTACAAGATCGCCTTGCGGCCGTCCGCATGGCCCGCCACATTGCCCCGAGACCAACGCTGGACCTGCCATGAATTTCGACCGGATCATCGACCGCCGTGGAACCCATTGCTCGAAATGGGACATGATGGAAGCCTCTTACGGCGTTGCGCCCGATACCGGGATCGCCATGTGGGTGGCCGACATGGACTTCCCGCCGCCCCCCGCCGTCCAGCGCGCCGTCGAAAAGATGGCGGCCCATGGCATCTACGGCTATTTCGGCGATGACAGTGCCTATCTGGGGGCGATCCAATGGTGGATGAAGGAACGGCACGGCTGGGCGGTCGATCCGGGATGGATCTTCACGACCCACGGGCTGGTCAACGGGACGTCACTTTGCATTGACGCTTTCACCCAGCCCGGCGACGGGGTGGTGCTGATGACCCCGGTCTATCACGCCTTTGCCCGCGTTATCAAAGCGTCGGACCGGGTGCTGGTCGAATGCGCGCTGAAGAATGCGGGCGGGCGCTATGAGCTCGACATCGCTGCCTGGGATGCCCAGATGACCGGCCGCGAAAAGATGATGATCCTGTGTTCGCCGCACAATCCCGGCGGCAGGGTCTGGAGCCTGGACGAACTGCGCCAGGTTGCCGATTTTGCCAAGCGCCACGGGCTGATCCTGGTGTCCGACGAGATTCACCATGATCTGGTCATGCCGGGCCATCGCCATACGGTCATGGCCAATGCCGCGCCCGATATTCTGGACCGGCTGGTGATGATGACCGCCACCACCAAGACGTTCAACATCGCCGGTGGCCATATCGGCAATGTCATCATCGCCGATCAGGGCCTGCGCGCCCGGTTCGCGAAGCGGATCATGGCCATGGGCATTTCGCCCAACAGCTTTGGCACCCATATGGCGACAGCGGCCTACAGCCCCGAGGGTGCCGCCTGGGTCGATCAGCTGACCCGCTATATCGATGGCAACCGCGCGCTTTTTGACGAAGGGGTCGCCACGATCCCCGGCCTTGCCTCGATGCGGCTTGAGGCGACCTATCTTGCCTGGGTCGATTTCGCCGGCACCGGCATGGCGCCCACGGAATTCACCGCCCGCGTCGAAAAGGGCGCCCGCATCGCCGCGAACCACGGCGCCACCTTCGGCAAGGGGGGCGACAGCTTCCTGCGCTTTAACCTTGCCACCCAGCGGTCGCGGGTGACTGACGCTGTCGCGCGCCTGCAAGAGGCGTTCCGCGACCTGCAATGAGCTCGCCTCGCAGCGCATTCAGGCTTTTTGTCCTGATCCTTGCGCTGGGGGTGGGGGTGCTGGCCTTTCTGCGTTTGCCCGTTGGTGTTCCGCCAGCACCCCCGACTGGCCCCGGCCCGCTGACGGGGCCAGTCGACCGTATCCTTGTCGAAAAGGCCGCACGCCGACTGACGGTCTTTCGGGACGGTCGGGCGCTCCGCAGCTATCCGGTTGCGCTGGGCTTTTCGCCCAAGGGTGACAAGCGGCGGCAGGGCGACGGGCGCACGCCCGAAGGGCTGTTCCATATCAACCACCGGAACGGTGAAAGCCGGTTTCACCTGTCGCTTGGCCTTGATTATCCCCAGGCCGATGATCTTCAGCGGGCCAGGGCAGGCGGCTATGATCCGGGCGGCGATATCATGATCCACGGGCAGCCGAACAGCTGGGCGGGCAAGCCCGCAATCGCCTATGACTGGACAGCAGGCTGCGTGGGGCTTGCCGACCGCGATATCGAGGAGTTGTGGCGCGCCACAAGCATCGGCACAAAGGTCGAGATCCGGCCCTGAGGCGCGCGTCACTGCCGGGGCAGATAGCCGACCGGCGCCCCTTCTTCGCGGACATAATCCAGGGGCGGCGTATCCTGCGCGGCGGTGGACCATTTCATGTTGCACACGAGCTCGCCTCCCTCGACATCGGTGGCGGTGATCAGGCATTGCGACAAATGGCGCGCGCCATCAAAAAGATCGACAATGCCGCGCAGATGGGTGATCTCTGTCGCGTCCAGCGTGAAGCCGCCGGGCAGCATCCGCAGGATCGGATAGACATCCTCGCCCGCGACGATCCGCAGGCGTGACCGTTTCTTCAGCCCCAGCCTGCGGGCCGCATCCAACGCTTCGCGCATTTCTTTCGACAGAAAATCCGACATACTGCACCCTTACGGTCCCAGCCTGCGCTTTGAACCCACGTTCATAAAGTAGCAGAATGATTTTGATGAAATGTGAACCGAAATGCGGCTGAACAGCGAAGATTGTTTCTGTGCATATGGTGGCGCGACATGGCCGGATATGGCATTTTGCGCCAAAGGACCGGCCGGGCGCCAAAGCCCGGGGTGCAAAGGAATGGAAAGATCATGCGCCAGGCTTTTCTGACGGCGGCCCTTGTGGTGCTGGCCCCTTTTGCCGCCCATGCCGAATGCGGCGGCGATCTGCGCACCTTCATGGGCGGCCTTGCCGCCGAAGCCGCATCGCGCGGGCTGGATGGCGGCGATTTCACGACCTTCCTGTCCAGCGCCCGCACCGACCGCAAGGTTCTGGCGCTGGACCGGGGGCAGGCGGTCTTTCGCAAGACCTTCATCGACTTCGCCCAAAGCATGATCTCCAAGGGCCGGATTGCAAACGGACGCTCTGCGATCAGCAAGATGGCGCCGGTCTTTGGCCGGATAGAACGCGACTATGGCGTGTCGCCCGGCGTCATCGCTGCCTTTTGGGGGCTGGAAACCGATTTCGGTCAGGTGCAGGGCAATTTCAACACGCTGAATGCGCTGGTGACGCTGGCCCATGACTGCCGCCGCCCCGACCTGTTCCGCCCGCAGATTTTTGCTGCCTATCAGCTTTACCGGCAGGGCGACTTTGATCCGCAAGGCACGCGCGGCGCCTGGGCGGGCGAGATTGGCCAGGTTCAGATGCTGCCCGCCGACATTCTGCGCCACGGGGTCGACGGCGATGGTGACGGTCATGTCCGGGTGAAAAGTTCGTCCGCCGATGCGCTGATGTCGGGCGCGGCGATGCTTCAGGGATTTGGCTGGCGCGCGGGCGAACCCTGGCTGCAGGAAATCATCGTGCCGGGCGATCTTGACTGGTCAAAGACCGGGCTGAACCATGTGCGCAGCATCGCCGACTGGCGGGCGATGGGGGTTACGGCGCGGCAGGGCGATCTGGCTGGCGGCCTGTCGGGTGCCGTGCTGCTGCCCATGGGCCGCAAGGGACCGGCCTTCATGGCCTATCCGAATTTTCAGATTTACTTCAACTGGAACAAAAGTTTCGTCTATGCGCTGACCGCTGCCTATTTCGCGACCCGGCTGGACGGCGCGCCCGCATTCGACCCCGTCCGTCCCGAAACCGGTCTGGCGCCAGACCAGATGAAGCTGTTGCAGGAACGGCTGGCCGCGCGGGGCCATGATGTCGGCAAGATCGACGGGATCCTGGGCGAAAAAACCCGCGAGGCGGTACAGAAGGAACAGAATCGCCTGGGTCTGCCCGCCGACGCCTGGCCGACGCGCGCATTGCTGGAGGCGATGTGACCCGCGCCCGCCTAGCAGGGCGTGACGAATTCGGCGATCAGACCCATCTTGCAGACCTTGGCGCCGCCCTCGGCGGGGGCCCCGGCGATGGCCAGGGCGATCAGCATCGCGGCGATCGAGAAAGCTTCGTGCATGGCAACCTCCAAGTCATTGTTCACGACTCGTTCTAGCCGTTCTTCCTTAAAATCACGTTGCCTTAAGGTTAACCGGCCGTTACCGGACCGCGCCCTCAGGCGACCAGTGCCTCGGCCCGTTTCAGGTCGACAGACACCAGCTGGCTGACGCCCTGTTCCTGCATCGTCACGCCGAACAGCCGGTCCATCCGCGCCATCGTCACCGCATGGTGGGTGATGATCAGGAACCGCGTATCCGTGCGCCGGGTCATTTCATCCAGAAGGTCGCAGAACCGCGTCACGTTGGCATCGTCCAAGGGCGCGTCCACCTCGTCCAGCACGCAGATCGGCGCGGGGTTGGCCAGGAAGACGGCAAAGATCAGCGCCAGCGCCGTCAACGTCTGTTCGCCGCCCGACAAAAGCGACAGGGTGGCCAATTTCTTGCCCGGTGGCTGGCACATGATCTCCAGCCCCGCCTCTAAAGGATCGTCGCTTTCGACCAGTACCAGATTGGCCTCGCCGCCATTGAAAAGGTGGGTGAAGAGCGTGCGGAAATTGGCGTTGACCTGTTCGAAGGCGGTCAAGAGCCGTTCGCGCCCTTCGCGGTTCAGGCCCGCGATCCCGGCGCGCAGCTTCTTGATCGCTTCCTCCAGATCGGATTTTTCCTGCACCAAAGTGTCATGTTCGGCCTGAACCTCTTTCGCATCCTCTTCGGCGCGCAGGTTCACGGCGCCCAACGCATCGCGCTGCCGCTTCAGCCGGTTCACATCGGCGTCCAGAGTTTCCGCATCCGGCATCTTGTCCGGATCGGCCTTCAGCGACTGCAAAAGCGTGCCGGGCGTATTGTCGGTTTCCTCGCGGATACGTTCGGCGGCATAGTCGACCGTTCCACGGGCAGCCTCGGCCCGCGCCTCGGCCCGCGCCCGCGCTTCGCGCGCCTCGGATGCGGCGCGTTCGGCATCGCGTTCGGCCTCGCCCGCCGCGCGCAGGCCGCTTTCGCCCTCGGCCAGATGGTCGGCGGCGGCGCGGCGCCGGGCTTCGGCCTTGTTGATCGCCTCGCCCAGTTCGGCGCGCTTGGCGGCGATTTCGGCGGGGGCGCTGGCGGCGGCCTTCAGCTCGGCCTCCGATTCCTCGCGCCGTTCGGTCAATTCGGCCGTGCGCTTTTCTGCCGTCTCCAGCCGCAATTTCCAGCCCGAGATTTCCTTGGTGATCTCCTGCCGCCGCTTCAGCCGCGCCTCGCCCTCGCGCCGCGTCTCGTCATGGGCAGACCGCTTCGACAGCATCGTCACCCGTGCCGCTTCGACCGTCAGTTTCACATCCTCGACCTCGGCCCGTGCCGCCGTCAGGTCGGGCAGGGCGGCGACGGCGCCTTCCGCCTCGCGCAGGCGGGTCCGGGCCGCCATCGCCTCTTCCTCGTGGCGGGCGGTGGCCAGGCGCGCGCTTTCCAGCTTGCCGCCGGTGATCGACCGGTCAGCCTCGGCGCGGGACAGGGCGCGGCTCGCCTCTGCCATGCGCCGGTCGGCCTCGCGCCGCGCCTCGCGGGCGGCGCGGTCGGCGTCCGACGCCTCTGCCAGACGCCGGGTCAGATGCTCATGCGCCTGCCGCGCACCGTCGGCCCGTGCCGCGACCTCTTCCAGATCGCGTTTCAGTTCGACAAGGCGGTTCAGCTGCTGCAGGCGCAGCGCAGCGGCAGAGGGCGCATCTTCGGCGGCGGCGCGGAACCCGTCCCAGCGCCAGACATCGCCCTCGACCGACACAAGCCGCTGACCAGGGCGCAGGGCCGCCTGCAGGCGCGGCCCGTCGGCGCGGGCAACAAGGCCGATCTGGCCGATCCGCCGGGCCAGGGCCTCGGGTACCTTGACCAGATCGGACAAAGCGCGCACCCCGTCGGGCAGGGGTTGCGGGGCCGGATAGGCTGGCAGAACCGCCCAGCCCGACCCGCGTTCGCCCGTCACTTCGGGCGCGCGCAGGTCGTCGGCCAGCGCCGCCCCCAGCGCCTTTTCATAGCCCTTGTCCACCCGCACCCGGTCCAGCAGCTGCTTGCCCGACTGCGCCTCGCGGTCCACCAGCTTTGCCAGCGCGGCAACTTCGGCCCGCAGCGCCCCGGCCTCGCCTTCGGCCTCGGACCGTGCGGCGCGGGCTTCGGCTTCGCGTGATTGCACCTCGCCCCGTGCCTCGTCCGCGGCCTTCAGCGCTGCTTCGGCGGCCTCTGCCTCGGCCACCGCCTGGGTTTGCGCGACCTCGGCTGCGGCAAAGTCGGTGGAGGCACGCGCCAGCGCCGCCTCGGCTTCGACCGACTGGGCGCGGGCGCGGGCCGCTTCGGCCTCGTTCTTGTCCAATGTTGCGCGGCTGTCGGACAAAAGCCGCTGCGCCGACTGATGGCGCGCGGACAGGCGGGCCACATCCTCGGTCAGTTCGCTCAGCGCGGCCTCGCGACCCTGCAGCACTTGCGCGGCCTCGGCCGCCTCGGTCGCCGCACCTTCCAGCCGTGCCTCGTGGCCCTCGCTGGCCTTCAGGATCTGGCCCTGTTCCCACTCCAGCCGCTGGATCGTCTCGCCCGCATCGCGGTTCAGTCCGGCTTCGCGATCCAGATCGCGGGTCAATTGGCCGATGCGGCTTTCCAGCGCCGCGATGGTCTGCAAGGCCTGCGCTTCCTGATCCTTCAGCGTGTCGCGCTGGACGATCAGCCGCTGCAGGATCGCCGCCGCGACCGCCTCTTCCTCGCGCAGGGGGGGCAGCCTGTCTTCGGCTGCCTCGCGCGCCTTGGCCGCCGCCCGCGCCGCCGCTTCGGCCTGGGCTGCGCCCTTGGTCCGGTCGGTCAGCGCCGCCTCGGCCTCGTGCCGCGCCTGATCCGCCTCGCGCCAGCGACGATAAAGAAGCATCCCCTCGGCCCGGCGCAATTCCTCGCCGATCTCGCGGTAACGCGCGGCCTGCCGGGCCTGCCGGGCCAGTTGCGCCAATTGCTGGGCCAGCTGTTCGATCACGTCATCGACGCGCAGCAGGTTCTGTTCGGCGCCGTTCAGTTTAAGCTCGGCCTCGTGCCGCCGTTGGTAAAGGCCGGAAATCCCCGCCGCCTCTTCCAGAATCCGGCGGCGGTTCTTGGGCTTGGCATTGATCAGTTCGGCAATCTGCCCTTGCCGGACCAGAGCGGGCGAATGCGACCCGGTCGAGGCATCGGCGAACAGCATCTGGACGTCGCGGGCGCGCACATCCTTGCTGTTGGCCTTGTAGGCAGAGCCTGCGTCACGGGTGATGCGCCGGACGATGTCCAGCTGGTCAAGATCGTTGAACCCCGAGGGCGCCAGCCGTTCGCTGTTGTCGATGGTGATCGCCACTTCGGCGAAATTGCGGGCGGGCCGTGTGGCGGCGCCGGCAAAGATCACATCCTCCATCCCGTCGCCGCGCATGGCGGTCGGGCGGTTCTCACCCATGACCCAGCGCAAGGCTTCCAACAGGTTCGACTTGCCGCAGCCGTTCGGCCCGACAACACCAGTCAACCCTTCGTGGATGACCAGATCCGTCGGGTCCACAAAGCTTTTGAAACCGTTGAGACGAAGGCGGGTAAAGCGCAACCGAATATCCTGCCCGTGATTCCCCTGGGTTTGCCATGGTCGGGCGGGGCCGGGGCTCTGTCAATGGCCCTCCACCGGATATGGCGGTAGCGTGAGACTTATCCACAATATCTGGGTTGAACGCGGCCCTGCTATCCTGCCCGGCGGTCCCGATTTCCACATAGAAGCCGGACCAGATGGAGTAGCATAAGTCGCCAAAGCCCGAGGCCATCGCCTCGGGCGCCGCGCCCGGTGTGTGAAGCACCGTCCACGTGGCGATAGCCGCGTGGACAGCGCCCGCCCACCGGGCGGCGGGCG
>CAZKJZ010000084.1:0-9911 GCA_964553145.1 uncultured Frigidibacter sp. | reverse complement strand
GCCCAGCCACCGCCGATAACCCCGCCACCGATAATTGCCGCCTTGCGCGTCATAGCCCGTTCCCTTGTCATTCCCTGCCCCGCATTTTTGCAGGTGCTTTCCGTGCATCATCCGTACAGCGCCCGTACAGCGCGCGTACCGACAGTTGAGCGCGCCGCGTTAACATGTTCGCGGCGCGGCGACCTACTCGATCATGACCGTCGTCACTTGCCCATTCTCATCGAGAATATCGTACTCGCCAGAATTCAGCGGGCCACAGGTCCGCGTTTTGGCCAGGCATTGCACTGTGCAATCTGTTGAAGCTTTGCACATCTTGCCCATGTCTTCCGGGGGCATGATGCAACCCTCGCTCATGAACAGGCCAAACCATTGCGGTTTGCCCCCGTTTGCGATGCAGGCCGCCCGTTCGACATCGGTCAGTGGTGACGGTTTTACCCCGCCCGTTTTTTCCTTCGGCACGCAGGACACAATCGCAAAAGCCGCGACAGAGACTATGAGCCAATGCATTTTTGGTCGCATTCTCGTCCCTCCTCTTCGCCGGGTTAGCCGCGCGCCCTTGGCGCCCGTTTGGTCAGTCCAAGCTTGGCCCTGACTTCCGCAGGGCCGATCACCCGGGCGCCAAGGTTTTCGATGATGGTCACGGCGCGGTCGACAAGCTGTTCGTTGGTCGCCAGCTGCCCCTTGCCAAGCCAGAGATTATCCTCGAGCCCGACGCGGACGTTGCCGCCCGCCAGCACCGCCGCCGCCGCATAGGCCATCTGGTCGCGGCCCAGCGAAAAGGCCGACCAGTTCCAGTCGGACGGGATGGCGTTGACCATGGCCATGAACGTGTTCAGGTCGTTCGGCGCCCCCCACGGAACGCCCATGCAGAGCTGGACCATGGCCTGCGGTGCCAGCGTGCCTTCACGCACCAGTTCCTTGGCGAACCACAGATGGCCGGTGTCAAAGGCTTCGATCTCGGGCTTGACGCCCAGGTCGGTCATCATCTTGCCCATGGCGCGCAGCATGCCGGGCGTGTTGGTCATGACATAGTCGGCTTCGTTGAAGTTCATCGTCCCGCAGTCGAGCGTGCAGATTTCCGGCAGGCAGTCGGCGACATGGGCCACGCGCTCGGTCGCGCCGACCATGTCGGTGGCGGCCCGGTTGACCGGGAACGGATGTTCGACATCGCCAAAGACAATATCGCCACCCATGCCGGCGGTCAGGTTCAGGACCATGTCCACCTCGGATTCACGGATCCGCTCGGTGACTTCGCGGTAATAGTCCAGCCGACGCGAGGGCTTGCCGGTTTCGGGGTCGCGCACATGGCAATGAACGATGGCGGCGCCGGCCTTGGCGGCGGCGATGGCGCTGTCGGCGATCTCTTTGGGGCTGCGCGGCACATGCGGGCTGCGGTCCTGGGTGGCGCCCGAGCCGGTGACGGCGCAGGTGATGAAGACGTCACGGTTCATGGCGAGGGGCATCATATTCTCCTGATTTCAGGCAGGATAACGCGGCGCGGGCCGCACGCTTACCATTAAGCGCAGTTTTTCGTACATTTCACGAAGTCTTTCTGCAGGGCGACCCGAGCGTCGCAGAAAGAAGAAAGCGGGCGTGGGTCAATCGCTTGCAAGGTCTTGTGCAAGTATTTTTGGGCCCGAACCCACGCTTGGCGCGCCAGATGTGCGCAAATGAGGTAACCTGACCTTGCGGCAGATGAGTCGCGGCCTGTGTGACGAGTGCGGCGGGGGCCGGTGGGGTAAGGCGTTTGGGTCGGTGTGGCCGACCAAGGGGTATAGAAAGCGTCAACCAGATGAGCACACAAAGCTATTCACGGCCCTATATGCTGGGCACATCGGCACTTTTCCTTGGCTCTTTCCTGTTGCTGGCGGCGCTTCTGGTCCGCGATACCACGCTGGGCTGGCCGACGGCGCTGATCGACCGGTGGTATTTCTCGGTCGCGGGGGTCGCCTTTCTGGTCTTTGGCATCTCGGCCCGGCGCGAGGCGGCAGAGTTCGGGGTTCTGGCCTTTTTCCTGATTGTTGGCGGGGCGGCGCAGCTGTATCTGACCGATCCGGTCGCCTTTCCGGCGCTGCGGATCGTGCCGCGCACCTGGAAGGATGCGATGATGATCCTGGTTCTGGCGGGCGAGGCGGCGGCGGCCATCGCCGTCCTGCGCCGGATCGGGGCCGAGGCGCTGATTGCCGGGGCGCGGCGGCTGGGGCTGGGGCGGCTGGGTCTGCTGGTGATCGTGACGGGCTTTCTGTCGGTGCCGATCCTGGGGTTCATGGCGCGGAATGCGGGGCTGCCCTATCTGGCCCATATCGTGCTGGGCGGGGCGCTGACCACGCTGCATCTGACCTTGATGGCGTCGATGGCGCTGGTCCATTCGCCGATCAGCGGTCTTTATCGGCTGACGGCGCTGGCCCCGGCGGCGGTGGCGTTCTTTGCCAGTCTGATCCTGAATTTCATGGCGTTCGAGGCGATCCCGCACAGTACGGACGAGGTGGCCTATCAGTTCCAGTCGCGCCTGTTCGCAGGGGGCGCGCTGACTGCCCCTGCCCCGCCAGATGCGGCGCTGGCCGGGCTGGATCATCCGCCCTTTGCCATTCAGGACGGGCGGATGGGCGTACCGGTCGATCCGGGCTGGCCGCTGGTTCTGGCGGCGGGCGCGGCCGTGGGCGCGCCCTGGCTGATCAACCCGTTGCTGGCGGCGCTGTCGGTCCTTTTGGCCCATGCGATCGCCAGCCGCCTAGCCGGGCGGGACGAGGCCGATCTGGTGGCGATGATGATGGGCGCCTCGCCCTGGCTGGTGGCGATGGGGGCCAGCCTTATGCCGCAGGTGCAGGGGCTGGCGCTGATGCTTTTGTCCTGGTGGCTGGGGCTGAAGGCGCTGGAGAGCCCGGCGCGCGAACGGGTCAGGATGATCCTGGCCGGGGGGGCGATGGGCGGTCTGGTCATGACCCTGCCGGCCGAGGGGCTGCTGGTCGCGGCCCTGACCCTCGGTTGGCTGGCGACGAGTGCGCGCGGGTCGGCGCAGCGTGCCGGTCTGTTCGCGGCTGGGGCGGCGGGGCCGGTAGCGCTGCTGGCGCTGTGGAACCTGAAGATGACCGGCCATCCCCTGGTTCTGGCGATCAGGGCCTGGCGCGACCGGGTCTGGGGTGTGGGGCTGGACCGGTTCGGCTTTGGCCCCGATCTGGGGCGGCCGGGCGATCTGTTGCCCAGCGATCTGTGGCCGGGCCATTCGCCGGCTGAAGGGCTGATTGACGTTCTGACCCTGACCTCGAACCTGGCGACCGAGCTTCTGGGCTGGTCGATCGGATCCTTTGCGCTGGTCCTGTGTTTTCTGTTGTGGCAGCGGCCCAGCCGGGCGGACATGCTGATGGCGGGGCTGGTGGCGGCGATCGCGGCCCTGTTCTTTTTCTATTGGGCGGCCGATTCCGGCTATATCGGGCCGCGCCGCTGGTTTCTGATGCTGTTCCCGCTGCTGTTTTTGTCGGCGCGGGGCTATCAGGCGATACGGGCGCGGTTCCCCGATCAGGCGGCTTTGGCCTTTGTCCGCATCGATTCGCTGCTGTGGTATGCTTGCATCTTCGGTCTGTGTGTCTTTCTGCCCTGGCGGGCGGTGACCAAATATTACGAGTTTGCCGATTTCCATCCGACAGTGATCGAGGATGCGGCGCGCGGCAGCTATCAGGACAAGGTGGTGCTGGCGCGTCCGAACGGCGATCCGGGCGCGACCCTGATGCTGAACGATCCCTGGCTCCGGGGCACGGTCTGGCTGGTCGACACCGGCACGATGGACGAGGGCGCCCTGGCCGCGGCCTTTCCGGGCAAGCCGGTGGTCAGGTACGAAAACGACTGGACGGGCCGCTGACCCCACATCAACCATTTGGCGAGCGGTTGACGTTTGGGGAAGGATAAACTAAACAGTAAATGAACGTTCATTTACAGGCGCCCGCCGTGCCCGACACCAGCTATCAGCCCGACGACCGTCTGTCCGCCATTCTTGTGGCGGCCAAGAATGCCTTTGCCGAAAAGGGTTTTGACGGCGCCTCGATGCAGGATCTGGCGCGGGCGGCGCAGATGAGTGCGGGCAATTTCTACCGCTATTTCGCCTCGAAAAATGCGCTGATCGAAGCGCTGATCGCGCATGACCTGGCAGAAATCAGGACGGATTTCGGCCGGGTGCAGGGGGCGGAAGACCCCATGATGACCTTCGAGACCATCTTCAGCGAACATTTCGACCGGCATGATTGCACGGATGCGGCACTTTGGGCCGAAATCGATGCGATGGCGGGCCGGCGCCCGGAAGTGCGCCAGATCGTCTTGCGGATGGAGGCCGAGATCGAGGGCTATCTCAATGCGGTCTTCGGCATGTTGTCCGGCCTGACGCCGCAAGCCGTTGTGCAACGGTTTCCGGCCCATGCCACCTTTCTGATCGTCCTGTTCAAAGCGTCGATGCAGCGCTTGAACGGGCCGATCGGGCAGACCATATCGGACGAGACGCGCGCCCATCTGCGCGACTTGGTACTGAAGAACATTCACCAAACCCTTGAAGAGGTCGCGGCGGTGGGCCGGGGCCTGGACAGTTGAGATTTCAGATGACGAAACGCGCGCAGCTTCTCTCCGCCGCCGCCCTTGGCCTTGTATTGGTGGGCGGCTTCATGATTTTTTCCGGGGGCGATACGCCTGTCGGCCCCGTCAGCACCAAGGCCACCGCTTCGACTGAAACGGCCGCGGCGACGGGGGCGGCCCCTGCCCCGGCGACCGCCGACAGCAGCAATCCGTCGATCACCGTTGCACGCGCGGGCCGCGCCGTTCTGAAGGACAGCGTTCGCGCCTCGGGTCTGGTCGGCGCGGTCGAAAGCGTGCAGGTTCAGCCGCAGATCGAAGGTCAGGCCATTGACGCCGTGATGGCCGAGGTCGGCGATCATGTCGATGCAGGCGCGCCCCTGGCACGGCTGTCGGATACGGCACTGAAACTTGCAAAAAGCCAGTTTCTGGCGTCGCAGGCCGCTGCAAAGGCCCAGATCGCGCAGGCCGAAGCGCAGCAGATCGTCGCCACATCGGCGCGTGACGAGGCGCGCCGCCAGTGGGACCGCGCCAAGCAGCTGCATGACAAGGGCAATGCCTCGCAGGCGGCTGCGGATCAGGCCCAGACCGCCGCAACCAGTGCCGAGGCGCAATTGTCAGTCGCCATTCAGGGGCTGGAGGCCGCCCGCGCCCAGCTGGGCCTGGTCGAGGCGCAGCTGGAAGATGTCGAGCTGAAGCTGAAGCGCACCCTGGTGACCACACCGGTAGCGGGCAAGGTCGTGACCCGCAATGCCGATGTCGGCACGATTGCCAGCGGTGCGGGCCAGCCGATGTTCGTCATCATCCGCGATGGCCTTTTGGAGCTGAGCGCGGATGTGGCCGAGCAGGATATCCCGCGCCTGTCGAACGGCATGCGCGCCACGCTGCGCGCGGCAGGAAGCGACAAGGCGCTGACCGGCACCATCCGGCTGATCGAACCGTCGATCGACCTGACCACCCGGCTTGGCCGGGTCAGGATCACGGTCGATCAAAGCGATGCGATCCGGACCGGCATGTTCCTGGAAGCCGCCATCGAAGTGTCGGTCCGCGAGGTCATCGCCGTGCCGATCACCGCCCTTGGCACCGATGATGAGGGCGCCTTTGTCATGACCGTGGATGCGGCCGGTAAGGTCCACCGCAACGGAGTTGTGACTGGCGTTCGCGACGGAAAGCTGATCGAGATCGCCGAAGGCGTCGAGGAAGGCGCGCAGGTCGTGGCCAAGGCTGCGTCCTTTGTCAGGGACGGCGACATGGTCAACCCGGTCGCCGCCGAGACGGCCGAGGCCGGGGCGGCCCCGGCGGCAACAAACTAGGGGGCGATGATGAATTTTTCAGCCTGGTCCATCCGCAACCCGATCGCACCGATCCTGGCCTTTGTCATCTTGCTGATGCTGGGCTGGAAATCGTTCAACAGCCTGCCGATCACCAAATTCCCCAATATCGACGCGCCCTTTGTCGCGGTCAGTATCAGCCAGCCGGGGGCAGCACCCGCCGAGTTGGAGACCCAGGTCACGCGCAAGATCGAGGATGCTGTGGCCAGCATCTCGGGCGTGAAACATATTGAATCGACCGTGTCGGACGGTTTTTCGCAGACACGGGTCGAATTTCAGATGTCGGTGCCGACCCAGACCGCGCTGAATGACACGAAAGATGCCGTCGACCGGGTACAGGGCGATCTGCCCGCCGAGGCCGACACGCCGCTGGTTCAGAAGATTGATGTCGAGGGTGGCGCAATCCTGAGTTTTGCCGTGTCTTCGCCGGGCATGACGATCGAGGAATTGTCCTGGTATGTCGATGACACGGTGACGCGCGCCCTGCGGGCCAAGCAGGGGATTGGCCGGGTGGACCGCTATGGCGGCGCCGACCGTGAAATCCGCGTCACGCTGGACCCGCTGAAACTGGACAGCTATGGCATCACCGCCAATGCGGTGAATGCGCAGCTGCGCGCCACCAATGCCAATATCGGGTCCGGCCGGTCCAAGCTGGGCGACGGCGAACAGGCGATCCGGACGCTGGGCGATGCGCAATCGGCCGAGCAGCTGGCAGAGACAACCATCGCCCTGCCCTCGGGCCGCCATGTGCGGCTGGGCGATCTGGGTCAGGTGGTCGACAGTTATGAGGAGCTGCGGTCCTTTTCGCGGTTCAACGGCAATCCGGTCGTGACCTTTGCCATTTTCCGCTCCAAGGGCGCCAGCGAAGTGACGGTCGATCAGACCGTCAATGGGGTGATCGACCAGTTGCGCAAGGATCGCCCCGACATCTCGATCACCAAGGTCGATGATGCGGTTCACTATACCTATGGCAATTACGAATCCGCCCTGCATACGTTGGTGGAAGGCTCGCTTCTGGCGATCATCGTCGTGTTCCTGTTCCTGAAGAACTGGCGCGCGACGTTGATTTCGGCGGTGGCCCTGCCCCTGTCGGCGGTTCCGACCTTTTATATCATGGACCTTCTGGGCTTTTCGCTGAACCTGGTCAGCTTTCTGGCGCTGACGCTGGCGACCGGCATTCTGGTCGATGATGCGATCGTCGAGATCGAGAATATCGCCCGCCATATCCGCATGGGCAAGACGCCCTACCGCGCCGCGATCGAAGCGGCGGATGAAATCGGGCTGGCGGTCATTGCCACGACCTTCACCATCGTTGCCGTCTTTGTGCCCGTGTCGTTCATGCCGGGGATTCCGGGGCAGTATTTCCGCCAGTTCGGCCTGACCGTGGCGATCGCGGTTCTGTTTTCTCTGCTGGTGGCGCGGCTGATCACGCCGATGATGGCCGCCTATTTCATGCGCTCGAAAGACGCCGAGGGGCATGACCACAAGGACGGGCTGATCATGCGCGGCTATCTGTGGGTCGTGCATCATACGCTGAATACCTGGCATGTCGGGCCGCGCAATCTGCAGATCGGCCCGATGCGGTTTCGCAAAGGCTTTCCGATCGGCAATTACTATATGACCTTTATCGGTGCGATTGTCGTTTTCGGCCTGTCGATCATGCTCTTGATGAAGGTGCCGGGCAGCTTCCTGCCGCCCGAGGATGAAAGCCGGTTCATGATTTCGGTTGAACTGCCGACCGGGGCGTCGCTGGCCGAGACCGACCGCACGACCGAAGCCATGCGCAAGCTGATCGCGGCGGTGGATGGGGTCGAGGGCGTGTTCGTGCTGAACGGGTCGTCGCCGATGGGCGAGCTGGATGTGCGGCGCGGTGCGATCACGGTCGAGCTGGTGCATCTGGACCAGTCGCTGATCTACAAGTTCGCCAAGCTCTTGAACGACATTCCGGTCGTCAGCCTCGTCGTTCCCGAGGTCGCGGCCCAGGGTCGGGTCCGCCCGCAGGTGGATATCGAATCGGAAGTGTTCCGCAAGCTGGCCGCGGTCCCGGATGCCCGGGTGATGAAGCTGAACAACCGCGGGGAACGCGACATCGCCTTTGCCATACGCTCGAGCAGCGGCGAGGATCTGGCGCTGGCCGCGGTCAAGCTGGAGGCGGCGCTGCGGGGCGATCCGTTGCTGGCGGGCGTCTCGTACGAGGGCGCTCTGCCCCGGCCCGAACTGCAGGTGACGCCACGGCTGGACGAGGCGGCGCGGATGGGGATCAGCACGGCGCAGATCGCCGAGGTCCTGCGGGTCGCCACCATCGGCGATGTTGATGCGGCCTTGGCGAAAGTGTCGATGGACAGCCGCCTGATACCGGTCAGGATCGAACTCAGCGAGGATGTGCAGAAGGATGTCAACCGGATCGCGGCGCTGCGGGTCAGCACCGCCAGTGGCGCCAGCGTGCCCCTGTCGGCGGTGGCCGATATCAAGATCGGTGTCGGACCCGGCACGATCGACCGTCAGGACCGTGAGCGTCTGGCCACGATCGGTGCCAGCCTGCCCAAGGGCGTGGCGCTAGACACGGCCAAGGCCCGGTTCAAGGAACTGGTCGACAAGGTCAAACTGCCGGCGTCGGTCAAAATATCGGAATCCGGCGATGCCGAAATTCAGTCGGAACTGAACACCAGTTTCGTCAATGCGATGATCATGGGGCTGATGCTGATGGCCTCGGTGCTGATCCTGCTGTTCAAAAGCGCGCTGCAGCCGGTCACCATCATCTTTTCGCTGTTCCTGTCGATCCTGGGGGTGGCGATCGCCCTCTTGGTGACCAAAAACGCCCTGTCGATGCCGGTGATGATCGGCATGCTGATGCTGATGGGGATCGTCGCCAAGAACGCGATCCTGCTGGTCGATTTCGCTATCGAAATGCGGAGGCAGGGGATGGACCGGCTGGAGTCGCTGATCGAGGCCGGGCACAAAAGGGCGCAGCCGATCGTCATGACCTCGATCGCCATGTCGGCGGGGATGCTGCCCTCGGCGCTTGGGGTTGGCGAAGGCGGGGCTTTCCGCGCGCCGATGGCGATTGCGGTGATGGGCGGGATCATCGTCTCGACCGTTCTGTCGCTGGTCGTCGTGCCGTCCTTCTATCTGATCATGGACGATCTGCAGCGTTTCCTGTCCTGGGCCTTCAGCTTCCTTGTTGGACGCAAGGAAGAGGAGGACCGGATTCCCGAGCCTGCGGAACTTGCCGCCGCCCTGGCCAGCGGCCAGAGCGAGATGGCCGCCTTGCGCGACCGGCTGGAACGGCTGGAGGCAGACGGTCCCCGCAAGGGCACCCCGCGCGGCAGCCCGCATATGCAGGTCGCCGAGTAACCATGGCGCGCCCCTGTCGGGCGCGCTAACCTTTTTGCAAGAGCTTCTGCCCTAACCTTTCCCCCGGGTGACGACGGGAAGGTAGGGAATGATGACTGAACAGACGGCCCTTGCAAGGGGGGCGGCCACGGAAGCTGTGGCCCCCGCACTGGATCACTGGCGGGAACAGGAAAGCGCCGCGGCGCTGGACGACCCGTTCGCCGCACTTCATGATGAGACCGACAGGCCGATGCCGGGTGGCTGGTGGCTGTTGCCGGTGATGGTGATGGCGGTGCCGACCTGGTCGGTGATCCTGTGGATCGTGTTTCACTGACCCCCCGGTCATGGCAAAACGCCGGGACGCTGCCCCCCAGTCGGGCACATGCACATGGCCTTATGCGCCTCCCGCCCCGGACGTGATCCGGGGCCTCTGCCGAGCCAGGAGGCCCCGGATCACGTCCGGGGCGCGATGTCGGGGCGAAACACGGGCGCGAGACAGGGGACATGGCCCGGTCCGAGCACGGGAGCGACCAAATGCGGGTAGCCCTGAGATAGGGATGAAGCCTGGTTGACCTGCCGCCGGGGGCCGATTTCTTGGAAGAAATCGGACCAGAGCCTTTGAAGGCTCTGGCGCGGAATTTTCGAAAATTCCGCCCGCGCGTCGGCCGCGGCGGGGGGATGGGGTCTTGCAAC
>CAZKJZ010000083.1:0-9936 GCA_964553145.1 uncultured Frigidibacter sp. | reverse complement strand
TCGCGGTCTTTGGCGCCAATGGCTGGGGGGCGCAGCTGGGCGCGCTGGCCGTGGTCGGCGTCTATACGCTGGCCACGACCTACCTCTTGGCCCGCCTGACCGCACTGATCACGCCCCTGCGCGTCGATGCCGAGGCCGAGACCAACGGGCTGGACCTGTCGGTACATGGCGAACGGGCCTATGATCTGAATTCGTAGGGTCGGACGTTTTGATCGAACTGCCCCGCCGCCAAAGCCCGGGGCAAGCGACCCGGGCGCCGCGACCGGCTGGTGAAGACCGCCCTTGCGGCCCAAGCCGCGAGGGCTGCCCCTCCCTGCCGCGCCACGGGCGCGGCGTTCTTCGGGGAAACGTGCCACCGGCACGTTTCTTCCCCCTCATCACCCCCCTGGGCGGCGGGGGCATTCGCCCCCACCAGGGCGGGCGCTGTCCACGCCCAATCGCCCGGTTCTTCCCATAACCCCTTGGCCTGCGGCTTGCGCCTACGGCCAACGGACCGGATGACGTGCCACTGGCACGTCATCTGATCGGTCCGAAAAAGAACAGAGGCTGGGTCGGCCCGCGCCCCTCCGGCATCAGCCCTCGGGCGCCATCCGCAGGTGCTGCAGGGCGGCGGCGTGGATGGCGGGATTGGCGGCGGCCAGGATGCGGCCTCCATTGTGGGCCGGGCGGCCCTGCCAGTCGGTGACGATGCCGCCCGCCGCCTCGATCACCGCGATGGGGGCCTGCACGTCATAGGGCTGCAGGCCCGCCTCGATCACCAGATCGACCTGCCCGGCGGCAACCAGCGCATAGCCGTAGCAGTCCGTGCCATAGCGGGTCAGGCGCACCTTTTCGGCGACCTGCTGAAAGGCGGCGCGTTCGGCATCGGTCCCGACCTCGGGGAAGGTGGAATAGAGGATCGCTTCGGACAGGGGGCGCGGCGGGCGTGTGGCCAGTCTGCGGGCGCCAAGTGGGCCGACGGTGTCCGACCGGCCAAGCCCCCCCATGAACCGTTCACCGATAAAGGGCTGGTCGATCAGCCCCAGGACCGGTGCCGCCCCCGCATTCAGCGCGATCAGCACCCCCCATGTGGGCGCGCCCGACAGGAAGGCCCGCGTGCCGTCGATCGGGTCCAGCACCCAGGTCAGGCCGCTGGTTCCGGGCGTCAGACCGAATTCCTCGCCCAGGATCGCGTCGTCGGGGCGGCCTTCGGCCAGAACCGCGCGCATCGCCTGTTCGGCGGCGCGGTCGCCTTCGGTCACCGGGTCGAACCCGCCCGATTTCTTGTTGTCGGCACTGAGGTCCATGCTGCGGAACCAGGGCAGCGTCGCCTGACGGGCGGCATCGGCCAAAGCCTCGGCCGTGGACCAAAGCTCCTTCCTCAGATCGTCTGTCAGGATCATATGTCCGGGCCTCCCGCGCCAATGCGCCGACCTATGCCCGATCTGCGGTGGCGGTCAAGGACCGCCGCCCGCACTTTCATTCGCCGGCGGCCTTCAGGCCGCGTCCGACAGGACCTTGGCCAGATCGAACAGGCGACGACGCTGCGCCTCGGGGATCGCATAGTAGGACCGCACCAGCATCAGCGCCTCTTTATCGGCCAGGATGTCGCCCAGATGCTCGTCAAGAACCGGGGCTTCGCTGCCGAGACCTTCAAAGAAGAAACTGATCGCCACGCCCAGCGCATCGGCAATATCCCAAAGACGCGAGGCCGAAATCCGGTTCATGCCGGTTTCATATTTCTGGATCTGCTGGAACTTGATACCAACCTTGTCGGCCAGCTGTTGCTGGGTCATGCCGACCATCCAGCGGCGATGCCGGACGCGCTTGCCAACGTGTACATCAACCGGGTGTTTCATCTTACTCTCCGCCACCATTCATCTGCCAAGGCGCAAAGGACGCCTTTGAAACATTTCTTTCTCTACCCGAAAAAAGTGTTTCTGAAAATTCATTTCTCTGCCAACGATTGCGCAGAGGACGTTAGGGAAAAGCGGAAAGGCGCCGAAAGTAAACTCAATCGGCAGTTGCTTGTCGCAAATCGTTGCAATTTGCGACGGTCCTGATCGCACCCCCGAAAATTGCGTTGCTGAATGCAAGGATGCAGTCCGCAGGTTCCATTCGATTTGCAATTGCGCGCGGGCTGGTAAGCGGCGACAGTTTGGCGGGTGAACTGACAGCGGATCGAGAATGCACGCTTGGATTGTTGAAAGCCTCGGCACAATGCCGCGTATTCAGAACCTTCGAACACCCGAGCCGGACAATTCCCAGCTTCGTTTGCGAATCGGTGCCTGCGGCCTGAACTTTGCCGACCGGCTGATGATCGAGGGGCGCTATCAGCTGCGCCCCGCCCTGCCCTTCATCCCGGGCCTTGAAATCGCCGGTACGGTCGAGGCGCTTGGCCCGGGCGTCGCCGGTCCCGCACCGGGCACACGGGTCGCGGCGCTGGTCCCGTCCGGCGGGCTGGCCGAAGAGATATGCCTGCCGCCCGACCGCTGCATCCCCCTGCCCGACGGCATGTCGTTCGAAGATGCTGCTGCCTTTCCGGTCGCCTATGCCACCAGCCATCTGGCCCTGACCCGGCGCGCAGGCCTTCAGCCCGGCGAAACGCTGGTCGTGACCGGGGCGGCGGGCGGCGTGGGCCTGACGGCGGTCGAAATCGGGCGCCTGCTGGGTGCGCGGGTCATTGCGGTGGTGCGGGGCGCCGCCAAGGCCGCCGTCGCACGGGCGGCAGGCGCGGACGAGGTGATCGACACCGATCAGGACCCGGCGCTGAAGGACCGGCTGCGGGCGCTGGGCGGGGCGGATGTGGTCTATGAGACGGTCGGCGGCGAGACATTCGCCGCCTGCCTGTCAGCACTGCACCCCGAGGGGCGGATGCTGGCCATCGGTTTTGCCGGCGGCACCGTTCCCCAGATCGCCGCCAATCACCTGCTGGTCAAGAATATCGCAGTCATCGGCCTGTGGCTGGGCGGCTATTCCGCCTTTCGCCCCGAAGCGCTGAGCGGCAGCCTGACCCAGCTTTTTGCCTGGTATGCCAAGGGGCGCCTGAAACCGCCGGTCAGCCGGGTTCTGCCCTTTGATCAGGCGGATCAGGCGCTGGCCCTGCTGGCCGACCGGGCCAGCAGCGGCAAGATCGTGGTGCGTATGGGCTAGCTCGCGGCCACCGCCACCGGGCGCGCGGTGCCGGTTTCGGCATAGGCGGCGCGCAGCATCGCCTTCAGCTCCTCGACCACCCGCCCCTTGTGCAGGCCCGTATCATAAAGGCAGATCGACGTATGGCCCAGCGCCGGCAGATCGGCCTGCGGCGGCACTTCGGTCATGTTTTTCGGAACCGCGCTGCGCATCCTTACCGAAATCGCCAGATCAGCCGAGATCATCGCCTGGATCGCATCGACCGAGCGGCCGGTAAAACCCATTTCCCAGGGAATTCCTGCGCCGTCCAGCGCCGCCAGCGCAAGGGGGCGGAAAATGCAGGTTTCCTCGAACCCCAGCCGCAGGGGCCGCGACTGCCAGACCGCATTGTCCGGCCCGCCGACCCAGACCAGATCCTGCCGTGCCAGAACCTCGCCCCCCGGGCCGGGCACTTCCTCGGTCGTCAGGATCAGGTCCAGCTCGCCCCGCGCCAGCTGGTCCTTCATCAGGATGGTAAAAGACGAGGTCAGGTTGATGCGCACGCGCGGATAGCATTGCGCCATCCGCTTCAGGATCGGCGGAATGGCCGGATAGACCACGTCATGCGGCACACCCAGACGGATTTCGCCCTGAAAGGCGCTGTCATCCAGCCGCGCCAAGAGTTCGTCGTTCAGGTCCAGCATCTTGCGCGCATAGGCCAGAAGCTGTTCGCCCTCGGGCGTCAGGGTCAGACGGCGCGCGGTGCGGAAAAAGAACGGGCGGCCCAGGCCGTCCTCCAGCCGCTTGATCTGCATCGACACGGCCGATTGCGTCAGGTTCAGCAGGGCCGCGGCACGGGTCACGCCGCCGGTATCGGCCACGACGACGAAGGCGCGCAGGGCGGTCAGGTCGAGATTGCGGGCCATATCACGTTTCCTGATTATTGTGGTGACAAACATTCATTTCCATAATCAAGCACGCTTCGGCATGATCATCAACAGAAAAGATCATCCCAGACGGATGAATCAGAAAGCATGATGAAAGGACCCGCCATGACCTTCGCCTCCGTCGCCCTGCCGCTTGCGCGCCCGGCCCGCAGCCTGGGCCGCCTGCTGGCCAGGCTGACCGACCTGCACGAGCTGTCGCGCCAGCGCCACAGCCTGGGGCAACTGGCCCCCCACATGCTGCGCGATATCGGCCTGACGCCGGATCAGGCGCGGGCCGAGGCCGCCCGCCCGGCCTGGGACGCGCCCGCACATTGGCGCGACTGAAAGCCGAACCACTTGTAAATCGGCGCGATCCCTCCAATATGGACCCTGATACCCGCGCAGGCTGGCCCGCGCGGGCCGAGGAACACCCAAGGAGGGTTCGATGGCAGACTTCCAGACCAGCAGCTATGGCCGCGCCGGTGCCGGTTATGGCGTGATCGACGAGGGGCTTAAGGCCCATATGAACAAGGTCTATGGCCTGATGTCGGTGGCCATGGTCATCACCGGGCTTGTCGCCTGGGCCGTCGGCACCAACCCGGACCTTTTGCGCGCGATCTTCGGAACGCCGCTGCGCTGGGTGGTGATGTTCGCGCCCCTGGCCGTGGTCTTTGCCTTTGGCGCCATGCTGAACCGCATGTCCGCCGCCACCGCGCAACTGGTCTTTTACGCCTATGCGGCGCTGATGGGCCTGTCGCTCAGCTTCATCTTTGCCGTCTATACTGGTACCTCGATCGCCCAGACCTTCTTTGTGACCGCGATCGCCTTTGGCGGCCTGTCGCTTTATGGCTACACGACCAAGCGCGATCTGTCGGCCTTTGGCTCGTTCCTGATGATGGGGCTGATCGGGCTGATCGTCGCCTCGCTGGTCAACTTGTTCCTGGCCTCGGGCGCGTTGGCCTTTGCCATTTCGGTGATCGGTGTGCTGCTGTTCGCGGGCCTGACCGCCTTTGACACGCAAAATATCAAGAATGCCTATATCGCCCATGCCCGTATGGGCGACAGCGAATGGATGGCCAAGTCGGCGATCATGGGGGCGCTGAACCTCTATCTCGACTTCCTGAACATGTTCATGTTCCTGCTGAACTTCCTGGGCAACCGGGAATAACGCAGTCCGGATATCGGACGAAAGGCCGGGGCCAGTCCCCGGCCTTTTGCTTTCGGCACCCCGCCGCTCTGGACCTTGGCGCGTCATTCCCTATATATTCGGTCGGGATATACCGGGAATGATCCATGACCGCCGAACCGAATGCCCCCGTTGAAGGCACGCCGCTGATCCGGCCCTCGACCACCGACCATCCTTTGTACGAGACGGTCGTCGCCGCCTGCCGCACGGTCTATGACCCGGAAATTCCGGTCAATATCTATGACCTGGGCCTGGTCTATACGATCGACATTTCCCCCGAAAACGCGGTCGAGATCGTGATGACCCTGACCGCGCCCGGCTGCCCCGTGGCCGGTGAAATGCCCGGCTGGGTCGCCAGCGCGGTCGAGCCCCTGGACGGGGTCCGCGACGTGCAGGTCAACATGACGTTCGAGCCGCAATGGGGCATGGACATGATGTCCGACGAGGCGCGGCTGGAACTGGGGTTCATGTGACCGCCATGGCATCCAGATCGGGATGCATCGACCAAAAGGCAACCAAATAAGATTGCATTTTCATTTCGCAACCATTATAAGTTGCGCATGACTTCGTTCCGCCCCATAGCCGTCCTGACCGGCGATCTGGTGAATTCTGCGGGCCTTGGCGCAGACAAGATCGCCCGTGCCTTTCGCGCGCTGGAGACCTGCGCGGCTGTGCAGGCCGGGTGGATGGGCGCGCCCCTGCATTTCACCCGCAATCGCGGCGATGGCTGGCAGGTGGCTTTGGCACGCCCGGAACTGGCGCTGCGCTCCGCCCTGGCCTTTCGCGCGGCCCTCAGGTCCGAAGGCAAGGAATTCGACAGTTATGTCTCGATCGCCGAAGGCCCGGCGCCTGCAGTGCTGGGCGACCTGAACGGCCAGACCGAAGCCGTCTTTACCACTTCGGGCCGGGGGCTGGACGATCTGAAAGCCATCCGGACCAGGATCCGTATCATCCATGATGATCCTGGCCCGCTGGGTGCGGCGATCATTCTGGCCGATCATCTGACACAGGGCTGGACGGCGGCACAGGCGCAGGCGATCCTGCCGATGCTGGCGCCGGGCTATGACGGCACCTATTCCGACCTTGCCCACCGTCTTGGCAAGTCGCGGCAGGCGGTCACAAAGGCGCTTGAGGCGGCGGGGGAACAGGTCCTCAGCCTTGCATTAACCCGGCTGGAGAAAGGGCGCGCCGTATGATCGAAACCTTCGCCGCACTGCTCTTCGCCCACGCCATGGCCGATTTTGTGCTGCAAAGCGCCTGGATGGTTGCGCACAAGCGCCGCCCGCTGGCGATGCTGGCCCATATCGGCGTGGTCGGGGCCTGCGCGCTGGCGGCGCTGGGCACTGCTGCGCCGGTCCTTCTGGGGCTGATGGCGCTGCATCTGGCCATCGACGCGGCCAAGACCCTGTCGGGGCTGCGCGGGCTTGGCCCCTTTCTGGCCGATCAGGCGGCGCATCTGATCAGCCTTGGTGCCATCGCCGCCCTCTGCCCCACACTCTGGCAAGGGGGCCTGTGGTCCAGCCTCCCCCCTGCCCTGCCCGCGCTGATGGCGCTGGCGGCCGGGATGATCCTGGCGGTGCGGGCGGGCGGCTTTGCGGTCGGCTTCCTGATGGAGCCCTGGGCCGCCGCCTCGCCTCAGGGCCTGCCGAACGGCGGGCGGATGATCGGGGCGCTGGAACGCGGGCTGATCTTTCTTCTGGTCCTGACCGGACAGGCGGGCGGTATCGGCTTTCTGATCGCCGCCAAATCGGTCCTGCGGTTCGGGGCGATCAGCGACGACCGGTCGGTCAGCGAATATGTGATCATCGGCACGCTCGCCTCGTTCGGCTGGGCGATTGCGGTCGCCGTTCTGACCCAGGCGCTGATGGCGCATCTGCCCCCGCTTGGAATTCCCGACCTTTCTTCCTAGATTAGAGAGGAAGGAGACTGACATGTTCGGCATACCCGGCAAGGCGCCCGTAACCCTGACCCCCCGTGCCGTCGCGCAGATCGCGCGGCTGATGGTGCGCGACGGCGCCTTTGGCCTGAAGGTCGGCGTCAAGAAGGGCGGCTGCGCGGGCATGGAATATACAATGGAATTCGCCGCCAGCCCCGGCCCGATGGACGAGGTGGTCGAACAGGACGGCGCGCGGGTGATGATCGCGCCCATGGCGCAGATGTTCCTCTTTGGCACCGAGATCGACTATGAAACCTCGCTTCTGGAAAGCGGCTTTCGGTTCAACAACCCCAATGTTGCCGAAGCCTGCGGTTGTGGGGAATCGATCAAGTTCAAGGACATGCCCGCCTGAGGTGTGGGTTTTCGACTGCCGCGCAAGGTTTATCGCTAACATCGGCTGATCCCGCGCCTTGGGGCCTTCCCCGCCCGTCGGCCCGTTGCTAGAGCAGTGCGGGAAGAGACAGAGAGAGGGTCAGATGCGCCGCAAGATCGCCGCCGGCAACTGGAAGATGAACGGCAAACGCGCCACCTTGCGCGAATTGCGCCGGATCGCCGCCGACAATCCCGAGGCCGAGATCGACATCGTCATCTGCCCGCCCGCGACGCTCTTGGCCTGGGCGGGCGATGTGGTGCGCGACAGCGCGGTGACGCTTGGCGGGCAGGATTGCCATGCCATGT
This sequence comes from uncultured Frigidibacter sp., assembly GCA_964553145.1. Taxonomy (GTDB): domain Bacteria; phylum Pseudomonadota; class Alphaproteobacteria; order Rhodobacterales; family Rhodobacteraceae; genus TMP-24. Next base: position 2,120 of record CAZKJZ010000083.1, on the reverse strand, counting down.
CCTCGGGCGCCCACACCGGCGACATTTCGGCCATGCAGCTGGCCGACGCAGGCGCGCGCTGGGTGATCATCGGCCATTCCGAACGCCGTGCCGATCATGGCGAAACCAGCGTTCTGGTCCGTGCCAAGGCGCTGGCCGCCCGCGATGCGGGCCTGACCGCGATCATCTGCGTGGGCGAAACCCTGGCCGAACGGGACGCAGGCCGCGCGCTTGACGTGGTCTCGCGCCAATTGGCCGGGTCGTTGCCAGATACGGCTGCGGGCAAGGACACGGTCATCGCCTATGAACCGGTCTGGGCGATCGGTACCGGCCGCACCCCGACGCTGGAACAGATCGCCGAGGTACATGCGGCCATCCGCCAGAATCTGACCGCCCGCTTCGGCGACGCGGGCGCCGCGATCCGGCTTCTCTATGGCGGGTCGGTCAAGCCCGCGAATGCCAGCTACATTTTCGATGTGCCCGATGTGGACGGGGCGCTGGTCGGCGGCGCCAGCCTGACGGCGGCCGACTTCGGCCAGATCATCGGCGCACTGAAGCAGGATTGAACCAGGCAGGCGCGATGATCCCGACCCTGTCCCAATCGCCGACCGACCCGGACTTTGTCCAGAATCCCTATCCGTTCTACGAACGGGCGCGCGCGCTGGGTCACCTCTTTCACTGGCAGGACTATGGGCTGGTCTGCGCCACCTCCGCCGCCGCCGTGGGCGCCATCCTGCGCGACCGCCGCTTTGGCCGCGAGGCCCCGCCCGAGGCGCGGCCAAAGGTGCCCGCGCACCTGCGGCCCTTCTATGCGGTCGAGGCCCATTCGATGCTGGAACTGGAGCCGCCGCGCCATACCCGCCTGCGCGGGCTGGTGCTGCGCGCCTTCACCTCGCGCCGGATCGCAGCACTGGCGCCCGAGATCGCTGCCCTGTCGCACCGGCTGATCGACCTTTTTCCGACGGACGGCCCCTTTGACCTTTTATCTGCCTTTGCCACCACCCTGCCCGTCACCATCATCGCGCGGCTTCTGGGCGTGCCCGAGGAACGGGGGCCGGACCTTCTGGCCTGGTCGAACGCGATGGTCGGCATGTATCAGGCCGGGCGCGACCGCCAGACCGAAGATCGCGCCGTGGCCGCGACCGAGGCCTTCGTCGCCTTCATGCGCGCCTATGTCGGGAAGCGCCGGGCGCGGCCCGCCGATGATCTGATCACCCATCTGATCGATGCCGAGAGCGCGGGCGAGCGCCTGTCAACCGACGAGCTGATCACCACCTGCATCCTGTTGCTGAATGCGGGGCATGAGGCCACGGTCCATACATTCGGAAATGGCGTCAAGGCGCTGATCGAGAACGGTTTTGGCGGCAGCGTCCTGACATCGGACCGGATCGGCGACACGGTGGAAGAGGTCCTGCGCCAGGACCCGCCCCTGCATCTTTTCACCCGCTGGGCCTATGAAGAGGCCGAGATGTCCGGCCATCTCTTCCGGCGCGGTGATCAGGTCGGCTGCCTTCTGGGTGCCGCGAACCGCGACCCGGGCGTCTGGGACGACCCCGCCCGCTTTGACCCGGCCCGCCCCGCGCGCCCGAACCTGTCCTTTGGCGCGGGCCTGCATTTCTGCGTCGGGGCGCCCTTGGCCCGGCTGGAATTGCAGACCGCATTGCCGATCCTCTTCCAGCGTTGCCCCGGCCTGCATCTGGCCGAGGCGCCGCGCTATGCGAACCTCTATCACTTCCACGGGCTGGAACGGCTGATGGTGCGCCAGTGATCCTTGGCTGATCCCATTGCGGCGCCCCTTGCGGGGCGCCATTCCTTTTGTCTCGCGGCCCGCGCTGATGCGCGGCTCCGCTCGGGTTTGCCTTCGGCGAGGATACTTGGTCCACAATGAATAGATGGCTTTCATTGTGGCCGAAATATCCCGGGGGGTGATGAGGGGTAAGCAAAGGTCCGGTGGACCTTCGCCCCGAAGAACGCCCGCGCGCGTCGCGCGGGCCGGGCGCAGCCCGACGGGGGCAGAGCCCCCACCGGCGGCACCTATCCTGCAGCGACAGCACGGGCCTCGTGCGCCTTCAGCGTGGCCCGCGCAGCCTGATAGCCGGCGCGGCCCTGATCGGTGGCGAGGTCCGGGAACAGGGTCAGGA
>CAZKJZ010000082.1:0-9976 GCA_964553145.1 uncultured Frigidibacter sp. | reverse complement strand
CCGGGATGATGAAGGGCGCCGATCCGGTGGCGATGACCAGCGCGTCATAGGGCGTTTCGCCGGATTTCGAGATGACGACTTTGCGGTCGCGGTCGATTTTCGTCACATGCTCGCCGAACCGGCAGGTCACGGCATGGGCCGCATACCAATCGTCGTCATGGGTGACGATCTGTTCATAGGTCTTTTCACCCGACAGGACCGGCGACAGCATCAGCCGGTTGTAATTGCCGCGCGGCTCGCCGTTGAAAAGCGTCACATTGTAGGCGTCCGGCGCATTTTCAAAAAGATATTCAAGCATCCGGCCCGAGGCCATGCCAGCGCCGATGACGACGAGGTTCTGTTTCATTCAAGGCCTCCGATTAACCGGCTGTTCACCATGCGCGGGCCAGTCTGGCTTGCATGGACTTCGACTGGGATGAGGGTAAGGACGCGGCCAACCGGGCGAAACACGGGGTCTCGCTGGCGGATGCGGTGCGATTGGAGTGGGGCCGTGCCAAGCAGGTGATGGATCGTCGCCACGACTATGGCGAGGATCGGACTATCGTCTTTGGCCATATCGGCGACAGGCTGTATGTCTGCGTCCTGACCCGGCGGAATGGCAAGCTGCGCATCATCTCGTTGAGAAAAGCGAACGGACGTGAGATAAGAAAGCATGGCATATAAAGACCGCCCACCGCTGACAGACCGGGACGGAGAGGTTCGCGAGCTTTCCGACGAAGATATGCTTTGGCTGGTGAACAGCGCCGATTTCGGTGGTTTCGAGGCGGCAACCATATTTCTGAACAATCGCGAGGCCCTGCTTAGTGCCGCCGAAGCCGTCGGCATCGCGCGCGAGGTATTCCTGCCGTTCGAGCCGTCAAAGCCAGGTTTCGAGGACCGGGCGCGGCAGGCGTTCGAAGCGTTCCTGAACGCAACCCGCCACGCTGCGGAATAGATCACCATCACGCTGCCTTTCCGGGCGTACGCCCATGTTCATATTCCTCCAGAAATCCAAGGATTTCGGCGCGATAGTTCCAGTAGTCCGGATGGTCCAGCAGCGCCTTTCTTGTCCTTGGGCGTGGCAGCTTGACCTCGGTGATCTTGCCGATGGTGGCGCGGGGGCCGTTGGTCATCATCACCACCCGGTCGGCCAAAAGGATCGCTTCGTCCACGTCATGGGTCACGCAGACGGCTGTGACCTTAGTGCGGCTCCAGACCTCCATCAGCACTTCCTGCAATTCCCAGCGGGTCAGGCTGTCGAGCATGCCAAAGGGTTCGTCCAGCAACAGAAGCTTCGGTGACAAGGCAAAGGCGCGGGCGATGCCGACGCGCTGGCGCATGCCGTTCGACATGTCGGCGGCCTGTTTGTCCATTGCGTCACCCAGACCGACACGTTCCAGGTAATATTCCACCACCTCTTGCCGCTCGGCCTGTGTCGCGCGCGGATAGACGCGGTCTACGCCGATCGCGACATTTTCCTTGGCCGTCAGCCAGGGGAAAAGCGACGGCGACTGAAAGACGACCGCGCGTTCGGGGTCGGCGCCCTGAACGTGATAGCCGTCCAGCTTGATCGCGCCCTTGGAGATCGCGTTCAGCCCCGCCGTCATGGTCAGAACGGTCGACTTGCCGCAACCGGAATGGCCGATCAGGCTGACAAATTCGCCTTTTTTCAGGGTCAGGTTGAAATCCTCGACCACGGTCAGCGGGCCTTTGGGCGTGTCATAGATCTTGTGCAACTGCGAATAGTGCAGATAGCGGCTGTCGATATGGCTGCGCGCCGCTTCGGCATAGGCCTTGGGCATCGCGTGGCGGGGGGTGACGGCGGGCAGAAGGCGGCTACCCTCGACCCGGTCGCGGATGCCTACATCCATCAGATAGGCAGTGACGGCGGCGCGCAGGGTCTTGAAGGCCGGATCGTCGTTCAGGGCGCTGCGGTCGCGGGGGCGGGGCAGGGCGACCGGGAATTCCTGTCCCAGCGTCCCGTCGGGGTTCAGGCACAGGATGCGGTCGGCCAGGACCAGCGCTTCGTCCACATCATTGGTGATCAGAACCACGGTGCGCTTTTCGGTGCGCCAGATCGCCTCGATCTCGTCGGCCAGATTGGCGCGGGTCAGGGCGTCGAGTGCGGACAGGGGTTCGTCCATCAGCAGGACTTCGGGTTCCATCGCCAGGGCCCGGGCAATGCCCACCCGCTGGCGCATACCCCCCGACAGTTCGGACGGGCGGCGGTCGGCGGCGTGGCCGAGGCCGACCATGGCGATATATCTGGCCACCAGCGCCGCGCGCTCGCTGCGCGACTTCTCTTTGTGCACCGCGTCCACGGCCAGCCCGATATTGCCCGCGACCGTCAGCCAGGGCATCAGCGAATAGGACTGAAAGACCAGCCCGCGCTCTGGTCCCGGCCCGCTGATCGGCGCGCCGCGATAGAGGACCTGCCCGCGATCCGGCATCTCCAGCCCCGCCATCAGGTTGATCAGCGTCGTCTTGCCGGTGCCGGAAAAGCCCAGGATCGCCAGAAACTCGCCGTCGGCCACGTCGAAACTGACGCCCTTCAGCACCTCGTGCCGGGCCGCGCCGTCACCGAACCCCTTGGCGACGTTGGAAAACTGCAAAAGTGCCATCGCTTACCTCTTGGCCTGAAAGGTGAAGAGCGACTGCAGCGCGAACATCACGCGGTCCAGCGCAAAGCCGATCAGGCCGATGGTCAGGACCGCAACCATGATCCGGGCCAGACTGTCGGCCGAGCCGTTCTGAAACTCGTCCCAGACGAACTTGCCCAGGCCGGGGTTCTGCGCCAGCATTTCGGCGGCGATCAGCACCATCCAGCCCACGCCCAACGACAGGCGCAGCCCGGTGAAGATCAGCGGCAGGGCCGAGGGCAGCACCAGCCGGGTGATGCGCGACCAGACCGAGAGTTTCAGCACGCGCGAGACATTGACCAGATCCTTGTCGATGGTGGCCACACCCAACGCAGTGTTGATCAGCGTCGGCCAAAGCGAGCACAGGGTCACGGTGACCGAGGAGATGACGAAGCTTTTCGCCAGCCCGCCGTCGCCCCCGGCATAAAGCGCCGAGACGACCATGGTGACGATGGGCAGCCATGCAAGCGGCGAGACGGGTTTGAAAATCTGCACCAGGGGATTGACGGCGGCATTCACCGTGGGCGACAGGCCCGAGACGATGCCCAAGGGAACCGCGACCAAAGTGGCCAGGATAAAGCCGAAGAACACGGTTTTGATCGAGGTTGCGATCTGCTGGTAATAGGTCGGCTTGCCGGTATAGCTGCGGGTCTTGACCTTGTCGGCCTGACCTTGTGCCACCAGTTCGGCGTTCTTGGCAGCCTGTTTGGCGTAGAAGTCGGCCTCTTTCTGACCTTCGGCCAGCGCGGCCTGATGCAGCCCGCCTGCGGCCTCCCAGACCTGTGCGGGGCCGGGGATGGCACCAAGCGAGGTTTGGACCATCGGCGCCAGCGCCGCCCACAGGGCGACAAAGACGGCGATGGCGGTCAGGGGAACGCCCAGAAGCTGCCAGATGTCCTTCAGCTGGCTGCGCGCATTGTCGCCCGCCCCCAGTTTCAGGATCGGCGTCAGCCAGGGCAGCCCCAGGACTTTCAGCCATTTGTCCAGCCCGTTGATGCGGCTGATGCGGCGTTGCAGCGCCTGTTCGCGGGCATCGGGGCCGGTCGGATGGGGCGGGTCGATTGCGGTCATGGTCGGTCCTTTGGCTGAACCCTGCCGCTGGCTGCGGCAGGGCCATGCGGGTGGTCAGTTGGTGACGACTTCACCGTTCTGGACGGTCTCGGCGCCCTTCAGGCCGACAGGCAGGCTGTCGATATAGGCGTTGGGCTGATGCGGGTCGAAGCTGATGCCGTCGATGAAGGCGGCGGTTGGGTCGCGGTAGCCGTCTTCGTCCAGATCGAACTGGTCGGCACTGGCCAGCCCGTCGGCGACCAGTGCCTCGGCTGCGGCCTTGTAAAGGTCGGGGCGATAGACTTGCTTGGCGGTCTCGTCATACCAGGTGTCGGGCTTGGCCTCGGCGATCTGGCCCCAGCGGCGCATCTGGGTCAGGGTCCAGACCGCGTCGGAGTAATAGGGGAAGCTGGCATTCTGGCGGAAGAACATGTTGAAGTCGGGGGCAGGGCGCACGTCGCCCGGTTCGAATTCGAACGTGCCTGTCATCGAATTGGCGATGACCGCCTTGTCGGCGCCGACATAGTCAGGGCGTGACAGGATCTCGACCGCCTCGGCCCGGTTGGCGCCATTGTCGGCATCCAGCCAGATCTGCGCGCGGATCAGCGCCTTGGTCAGGGCCAGAACCGTGTTCGGGTTTTCCTCGGCAAAGGCCTTGGTCAGGCCAAAGACCTTCTCGGGGTTGTTGGCGAAAATCTCGGCATCGGTGATGACCGGAACGCCGATGCCCTTTTTCACCGCCGCCTGGTTCCAAGGCTCGCCGACCGCATAGCCGACGATGGTGCCCGCCTCCAGCGTTGCAGGCATCTGCGGCGGCGGCGTGACCGAGATCAGCACATCGCCGCCAATCTGGCCCGACGTGTCATCGGCGGAATAAAGGCCGGGGTTGATTCCGCCCGCCGCCAGCCAATAGCGCAGTTCGTAATTGTGGGTCGACACGGGGAAGACCATGCCCAGGTTGAAGCTTTGGCCTGCGTCCCTGGCGGCCTCGATCGCCGGTTTCAGCGCGGCGGCGCTGATCGGATGGGCGGGCTTGCCGTCGGCGCCCATGGTCAGGGCGGGCTTCATCTCCTCCCACACCGCGTTCGACATGGTGATGGCATTGCCGTTCAGGTCCAAGGACAGGGGGGTGATCAGCGCGCCCTTGGTGCCATAGCCGATGGTGGCGGCGATCGGTTGACCGGCCAGCATCATCGCCCCGTCGATCTCGCCCGCGATGGTGCGGTCCAGAAGCACTTTCCAGTTCGACTGGGCTTCGATGGTGACCGACAGGCCCTCGTCGTCGAAAAAGCCCTTTTCCTTGGCGATGGCCAGCGGGGCCATGTCGGTCAGCTTGATAAAGCCCAGCGTCAGTTCGTCTTTCTCGATGCCAGGCGTTTCGGCCAGTGCCGGCGCGGCGATCAGGGCACTGGTCATCAAAAGCGCGATGCGGGTCATGGGAATGTCCTTTGGCGGTTGGGTAGGATCAGGCAAAAGGGCCGCACGACAGGAATGCATCCTCTGCATCTGTCCGGCGGCGCTGCCAGGGGCCCGGTCTTTCGGGTGAGGTGAGGGACGCCTTTGTCCCGTCGAGGATCAGACTGCCGGGGGATTCGCCGGGCTGCAATGGCTTTGCGGCTGCGGGGGTGCAAATTTTGCTGCAGTGCAGCAATTGCCCGATTTTTGGGCGCCGATCAGGCTGAAATGCAAAACTTTAGCCCGCAACGGCACTAGAGGCCGGTGCCATGCCGATGTGGCTGTCGAAAAGCTCTGGCCGGAAAACCGGGCGCTGGGTCGGGGGCGATGTGTCCGGCAGCGTCAGGCGCGCGGCCAGACGGCAGGCGATCCAGCGTTCCTGCGCCGGGTTGGGGCGTGCTTCGGCGGCGCGGGCAAAGCGGATCAGCGGGTCGGTGGTGATCTCTGGCCCGGTCTGTGACAGAAGCATCCGCCCGGTCAGGGCGCGTTCGATCCGGTCGGCGGGCATCGACAGATGCCGGTCCTGCGCCAGAATCTCGGCCGCCGTTGCCGCATTGGCGGGACGGGCCAGCCAGTCCGCCGCCCGCGACAGGGCGCGGACCAGGGCGCCCGCCTGCTGCGGATGGCGGGCCGTCCAGTCGCTGCGGGTGGCCAGAACCTTGTCGGCCATGCCCGGCAGCAGGGTTCGGCCGGGCAAAAGAAGCAGGGCGCCTGCGGCATCGACCGCATGGCTGCCCCAGGGCTCGCCGACGCAGAACCCGTCGATTTCGCCCATGGCCAGCGCCTCGGCCATCATCGGTGGCGGCACGGTCAGCAACCGGGGCAGCGCGCCGCAGTCGGCCAGCCACAGGCGCACCAGTTCGGCATGCAGCGAAAAGGCGAAAGGCACGCCGATGCGCGGTTCGGGGCAGGCGGCGGCCAGGGCATGAGCGGCGGCATGCACATCGCGGAAGTCGGGCGCGAAGCCCTGGGCCCGCAGTCGGGCGGCCAGGGCGGGGGCAAGGCCGATGACGGCGCCGCCCAGGGTCAGGACCATCGGTACTTCGAACCGCGCGGGTCCGGTCAGGCCCAGCCGTTGCGCCACCGGCACCACCGACAGCATATGGGCCGCGTCAACCTGGCCGATATCCAGCATGTCGCGCGCCATCGCCCACGAGGCCGCGCGGATCAGGCGCAGTTTCAGCCCCTCTTCCTCGGCATAGCCAAGGGCGCGGGCCAGAATCAGGGGTGCTGCGTCCGTCAGGGGAACAAAGGCGGCGGTCAGGGTCCGGGTCATCCCAACATCTCCGTGGCCAGGATCAGGGCGCGGGCCACGTCAGGCAGCTTGCGGCCCTGATCCATGGCTGTCTTGCGCAAAAGGGCATAGGCTTCGTCTTCGCCAAGGTTCCGCGCGCGCATCAGAATGCCCTTGGCGCGGTCGACATCCTTGCGGTCTTCCAGCGCGGCGCGGGTGGTTTCCAGCTCGGTCCGCATCCGGCGAAAAAGGTGAAATCGGGCGATGGCGGCATCCAGGATCGGGCGCAGCCGTTCGGGGCGCAACCCGTCGACGACATAGGCCGACAGGCCCGCCTCGATCGCCGCGCGGGTGCGGGCAGGGTCGGACCGGTCGACGAACATGGCCACGGGGCGGTCCAGCGGGCCAGCCGCCAGCGCCAGCTCCTCCAGCGCGTCGCGCGACGGATCGTCAAGGTCGATCAGCACGACATCGGGCTGGAGCGCGGCCACCCGGGCGGCCAGACCGGCGCGCTGGCCCATCACCTCGACCCGCGAGGCCCCGGCCTCGCGCAGCGCAGCCGCCAGACGCGCGGCGCGGTCAGGATCGCTTTCGATCAGCAGGATGAACAGGGGCATGTCAGTCATGATGGACTCCCGCGCTTTCGAACTTTCGGGCCGGACGCAAGGGAAAGGGGTGGCCATTCGTGCTGCGGTGCAGAAAGTTGGTGAATATTCGCGCGAAACTGCAATGCATGCCTATTTAATTGGCATATCATGTCTGTGCGCCCAAGGTCAGGTCAGCCCAGATCGGCAAATGGTCCGAGGCGACCGCAGCGGGCGTCGCCGCATGGGTGCCTGCGGCGACCAGATGCAAGCCGGGGCCCAGGGCGATACGGTCCAGCCGCCCCATGGGCCGCGCTGCGGGAAAGCTGGGGCCGGGACTGTGCAGGCGAAAGCCGGGGCCTAGCGCCTCGGCCCCGCGACGGGGCGACCATTCGTTGAAGTCGCCGATGATCGCCGTCGGCATCGGTGGCAGGTGCGACAGGGCCGCACCGATCGCCGCCAGCTGCATCCGCCGATAGCGCGACATCAGCGCCAGATGGACGGCGACGATGCGCAAGAGACCGGCGGCACCGCTGTCAAGATCGGCCAGCAGCGCGCCGCGCGGCTCCAGCCCCGGCAATTCCAGCCGGGTCAGGCGCAGCAGGGTCAGGGCCGGGCGGACCAGCAGCGTCTGACCGTGCCAGCCGCAGCTTTTCGGACCAAGGGCTGCGGGCAGGGCGGTCAGGCCGGTCGCCTCTTCGGCCAGCGACCGGGACAGGGCGGCGGGACGATCGCCCAGCCGATGGTCGACCTCCTGCAAGGCCAGGATATCGGCGCCAAGGGCCGACAGGACCTCGGCTACCCGTTCGGGGCGGCGGCGGCGGTCCAGCCCCAGGCATTTGTGAACATTGTAGCTGGCGATACGCAGGTGCATGTGCATGAACCACACATGGGAATGTCGGGCGCGCACTTGAAGCGGGGCGGGGGCGATTTTACCTTTGACCTATGAACATCAGGCGGAAACTCGGCACCCAGCCCCCGCTGGCGCTGGCCATCTGGGCGGCGCTGGTCCTGGCCGGGTTCGGCGCCCTTGTGACCGGGCGCTGGTCGCTGGCCTTTGTCTCGCTGGCGACGCTGACCCTGTCCGCCATCCCGGTCGTGGCAGTTGAACGGTTTGGCATCACCCTGCCGCGCAGGTTCGAAATCGCCATAGTTCTCTTCGTGGTCGGGACGATTTTTCTGGGCGAAGAGTTCGATTTCTACAATCGCTTCTGGTGGTGGGATATCCTGCTGCATGGCGGATCGTCGGTCGGCTTTGGCATGATCGGCTTTCTGGTCCTGTTCGTCATGTTTCAGGGCGACCGATATGCCGCACCCGCCTGGGCGGTGGCCTTCATGGGCTTTTGCTTTGCCATGACCATCGGGGCATTGTGGGAAGTGTTCGAATTCGCGATGGATGAAAGCTTTGGCACCAACATGCAGAAGTCCGGCCTGCTGGATACGATGGGCGATCTGATCGTCGATGCGATCGGCGCCTCGGTCGGGGCCTTTGCCGGGTTCCTTTATCTGCGGGGCCAGCAGCTGGGCGGGCTGACGGCGGTCTTGCAGGATTTCGTCCTGCGCAACCGGCGCCTGTTCCGGCGGCTGGGCCGGGGGCGCGGGCGGCGGTAGGCGCGCCGTCAGGTGCCGCAAAAGGTGCGCGTCACCTCTTCTTCCGGCAGGGGCGCTTCGGCCAGATCCTCGGCCCCCGGCTGGTCGTCATAGGGGCGCGACAGGACCTGGACCAACCGGTGGAAGGGGGCCAGATCGCCGGTCAGGGCGGACTGGATCGCCGCCTCGATCCGATGGTTGCGGGGGATATAGGCGGGGTTGGCGGCACGCATCACGGCGCCCGGGTCGGGTTCACCGCGCAGCCGGTCCTGCCAGCGGGCGTGCCAGTCGCGGAAGGGGGCGGGGTCTGCGAACTCCGCTGCGGCCCGGCCGGTCGCCAGCCCGCGGAAGGTGCGGGTGAAATCGGCCTGCCCCGCCGCCATCAGCGCCAATAGATCCTCGATCAGCGCCGCGTCGCCCGGGTCCGGCGCCGCAAGGCCGATCTTGGCGCCGAAAAGCCGCAGCCATTCGGCGCGGAAGGTGACGGGGAACGTGTGCAGGACGGCGGTCAGCTCGGCCACCGCCGGGCCTTCGTCGTCCATCAGCGGCAGAAGGCACGAGGCAAGTTGCGCCAGATTCCACAGGCCGATATCGGGCTGGTTGGCCCAGGCATAGCGCCCGAACTGGTCGATCGAGGAAAAGACCTTGGCCGGGTCATGGCGGTCCAGAAAGGCGCAAGGACCATAGTCGATCGTCTCGCCCGAGATCGCCATATTGTCGGTGTTCATGACCCCGTGGATGAAGCCCAGCGCCATCCAGCGGGCGATCAGCCGCGCCTGCCGGTGGGTGACGGCCTGCAAAAGCCGGGCCGGAGAGGCTGCATCCGGATAATGGCGGGCGCGGACATGGTCGTAAAGCTGTTCCAGGGCCTGCCGGTCGTCGCGGGCGGCGAAATACTGGAACGTGCCGACACGGATATGGCTGGAGGCGACCCGCATCAGTACGGCGCCCGGGCGGGCCACCTCGCGCCAGACCGTCTCGCCGGTCAGGGCGGCGGCCAGCGCGCGGGTGGTGGGCACGCCCAGCGCAAACATCGCCTCGCTGACCAGATATTCGCGCAAAACCGGCCCCAGCCAGGCCCGCCCGTCGCCCCGCCGCGAAAAGGGCGTCTGGCCCGACCCTTTCAGCGCCAGGTCAAAACGGGCGCCGTCCGGGGCCAGAACCTCGCCCAACAGCAGCGCGCGCCCGTCGCCCAGCTGCGGCAGCCAGCCTCCGAACTGATGGCCCGCATAGGCCATGGCGATCGGATCGGCGCCGGGCAGCAGGCGGTTGCCGGTCAGGACAGTGGGGTCGGACAGAAGATCGGCGTCGATCCCCAGCCGGTCAGCCAGCGCGCGGTTGACGGCGATGACCTCGGGCGCCGCGACCGGCACCGGCGCCTGCCGGGCATAGAAGCGGTCCGGCAGGCGGGCATAGGAATTGTCGAACTGGATCGCGCGGGGCAT
>CAZKJZ010000081.1:0-10142 GCA_964553145.1 uncultured Frigidibacter sp. | reverse complement strand
GAAAAGATTCTGGCCGGTCTGGGCAAGGGGCTGGCCGAAACCGGGCGCCTGCATCCCGAGGGGCGGGTGCGGGCCATGGTGGCGCTGCGCCGCTTTGCCGCCCTTGCGCGAGAGCTGGACCTGCCGCCCCTGGTCTGTGTTGCCACGGCGGCTGCGCGCGAGGCCGAGGACGGGCCGGACTTTGTGCGCGAGGTCGAGCGCGAAACCGGACTGAAGCTGCGGGTGATCGACGGCGCCGAAGAGGCGCGCCTGTCGGCCCAGGGCGTTCTTTTGGGCTGGCCCGAGGCCGATGGGCTGGTCTGCGATATCGGCGGCAATTCCATGGAACTGGCCGAAGTCAGGGACGGCACGATCGGGCGGCGCGTCACCTCGCCGCTTGGCCCCTTCCGGCTGCAGCAGGTCAAGGGCGGCAAGCCCGCGCTGGTCAAACATATCCGCGCCATCATCGCCGACCTGGCCGCCCAGATCGGCACCGATCACGAGCGCATCTATCTGGTCGGCGGGTCCTGGCGGGCCATTGCCCGCATCGACATGGACCGCCGGTCCTATCCGATGACCGTGCTGCATGAATATCGCATGACGCCGAAAATGGTGCTGGATACGGTCGACTGGGTGGCCAAGGTCGATCTGGCCGACCTCAGGGTCAAGACCGGCACGTCCGAGGCGCGGATGGATCTGGTGCCCTTGGCCGCGCTGGTCCTGAAGGAACTGGTCGAAACCTTTCAGCCCAGGGAAATCGACGTTTCCTCCTATGGCATTCGCGAAGGGCTGCTTTATGAACAGATGCCTGACAAGTTGCGCCGCCGCGATCCGCTGATCGAGGCCTGCCGTCATGCCGAACAGACGATGGCGCGGATGCCGGGCTTCGGCAAGAAGCTGTTCAATTTCCTTCTGCCGCTTTTCGCCCATCAGCCGCCCGGACGGCAGCGGATGATCAGGGCGGCCTGTCTTTTGCATGACACGACCTGGCGCGCCCATCCCGACTATCGGGCCGAAGTCTGTTTCGACAATGCCACGCGCGCCAATCTGGGCGGGCTGTCGCATCAGGAACGGGTGTTCCTGGGCCTGTCGCTGCTGCACCGCTACAAGAATTCACGCGCCGGGTCGCGGCTGGAGCCTTTGTTTGCGCTTCTCTCGCCCGCCGATATCCGCGAGGCCGAGATTCTGGGCAAGGCCATGCGCTTTGGCGCCATGCTGTCGGCCCGCAGTCCAGAAAAGGTGGGCACCCTGGACTATGATGCGGCAGAGCAGCGGTTGACCTTTCATCTGGAACCGGGCGCCGAGGCGCTGTTCGGCGAGGTGGCCCGCGCCCGCTTTCAGTCGCTGGCCGAGGCTTTGGGGGCCAGCGCAGCGGTCATCCGCGCGGCGGACGCACCGGCCCTGCAGGATTAAGGCGCGCCGCGTGCGGGCGGATTCGGCCAAGACCCAGATAGGCCGTCCCGGGCTTGACCCGGGGCCTCGCAGGTCACAGGCGGCGCGGGCAGAGAGCACGGCCCCGGATCGGGTCCGGGGCGGGGGCTCTCATATCAGATTGGCCGCGACGCACTTGATCTTTTGACCTTGCCTGCCGAAAAAGGCGAAGATGGCATCGCTGCGAGAAGGCCGACACCTTCGGTGGCCAGGATTCCGGAACTGGGAGGCCTGGCGTCCAAGGCCGCAGCAGCCCTGGCGGGCCTTGGCCGATCACCCGGCAGTCGGGTCGATGGAAAGGCAAGTCCTTCGTTCAAGGCGGGTGCAAGCAGGTGCGACCAGCACCGTGGATGCTTGCCCTCGTGGCCGGGCGGTTCAACCCGGACAGGAAGGCTAAACATGCGAAAGCTCATCGTCCTCGCAGAAGCTCTGCTAAAAGCTACCGAATGGCAATCAAAGCTCGCTTGACCAGCACGGATATTCGACCGTGCAGTGTGCCCGAAACCCGTGTCACACCTATCGGAAATGCGCCTTGGGTCAGGTAAACTGCTCGCGCGTCAGCCGTTCCTCCAGCCCGTGGCCGGGATCGAACAGGATGCGGTGGCACAGCGACGGGTCGGAAAAGATTTCGACCGCCAGCACATCGCGCACCGACGAGCGGCTGTCGGCATCGGCCATGACCGGGCGCTTTTCAGGTTCCAGCACCTCGATGCGCACGCGCGCCGCCTTGGGCAGGATGGCGCCGCGCCAGCGCCGGGGGCGGAAGGCGGCAACGGCGGTCAGCGCCAGCACGTCCGAGCCGATGGGCAGGATCGGACCATGGGCCGAATAGTTATAGGCCGTCGATCCGGCCGGGGTCGAGACCAGCGCCCCGTCGCAGACAAGCCCCTCCATCCGCACCCGGCCATTGATGCTGACGCGCAGCTTGGCCGCCTGCGGCCCGGCGCGCAGCAGCGCCACCTCGTTGATCGCCAAGGCCTCGTGCACGGCACCGCCCGCCGCCTCGGCCCGCATGCGCAAGGGATTGATCACCGTTTCCTCGGCCTCGGACAGGCGCTCGAACAGGCCCTCTTCCTCGTATTCGTTCATCAGAAAGCCGATCGTGCCGCAGTTCATGCCATAGACGGCAATGTCGCGGGCGCCGATTCCATGCAGGGTCTGCAGCATGAACCCGTCGCCGCCCAGCGCCACGATCACCTCGGCCTGCTCGACCGGCACGGTGCCATAGCGCCCGCAAAGCCGGGCCAGCGCCTCTTGGGCCGCCGCGGCCTCGCTGGCCAGAAATGTGATCGCCTTGGCTGTGGTCACGCGCATTCTCTCCTGCCTGCGGTCATTGATCACCGTTGGCAGGGGCGATGCAAGCCCGGATCAGGCCTTCTTGCGGGTGGTTTTCAGATCAAGCTTGCCCAGCGCCTCGACCGCTGCGGTCAGCTCGTCCAGCGTCAGGCTGCCGTTGCCGTCCAGATCCAGAAGCAGCGTCGCCTGAAGCGTTTGCGCCTTGCTGTCGGGCAGTTTGGTCATCGCGACCTGGCGCGCCAGCATATGGCGTTCGGCGGCGCTGACCGATCCGTCCGCATCGCTGTCGGCCAGCCGGAAGTCCAGCTCCAGCCCGCCGCGCGCCTCGCCATAGGTCAGCGACAGGTGGCGGTTCATTTCATCGCGGCTGACCTGATCGTCGCCGTTCAGATCGGCGCCCAGGAACCGTTCCTCGGCCAGCGCGCGCGCACGGGCACGGTCGGCGGCGATCTTCCATTCGATGCCCTGGGCATCAAGGCCATCCTTGCCGCCATAGGCCAGGATCATTTTGGCCGTATCCTCGATAAAACCGGTAGGAGACAGGCGAATCCGGTCGCGCAGGGCTTCGGGCAAAAGTTCAGCAATCTCGGCCATATCCGGCGCGGGGCGCGGGGCTTCGGCCAGCGCCACAGCGGGCCACAGGATCAGAAGGCAGGTCAGGACACGCATGAAACCCCTCGCGTCTGGCGGAATTCCTTCAAATTGCGCGCATCCGGTTAAGGCGGGGTTAACCGAAACGGAATTAACCGGCTGTTAACCATGAGGCTGGCAGTCTGGCGGCATGAGGATGATATTAGCCCTTTTCCTGCTGTCGGCCTGCGTGACCACACCCCACCCGACCTTCTTCGGTGCCAGCCGCAGCGAGGTGGTCGAGGGCGGCATCCGCTTTACCGTCTTTCAAAAGGGCGAGCGGGCCGAGGTCGTGCGGCTGGGCTATCTGACCCGCGCCGAACGGGCGCCTGTGCCAGCGCTGATGGAACGCGCCGCCGAACAGGCGACGGGATGCCGCGTGGTGGCGGGCAGCATGATCACCCGCCTGCCTGGCGACACCGGCGAGGCGCGGTTTCGACTGAACTGCGGATAAATTCCGGGTTGACCCGCGACGGAAAGGGCGCTGCCATGCGTTCAGTGATCAGTCCCTGAAACGAAAGGCAGCCCGACATGACCCCCAATGGCTTTTCCCGCCTGCAGATCACCCTTCACTGGGCGGTGGCGGCCCTGATCCTGTGGCAATTCCTGGCCTCGGGCCCGATGAACATGGCCATGCGCCAAGTGAATGACGGGCAGGTGCCGGATGGCGGCTTTGCGGTGGGTCAGCACATTCTGGCGGGGCTTCTGGTTCTGGCCTTTGCCCTGTGGCGGCTGGTCCTGCGCCTGACGCGCGGCGTGCCGGGGCCGGCAGCCGGGGAAAGTGCGGCGCAGATCCTGCTGGCCAAGCTGGTGCATCTGGCGCTTTACGCGGCCATGCTGGCCCTGCCGCTGACCGGGCTGGCCGCCTGGTTCGGCGGGATAAAATCCGCGCAGGATGCCCATCAGCTGGCCAAGATGGCGCTGCTGTTGTTCATGGCGCTGCATGTCGTCGGGGCCTTTTACAATCAGTATGTGCTGAAAAACGGGCTGATCGGTCGGATGATGCGGGCGCGGGACTGACCCCGCCTGCGGTCAGGACAAAAAGGCGCGCACCGCCGCCTCGAACTCGCGCGGGCGGTCGGCGTGCAGCCAATGGCCCGCGCCGGGCAGGCGGGCCAGGGTGGCGCGCGGGAAATAGTGCTTGATCCGGTCGCGATGGTCTTTCGTCACATAGTCCGACAGGGCGCCCGACAGGAACAGGGCCGGGCCGTCATAGCGGCCTTCGATATCCGGCCAGCCGGTGATCAGATCCATGTCGCGGTCCAGCACATCAAGGTTCAGCCGCCACTGCGGCGGGCTGGATTTCAGGTCAAGCGACTGCAGCAGAAAGGCCCGGGTGCCCGCATCGGGCACATCGGCCGCTAGGCGCCGGTCGGCCTCGGACCGCTGGGTCAGGCCGGTCAGGTCCATCGCCTGCATGGCATGGGTCAGATGCCGGTTCGAATGGCCATAGGCCACCGGCGCGATGTCGGCGACCACCAGCCGGTTCACCAGTTCGGGCCGGGTCAGGGCCAAAAGCATCGCAGCCTTGCCGCCCATCGAATGGCCCAGCACATCCATCGGCCGCCCCCCGGCCCCGATCACCGAGGCCAGATCGGCGGCCATGTCGGGATAGGACTGGCTGCCCGCACGGAAGCTGTCGCCATGGTTGCGCTGGTCGACCGCGACCGTCAGCCGGTCTTCGGCCAGCCGACGCTGGATCGCCCCCCAGTTTCGGGCCGAGCCGAAGAGGCCGTGCACGATCAATAGGGGCGGAAACGGGCCTTCGTTGCCATGGGTGATACAGTGAAGCATGCGCCTTCCTACCCCGTCGCCGACTCACTTTCCAGAGGGCGCTGGCCCGGCTAATTTCCGCCCATGGGGGACGTGATGACTGCAAGTATCCAGCAAATGGCCGACCGCGTGGCCGAACTTATGCAATCGCGGATGAGGGTCCGGGGGCGTGACCTGACGGACAAGGTCAGGCGCGCGGGCAAGCGCCTGCCGAAAAAGGTCAGGACGGCGGCCGAGGTGCTGGCCCTGTCGGCCCAGGCGGCGCGCGTGCCCAAAAACTATCAGCGGGTCGATCCCGAAGTGGCGGCGATGGCCTATGACATCTGCCTGCGCCATCTGAAACCGATGGACGGGGCCAAAAGACGGCGCGCGCTTTTTGCCGATATCGGCCTCTCGACCGGCTTTGCGCTGGTGGCGACCGGCGCCCTGGTCATCGGCCTGCTGATCTGGCGCGGAATTCTTTAACAAAAAAGGGACCTTGCGGCCCCTTTTTATGATTAAGCTTCAACAAGTCACATGCCGGGGTACAGCGGGAAGCGGGCGCAAAGCGCCGCAACCTCGGCCTTGACCGCTGCCTCGACCTCGGCATTGCCCGCATCGCCATTGGCCGACAGCCCGTCGACCACACGGGTGATCAGGCGACCGATCAGGCGGAATTCCTCTTCCTTGAAGCCGCGCGTGGTGCCCGCGGGCGTGCCAAGCCGGATGCCCGAGGTGACGAAGGGCTTTTCGGGGTCAAAGGGCACGCCGTTCTTGTTGCAGGTGATATGGGCGCGCCCCAGGGCGGCCTCGGCGGCCTTGCCCGTGACTTTCTTGGGGCGCAGGTCGGCCAGCATCAGATGGTTGTCGGTGCCGCCCGACACGATGTCGATGCCGCCCTTCATCAGCTCGTCCGCCAGCGCGCGGGCATTGGTGACGATCTGGGCCGCATAATCCTTGAAGGATGGATCCAGCGCCTCGCCAAAGGCAACGGCCTTGGCGGCGATCACATGCATCAGGGGACCTCCCTGCAGGCCGGGGAAGACAGCGGAATTGACCTTTTTGGCGATCTCTTCGTCATTGGTCAGGATCATGCCGCCGCGCGGGCCGCGCAGGGATTTGTGGGTGGTGGTGGTGACGACATGGGCATGCGGCAGCGGCGAGGGATGCTGCCCCCCGGCGACAAGCCCGGCGATATGGGCCATGTCGACCATCAGATAGGCGCCGACCTCGTCCGCGATGGCGCGGAAGGCCGCCCAGTCCCAGACGCGGGCATAGGCAGTGCCGCCCGCCAGGATCAGCTTGGGCCTGCTCGCCAGGGCCTTTTCGCGCACGGCTTCCATATCCAGCCGCTGGTCCTGCTGGCGGACGCCGTAGCTGACGACATTGAACCATTTGCCCGACATGTTGACCGGCGAGCCGTGGGTCAGGTGGCCGCCCGAATTCAGGTCCAGCCCCATGAACGTGTCACCCGGCTGCAGCAGGGCCAGGAACACCGCCTGGTTCATCTGGCTGCCCGAGTTTGGCTGGACGTTGGCAAAACCACAGTTGAACAGCTTTTTCGCCCGCTCGATCGCCAGCGTTTCGGCAACGTCCACGAACTGGCAGCCGCCGTAATAGCGCTTGCCCGGATAACCTTCGGCATATTTGTTGGTCATGACCGAGCCCTGTGCCTCCAGCACCGCGCGGCTGACGATGTTTTCCGAGGCGATCAGCTCGATCTCGTCGCGCTGGCGGCCCAGTTCGGCGGTGATCGAGGCATAAAGCTCGGGGTCGCGCTGGGCGAGCGGTTGGGTGAAAAAGCCGGTCTGGGCGGTCATCGGGGGCTCCTCGGGACAGGGGTTCGCGCGGGTTTTAGCCGACGAAAGGGGGGCAAGGAAGGTCGATTTCCGACCTTCGCCGGTGACAAGGCGAAACAAATTCCACTATCGGAAACTTTTGGCATGGCCAGCGGGGCCAGAAGCCCGGTTGCGATGGCCCGCAATTCCCCCCTCGCCCCCGGCCATGGGCTTGCTATAAGCGGGCGGCAATCTGAAAGGAGCCGCCCATGTCATCCCCCCTGTCCCCTGCCGACATGGCCAAGAAGGCCGCCGCCGTCGCCGCCGTCGCCTTTGTGCAGGACGGGATGCGCCTTGGCCTTGGCACAGGATCGACCGCCGCCTTCATGGTGAAACGGCTGGGCGAGCGGGTGCGGGCCGAAGGGCTGCGGGTGGTCGGTGTGCCGACGTCCTCCCGGACGGCGGCCCTGGCCCGGGCCGAGGGGATCAGGGTGGTGACGCTGGATCAGGCGGGCTGGCTGGACCTGACCATCGACGGCGCCGACGAATTCGACCCGGCCCATGATCTGATCAAGGGCGGCGGCGGCGCGCATCTGCAGGAAAAGGTAGTGGCGGCGGCGTCCGAGCGGGTAATCGTCATTTCAGACCCTGGCAAAAGGGTTGCGCAACTGGGCGCCTTCCCCCTGCCGGTCGAGGTTCTGCAGTTCGGCCGCGCCTCGACCATCCGCCATATTCAGCGGGTGCTTGCCGATCTGGGCTACGCGGGGCGCAAGATCACGCTCAGGCAGGCGGGCGATGCGGCCTTTGTCAGCGACGAGGGCAATTCGATCCTTGATTTGCATCTGGGCGCCATTACCGATGCACGGGCGCTGTCCATCGCGCTGAACCAGATTCCGGGCGTGGTTGAAAACGGGCTTTTCATCCATATGTGCGACCTGATCACCGTCGGCCACCCGGACGGGCGGGCCGAGCTGATCGAGGCGCGGGCCGGTGCGGTTCAGGCCATGCAGGCGGCGCGGGCGCGATTGGACAATCCTTTCGCCGATATCATAGGCTAAGCGCGCCAGCCGTCGGGCGCCAGTCAGGGGGCCATCATGGGCGCGAAAACCACGTTCGACTATGACCTGTTCGTCATCGGCGGCGGATCGGGCGGCGTTCGGGCCGCACGGATCGCCGCGGGCGAGCATGGCGCAAAGGTCGCGCTGGCCGAGGAAGACCGCATGGGCGGCACCTGCGTCATCCGGGGCTGCGTGCCGAAAAAGCTGATGGTCTTCGCCTCGTCCTACCCCGCTGCCATCGCCGATGCCCGCGCCTATGGCTGGGCGGACGCGCAGCCGGGCGCCTTTGACTGGACCGCCTTTCGCGCCAAGCTTGATGCCGAACTCGACCGGCTGGAGGCGGCCTATCGCGGCGGTCTGAAATCGGCGGGGGTCACGGTCTATAATGCCCGCGCAACCGTCGCCGATGCCCATACGGTCGAACTGGCCAGCGGCGAAAGGGTCCGCGCAAAGCATATATTGATCGCCACGGGCGGACGGCCTTCGCTGCCGGATGCGGCTGCGAAAGCCGGGGTCATGACCTCGAACGACATTTTCCGGCTGGACACGCTGCCCAAATCCATCCTGATCGTCGGCGGCGGTTTCATCGCCTGCGAGTTCGCCTGCATCCTGGCGGGCCTTGGGGTCGAGGTGACGCAATACTACCGGGGCGACCAGATCCTGCGCGGCTTTGACCGCGAGGCGCGCGACCTGATCGCAGAAGGGATGCGCGCGCGGGGTGTCACGCTGATCACCGGCGCCGATGTGGCCGAAATGAAGCCCGCCGAAAACGGCACCTGGGTCCGCGCCACGACGGGCGAGGTGCGTGTCTTTGAACGGATCGTCTATGCCACCGGCCGGGCGCCGAACAGCGACGGGCTGGGCCTGGCCGAGGCGGGCGTGAGGCTGGGGCCCAAGGGTCAGGTTCTGGTTGACGCCTGGTCGCAAACCTCTGTCCCGTCGCTCTATGCGGTGGGCGACGTGACCGACCGCATCAACCTGACCCCGGTCGCGATCCGCGAAGGCCATGCCTTTGCCGACACCGTCTTTGGCGCCCGCCCGCGCAAGGCCGACCATGATCTCGTCGCCAGCGCCGTCTTTACCCAGCCAGAACTGGGCACCGTCGGCCTGACAGAAGCGCAGGCACAGGCCCAGGGTCCGGTCGAGATTTACGCAACCAGCTTCCGCCCGATGCAGACCGCCTTTGCCGGGCGCCCGGACAAGGTCTTGATGAAGCTGGTCGTCGATCGCGACAGCCGCCGGGTTCTGGGCTGCCATATCGTCGCGCCGAACGCGGGCGAGATGATCCAGTTGGCGGCGATCGCGGTCAAGATGGGCGCGACCAAGGAACAGTTCGACCAGACCTGCGCCGTCCACCCGACCATGGCGGAAGAGCTGGTGACCATGCGCAAACCCGTCCGGTCCCTTGACAAATCCGCCTGAAACCCCAGTTGGTTGCTGGACGATCAATTACCGGAGTGATGGTGATGGCTGGCAGCGGTGGCCCCTGGGGCGGTGGATCGGGCGATGACGAGGATCGCCCGCCGCGCAACAACGGCGGCGGACGGCGTCCGGGCGGCAATCAGCCCCTGCCGGAAATCGACGAACTGGTCCGCAAGGGCACCGACAAGCTGCGCGTCCTGATGGGCGGCAAGGGCGGCGGTGGCGGCGGCAACTTTGGCCAGGGTCCGGGTGGTGGCGATGGCGGTGGCGGCGGCCTGCCCCGCAACGGCATCGCGCTGGGTCTTCTGGCTGCCGTGGGTCTTTGGGCCTTCAACTCCTTCTATTCCGTCCGGCCCGAGGAAAAGTCCGTCGAACTTTTCCTTGGCAAATGCCTGTCGCCCTGCGTGGGCGAACCGGGCCTGAACTTCGCCCCCTGGCCGATCTACAGCTACAAGGTGATCCCGGTCACGGTTGAAAACACCGAAGATATCGGCGTCGGCCAGACCGGCGGCGACGAAGGGCTGATGCTGACCCGCGACGAAAATATCGTCGACATCGACTTTCAGGTGGTCTGGAACGTCACCGACCCGGAAAAATACCTGTTCAACCTGCGCGACCCCGACCTGACCATCCGCGCCGTCGCCGAAAGCGCCATGCGCGAGATCATCGCCCAGTCGCAGCTGGCGCCGATCCTGAACCGCGACCGCGGCAGCATCGCCACGCGCCTGCGCGAGATGATCCAGAAAACCCTCGACAGCTATAATTCCGGCATGAATGTCGTGCGCGTGAACTTCAA
>CAZKJZ010000080.1:0-10174 GCA_964553145.1 uncultured Frigidibacter sp. | reverse complement strand
CCCACCGGGCGGCGGGCGCATTCGCGCCCACCTGGGCAGGCACTGTCCACGCCCAGTCGTCCGGCGCGGGCGGATGACCCCTTGGCCTGCGCTCTCGCTTCGGCCAACGGACCGGGCGTCCTTCCACTGGAAGGCCGCCTGATCGGTCCGAAAAGGGCGTCGGCCAAACCTTGGGGCTGCGGTTCCAACTGGGTGGGTACTGCTCTAGATTTGCGGCAACCGCTCAATCTGAAGGTGCTGCCAGGTGAGCGTCGATTGGTATGGCGTTTCGCCTAGAAGCGTAGGATGTCGCCTGCCGGGTGTTGGCGCAGGGTCAGGCCGCAGACACGACACGCGCCACCACGCACCGCGCCCGTCCTGCCCGTTTTGCGGCATAGGTCGCCTCGTCCGCGTCGGCCTGCATGGCTTCGGGTATCGGGTCGCCGTAGCGGGTAGACAGGGTTACGCCGATCGAGCCGGAAATGCGGCAGGTCGCCCCGTCGTGGGTGATCGGTTCTTCCAGACCGGCGATGATGCGGGCGCCGATCTGGGCGGCGCTGCCTGCATCGGTCTGGCCGCGCAGGATCACCACGAATTCGTCGCCGCCGACCCGGGCCGCCGTGTCGCTGGCGCGAATCTCGCGGCGCAGAACATCGGCGACCGTCGCCAGCACCGCGTCACCGGCGGCATGGCCGTGGGTGTCATTGACCGCCTTGAAATAATCAAGGTCGATATGCATCAGCGCGAACCCCGTACCGCCCCGTGCCACCAGGCGGCATTCCCGGTCCAGCTCCCCCTCCAGCGCGCGGCGGTTGGCCAGTCCGGTCAACGCATCGGTCAGCGCCTGCGCCTCGGCCGCCTGCTGGGCGGTCTGCAGGCGGCGGTTCAGGGCGGCCAGCTCGCCCATGACCGCGGCCTTCACCTCGGTCAGATAGAGAAGTTCGACCGTCAGGTCGGTCGGGGCGAAATCGGCGCTGGTCAGCCGGTGGTCGCGCACCGCCTGGCTGACGGAAATGCCGAAGGACAGGTTCAAAAGCCAGCCCTGCCCGCCGCCCAGGGGCTGGACCTGCCCGCGCAACGCGGTTTCCGGCCCGTCACGCAGGCTGAGCATGATGCGCTGGCCTTCCAGCGCCTGCACATCGGCCATGCTGTAAAGGGGGCGCGGCTTGTCCACCCGGAACCGGTCCAGGAACCGTTCGCCGATCAGCGGTGCCGCACCGCAAAGCTTGATCAGCGTCGGCCCCGCCGCCCGCATCAGCCCGGTCGGTGTGACCCACAGGTAAAGCGGCATCAGCCGGCCCAGCGCGTCCGCCCCGATCAGCGCCATATCCATCTTGCTCGTGCCGTCCATCAGGCGACCTCGGGCCGGGCCAGATCGAAGTCGCGGCCCTGGGCAAAGCGGCTTTCCAGCAGTTCGATGCGGATCAGGTCCGGTGCAGCCGCAGGGTCATCGGGCGGTGCGCCGATATCGACGATGGCAAAGGCGCCGTAGTCATCGGCCATGGCCCGCAGGATGCCGGCAAAGACCGGCACAAAGCCCGGATGCCCCGGGCCAACCTGCAGGCTGAACTGCCCCTGGCCTTCGGCCGTCAGCCACAGGTCGGGCAGGCCGATGTTATCCACCGCCAGCCGCGCCCGTTCCGGCAATTCGTCCAGCGACAGAAGAAAGTCGGCATAATCGACGCCGCTGAACCGCAACAGCCGCCGGATCGGTTCCAGCGAGACAAGGTAATTACCCAGATCTTCCAGCAAGGCCTCGCGCGGGCGCGTCAGCGCGCGCGAGGCCGCGTCGATCAGCCGGTCGGTGACGGCATCGTCATAGGTCAGCATCGCCTCGAACCCGTTGGGGTTTATGGCGGCGGCTTCGGCCACCTCGGCCCAGAGTGGCGGGCCAAATGTGTCGCGCAGAAAAGCCTGAAGTGATCGGTTGATAAGACCGTGCATGGGTACCCCTGACGTTCGGAGAAGCCTAGCGCCCGGAGTGTTAACAAAGATTGAAGAACCGCCTCAGAAATCGGTCGGCGCGCCGCCTTCGGCCTTTCGCCGGGCGACAAAATCCTTCAACTGATCATGAATGCCCGCATCCATCGGCGGCGGGGTGAAATCGGCGATGATCTCCTTGAAGATCCGGTGCGCGCGTTCTGCCGTCCAGACCGCGCCGTCGATCTGCCAGGCCTCGAAATTCCGCCAGTCGCTGGCAAAGGGCTGGTAGAAGGCGCTGGCATAGCGGTCCTGGGTGTGCTGGATGCCGAAATAGTGGCCATCCGGCCCGACCTCGGCAATCGCCTCGACCGCGATCTCGTCCGCGCCCGTGGCCCAGACCTGCGGTTCCATATAGCGCTGGATCATCTGCAGGACCTCGCAGTCCATGACGAACTTTTCGGGGCTGGCGATCAGCCCGCCCTCCAGCCAGCCCGCCGCATGATAGACGATGTTGGTGCCCGACTGCACGGCAGCCCAGAGGGAATTCGAGGTTTCCCACATCGACTGGCCATCGGGCACATTGGCCGCGCACACGCCCGAGGACCGCAGCGGCAGCTTGTAATGGCGCGCCATCTGCCCGGTCATCTGGGTCGCGCGCATATATTCCGGCGTGCCAAAGGCCGGCGCCCCCGACTTCATGTCGACGTTCGAGGTGAAGGTGCCGATGACGCAGGGCGCCCCCGGCACGGCATATTGCAGAAGCGCGATGGCCGACAAAGCCTCGGCCACCGACAGGGCGACGGCGCCCGACATGGTCACGGGCGCCATGGCCCCGGCCAGGGTAAAGGGGGTCACGATCACCGCCTGCCCGGCCCGCGCCATGCGCAAGGCGCCGTCGATCATCGGCTGATCGTGTTTCAGCGGCGAGACCGAGTTGATGTTGGTGAACATGCGCGGCTTTGCCCGGAACTCGTCATGGCTGAGCCCGCCCGCGATCCGCACCATCTCCATCGCATCATCGACCCGTTCGCGGCCCAGGGAATAGGCATGGACGACCTTGTCGGTCAGGGTCAGCTTTTCATAAAGGCACTCCAGATGCCGGACCGAAGCGTGGATTTCCACCGGCTCGACCGGATAGCCGCCCGCGAAATGGATGCAGTTGAAATACTGGGTCAGCCGGATGAAATCACGGAATCCTTCCATGAATCCCGGCACTTTGCCGCGGGCCAGATCCCAGTAGTTGGGCGGGGACGAGACGTTGCCGAACAAAAGCGCCTTGCCGCCAAAGGGCAGCGCCCGGGCCGGATTGCGCGGCGTGACGGTAAAGACCGAAGGCGCCCGCGCCAGCATCTCCATCACGAACTCTTCGTCCATGCGCACGGTTTCGCCGTCGACGCGGCAGCCGGCCTGCGCGAAAAGATCCCGTGCCTCGTCATGCAGAAACCGGATGCCGATATCCTTCAGGATGCGCATCGCGCCCTTGTGAATCGCCTGTACGCCGTCGTCGGTCAGGGGTTCGGTCGGGCGGTCCTGGTTTTGCGGGATGCGCCAGGGCATCTGGCTGATCGCGCCCTGGTCGGCCCGCTGGGCGTGGCCGGACCGACCGCCTGCCCGTTTGCGCTTGATATCATCCGCCATGTCCGGTCCTCATTGTTCCCGGTCCCAGAATTGGGGGGGATGGCGCGGGCTGCGCAACGATTCCCGACGCGGACAGGTCGTTTTTGGCAAGGCGCCTAGCCTTGGGCGGCGATCCAGTCCGGCAGGCCGTCGATTGTGGGCAAAACCACATCGGCATGCGGGGCCAGATCAGCATGCGTGGCAATGCCGGTCAGCACGGCCACGGTGCGCATTCCGGCGGCGCGCCCCGCATCCAGATCATGCAGACTGTCGCCGACCATGGCTGTCGCCGATGCGGGCAAGCCGGTCTGCGCCAGAAACGCCTGCATCTGGCCGGTGTCCGGCTTGCCGCCAAAGCCGCTGTCAAAGCCCGCGACGAAATCGAACAGGTGATCGATGCCCGCCTGCCGCAGATGGGCATGGGCCGGGCCTTCGCCGTCGTTGGTCGCCAGCCCGATCCGCAGCCCCATCGACCGGAACCGTTCGAACAGAGGCAGAAGCTCGACCGCGGGAACAAGGTCGCTTGTCGCCGCCATCTCGTTCATCCGGCCGAGCAGCGCCCCGGCATTGGTCGGCGGCAGCAAAGGCAACAGCAGATCGCGGATTTCTGCGGTCGTCTGGGCGATGACGGCGCTGTCGGGGGCAAAGTCGCAGGTCGCCGGGTCAAAGCCCAGCCGCGCGGCGATTCTTTGGCCAAGGTCGGCATCGCCCCCGGACAAAAGGCCGATCATCTCCCTCGTCCAGCTGCCCCAGGTGCGGCGGAAGTCAAAGAGCGTTCCGTCCTTGTCAAAAAGCAGTCCCCTGATCGCAGCCATGCAAGCCCCCTGTCCCGAGCGGACCCTTACCGATCCGGCCGCCCTGCGCAAGCGGGCCTAGCCACCCTGCCGGATGAGCGCGGAAAAATCGGCCCCGGCAGGTGCGGCCAGGGCACGGGCGGATATGTCTGCGGCGTCCGTTGCCCCCCGGCCCTTCAACAGGCCAAGTTCGGCCAGATAGTCGGGCAAAAGGCCGGTCTTCAAGAGCCGCCGGTCAAGGGGCGCATCGGGGTAAAAGTCCCGCACCATGCGAAAGACGGCCGTCGTGCAGTTCGAGGTGATCGTATTGTAAAAGGCCGGTTCCCGTGCCAGGTCATTGCCAAGATTGGCATAGCCGAGAAACAGTTTGCGCATCGTCTCGGGCCGCACGTCGACCGGATAAAGGCTGACCTGTTCCTTGCGCTGATCGGTGCGCAGCCGGACGATATCTTCTTCGTCCGCCGCGATCAGAACCTGTTCGAACTGGCGAAAGAACCCGCCGACGGTGCTGAAGCTTTCGCCCCGTTCCTTGCGGATTTCCACAGAAAAAACAACGTGATCGCCGGTGGCAAAGCCGAAGCTGACCAGAAGATGCGCGATCGTGGGATCATCCCAGACCGAGGTGAACATATCCAGCGTCTGCAATTGGCCAAGGTCATACTGGCGGGTCTGCCAGTCTTCCTTCGCGTCCGTTTCACTGGTCCAGCGAAAGGCGCGGACATTGTGCAGCGTGACCCTGTCGCCGTCGATGTCGGCGGTGACACCATGGGCCACGTCCGGCGCCCAGACGCGGTCGGCGCGCGGGCGGATCGTGCCATAGCACAGGCCGCCGACCAGTGTCGCGATGCCCAAAGCCGCCCAGCCCCAGCGCCGCCCCCGGAACCGCAGGCCAAGCGCCGCCGCGGCAGCAAGGGCCAGAAGCATCAGGCCGGTGGCGCGGGCCACGCCGTCCAACTGCACCGACAGGGCAAGGCTGGCCACAAGGGCGAAAAGGCCGAGGATCGCCAGGAACAGGCTGGCACCCAGAAAGCGGCCAAACCGCCGGACGGGCGATGAAGGGAAAGCGGTCATGTCGGGAACCTTGTCAGGAAGGGGGCCGCCGGGCAATCCCGGCGGCGGAATTTCAGGTGTCACGGGCGGTATGCCAAGCGTATGCCAAGCGTATGCCATCCGTACCGACAGTTGCGAGCGGTCCGTTAAGGCCGGGGCGTGTCAAAACACCCGTCTCGTCCCCCGCGCCGGGGGCTTCGCGACCGATCAGCGCGGGGAGGGGGGAAGGGAGCGATGTCAACTTGATTGGTGCAGGCCAGCACCCCCGACCCACGACCAGGCATGTGGAGGGGGGGCGGCGCGGCGGCCGGGGCCGGGACGTATGTCTGGCTCTTTCCATTCGACGCTGGCGCATCAATACGATGCAGGGCAACGGTCAGCGCCAATTGCCTGAACTACTTATCGCCGCACTCTGCGGCCCGTCGAATCCGCCGCGCTGCCCGGTCGTTTTCATCAATTGAATTTGCGTCCGCCAAAAGGCAGGTAATTAAATTCGTCAATTTGTGCTGCTTGAATATATTGCCCTCTATCACATTGAATCGCGTCAAAATGACATGTGGTGCATTTCGAGACTGTATAACCAACCTGCGTGTTATGAAGCGGGCATATGCCAAAACCTCTCCATGTTCGTAGGTTGAGTTTATCGTCAGGCCTTGCATATTCTCAGCAATGTTTCCCATGCCCGGATCATCCGCAGCCTTGGCGAAAAAGCGATCCCACTTTCCAGTCACAAAAGACGGGTCAAAAGTGTACACACTATCGATGCGGGCATCTACATAGCCGGCATGGCGGGCAAGGCCACCACCAAGAGAATGACCTACGACTGTGACAACGGTCTTTCCGGCACCTCGGGGCCGGTAGCAGGGATCTTTGACAATCCGATCAATGAAGCGGCTGATATTATAGCGAACCTGTGTGTACTGGTCGGTCACACCGAAGATGCGGCCAAGCCAGTGCAGATTGGAAACCCAGGTCCCGGTTTTCGCGAAGTCAGAGCCGCGAAAAGCGATGACGGCTTCCCGGCAGACGGGGCCTTTGGACACCCAGATTTGCACCCCCAGCCCGGAGGGCGCACCAAATTGATCCTCGGCCGCCAAAAGCCGCCAGTTTGACAACAGCTTGCGCGCCTCGCTTTCCTCTTCGGGGCAGGTTTGGGGGCCACAGCTTGTCAGGTTTCTCAGCAGCCGGGAATGTGGGCCATACGAACGTTTGTAGGTCTGATCGGCAAGAATTGCATAGGGCAGGATCGCAGTTGCCGCTGCCTTGTCATCGACCGCAGCTTCGCGCGGGAAATTGCTGTCCGCCGGGTCCCTTATGATTACTTCCCCGGCATTCTGGTGTAGCCGCACGCCTGAGCAGCCAACAATCATTTGCAGGCAAATGAATAAAGCAGTGACGTAAGAGCGACTTCTGCGCATTACATCGCCTTTGGTTCAGGGGCCGACCCTGAAGCCATTCTATCGTAAAATGTGCCAAAAAGATATCCGATTCTGTGGATATATTCGTCGCCCGCCCATTCATGAGAACGGCGGGGCGGGATATTACGTCTAAATAAGCGGGGCGAGGCCGGCGACACAGCAGCCGCGCAGACGTTCAGACGCTGAGGCAGATATACTTCAGTTCCATGTAATCCTCGATCCCGTGGTGGCTGCCTTCACGGCCAAGGCCGGATTGCTTGACACCGCCGAACGGCGCGGTTTCGGTCGAGATCAGGCCGGTGTTGACGCCGACCATTCCATATTCCAGCGCCTCTTGCACGCGG
The DNA here is from genome assembly GCA_964553145.1 of uncultured Frigidibacter sp. Taxonomy (GTDB): domain Bacteria; phylum Pseudomonadota; class Alphaproteobacteria; order Rhodobacterales; family Rhodobacteraceae; genus TMP-24. The sequence goes on along the minus strand of CAZKJZ010000080.1, from coordinate 3,049 downwards.
GTGATGCGGCCGATGTCGCGGGCGTAGAAATAGGAGGCAAGGCCGAAGATCGTGTCATTGGCCATGGCGATCACCTCTTCCTCTGTCTCGAAGCGGAAGAGGGGGGCAAGGGGGCCGAAGGTTTCTTCGGTCGCGACCTTCATCGCCGGGGTGACGCCGGTCACCACGGTCGGTTCAAAGAAGGTGCCGCCAAGGGCATGGCGCTTGCCGCCGGTCACGATCTTGCCGCCGCCGGCCAGAACGTCGGCCAGATGTTCCTCGACCTTCAGGACCGCGTCGGCGCTGATCAGGGGGCCGGTGGTGATGCCGTCCTTCAGCCCGTCGCCGACCTTCAGCTTGCCCACTGCCGCCGCCAGCTTGGCGGCAAAGGCGTCATAGACCCCGGCCTGCACATAGATGCGGTTGGCGCAGACGCAGGTCTGGCCGTTGTTGCGGAACTTCGAGATCATCGCGCCTTCGACTGCCTTGTCGAGGTCGGCATCGTCAAAGACGATGAAGGGGGCGTTGCCGCCAAGTTCCATCGAGCATTTCAGCACCTGGTCGGCGGCCTGACGCAGAAGAATGCGCCCGACCTCGGTCGAGCCGGTGAAGGTCAGTTTGCGGACCCCGGGGTTTTCGCAGAATTCGCGGCCGATATCGGCGGCGCGTTTCGAGGTGATCACCGAAAAGACCCCGGCAGGTACGCCGGCACGTTCGGCCAGAACCGCCAGCGCCAGTGCCGACAGGGGCGTTTCCGCCGCCGGGCGGGCGACGAAGCCGCAGCCTGCCGCCAGGGCGGGCGCGACCTTGCGGGCGATCATCGCGTTCGGGAAGTTCCAGGGGGTGATCGATGCGGCAACCCCGATCGGCTGTTTCAGAACCGTCAGGCGTTTGTCGCGCTGATGACCGGGGATGGTTTCGCCGTAGATGCGTTTCGCCTCTTCGCCGAACCATTCGATATAGGCGGCGCCATAGGCGACCTCGCCCTTGGCTTCGGCGACGGGCTTGCCCATTTCGGCGGTCAGAATCAGGGCAAGGTCGTCCTGATGGGTCATGCAAAGGTCGAACCATTTGCGCAGGATCGCCGCGCGTTCCTTGCCGGTCATCGACGCCCAGCCGTGGCGGGCCTTGTCGGCAGCGGCAATGGCACGGGCGGCATCGGCGCGGGTCAGATCGGGCACATGGGCGATCACGTCTCCGCGCGCCGGGTTCGTCACCGGGAAGGTCTTGCCATCGGCGGCCTCGACCCATTCACCCGCGACATAGGCGCGCGATTGAAGAAGCGATGGGTCCTTGAGAAGCGAGCGGAGGTCGGTGACAGTATCAAGCATGGCGGGCCTCTTGCAGGGCTGCCCCACGGGGGGCGGGCGTGAACGGGCCGGGCCGGTGGCCCGTGCGACGGGGGGACTATATGCGCTTTGACGATGCATTTGCCAATTCAAAATATTTAGCGGATGGCAAAGATTTTCCATCGCGCTGGGCGGCGCGGGCTGAGGCTTTCCGGCGGGGCTGCGGGGCGCGGGCGCTGCTGGGCCTGCCCTATGGGCCGGGCGGGCGGCACTGGTTCGATCTGTTCCTGCCTGCCGGTGAGGCGCCAGCCGGGCTCGTGATCTTCATCCATGGCGGCTATTGGCTGGCCTTTGGCCCACGCGACTTTTCGCATCTGGCCGCCGGGGCGCTGGAACGCGGCTGGGCCTGCGCCCTGCCGGCCTACAGCCTTGCGCCTGGGGCCCGGATCGGCGCGATGGTCGCCGAAATGGCGGCGGCGCTGCCGGTGATGGCGGCGCGGGTCGCGGGCCCCCTGGTGGTGACCGGCCATTCTGCGGGGGGGCATCTGGCGGCGCGGATGGCCTGCACCGATGTGGGGCTGCCCGAAGGGGTTGCGGCGCGGGTGCGGCGGGTTCTGCCGATCTCGCCCTTGTCCGACCTCAGGCCGCTGATCGACACGTCGATGAATGCCGACCTGCGGCTGGATGATGCCGAGGCCTTGGCCGAAAGCCCGGCCTTGCTGCCCCGGCGGGCGGGGGTTGCGGTGCATGTCTGGGTCGGGGCGGACGAGCGCCCGCGCTTTCGCGATCAGGCGCGGCGGCTGGGCAATGGCTGGTCCTGCCCGGTGACGGTCGAGCCGAGGCGCCACCATTTCAACGTGATCGAGGGGCTGGAGGTGGGGGGCAGCCCGCTGATGGCGGCGCTGGTCGGATAGGCAGGGAGCGAGAGGGTTTTCCACCCTCTCGCGCTCTCCCGGAGGATATTTTTCAACTGATGAAGGGGGATGACAGTCGGCCAATGGGAATGAGTTCGGGGCTGTCGGGGCCGCAAGGGGCGCCGGTCCAGTCGCCCATCCAGCGCAGGGTGGTCAGGCCTGCTGCGGCAAGGGCGGCGGCGATCTGGTCGCGCGTCGGAAAGGCGATCTGCGATTTGGCCCGATGCGTTTGCCCGTTTGCCAGGGTGCGGTAGATGGTCTGGTAGGTGGCGACCTGGCGGGTCTGGTCCCAATGGACCTCGTTCCAGCTTTCCACCTGGCCAAGGCCCGGCAGGTCGCGCAGGTCGCGGGTCAGGTCGGGTGACCATTCCGCCCATTCGCGGCGGTCGGGATTGCGGCTGTCGAACAGAAAGAGGCCGCCCGGTGCAAGGTGGGCGGCTATGGTGGCGGCGACGGCAGCGCGGTCCTGATCGGTCAGGAAGACCTGAAAGGCGTGACCGGTCAGGGTGATCAGGTCGAAGGTCTGGTTCAGGCGGGCATGGCGGGCGTCGCCCTGCCGCCAGGTGACGCGGTCGCCGCCCGGCTTTCTGCGGGCGATGTTCAGCATGGCCGGGGCGGGATCGAGGCCGGTGACCGTGGCGCCATGGTCGGCGGCCAGCCGGAGTGCCAGCCGCCCCGTGCCGCAGCCAAGGTCGAGGATGCGGGGGCGGCCCTGGGCCAGCGCATGGATATAGGCATCGTCCGCACCCCAGACATTGTCATGGTCATAAAAGCGCGCAAGGTCGGGGTCGTGGTACAGCGGATCGTCGGTCATCGGGCGAAGCGGGCGGACCAGGCGGGCAACAGGTCGCCGGGGTCGGGCCGGGC
>CAZKJZ010000079.1:0-10323 GCA_964553145.1 uncultured Frigidibacter sp. | reverse complement strand
CTTTAGCCGCGTATGCCGGACGTATGCCAGGCGTATGCCAAGCGTATGCCGGACGTATGCCATCTGTACCGACAGCGGGCGGCCCCTATGCCTGCGGAATCTCGTAGGGCAGAAGGCCCCGGCGTGCCGGGTTGACGGTCAGTTTGCGTTCCAGGGGCGGCACCGATCTTTGGTGGCAGTTCGGCCGTTCGCAGATGCGGCAGGAAATGCCGATCGGCTCATAGGCGCGGGCGTTGGTCAGGTCGAGGTCGTCGGCATAGACCAGCCCCTTGGCATGGCTGATCTCGCAGCCGAGCGCGATGGCATAGCGGCGGACGGGCGCGTTGAACGAGCCGCCGGGTTTGGACACGTCGCGCGCCAGGCACAGATAGCGGACCCCGTCCGGGGTTTCGGCCAGCTGCCGCAGGAACCGGCCCGGCGTTTCAAAGGCGCGGTACACGTTCCACAGGGGGCAGGCGCCGCCGAAGCGGGCGAATTGCAGGCGCGTGGCCGAATGGCGCTTGGTGATGGTGCCCGCCTGATCGACGCGGACGAAAAAGAACGGGATGCCCTTCATCCCCGGTCTCTGCAGGGTCGAGAGCCGGTGCGCGACCTGTTCGATCGAGGCGCCGAACCGGTCGGCCAGCCGTTCCAGGTCATGCCGCTCTTCCTCGGCTGCGGTCAGAAAGGCGCGGTAGGGCATAAGTGCGGCCCCGGCAAAGAAATTGGCCAGCCCGATCTTGGCGATCGACCGTGCCGTGTCGGACTGGAACCGCGCCAGATCCAGCGTTGCCTCCAAAAGGTCATTCTGGGTGGCCAGCGCCAGTTCATGCAGGATCTGGAACCTTTGGGTTGCGGGCGCTGTGCGGGTCGACAGGATCAGATCGCCCGCGCTGCGTGACCTTATGTCGGCGCTGTCGCTGAACTGGATGCGCAGCCCCTTGTCGCGCAGGATGCCGCCTGCTCGGGCGACCACGTCCAGAAGCTTGCCCTCGGGTGCTGCGAACCGTTCGGCGGCGCGGTCGACCGCATCGATGTAATTGTCGCAATAGTGAAAGAAATCGCGCACCTCTTCCCAGGGCGATGACCGGGGGCGGGTGCCGTCACGCCCCAGTGCCTCGTCCAGCGAGGCCAGCCGTTCGTGGCTTTGCCTGTGGGCGCGGTAGAGGTCCAGAAAGGCGCGGGCAAAGGCCGGGGCATTCGAGGCGACAAGCCGCAGATCGGCCAGGGGCGGCGCGCCATCGGCAAAGACCGGATCGGCCAAAGCCTCGCGCATGTCCGAAACAACCCGTTCGGCATCGCCGGTCGCCAGTTCGGTGACATCCATGCCAAAGTCCGATGCCAGCGCCAGGACGACCGCCGCCGACAGCGGGCGGTGGTTGTTCTCCATCTGGTTCAGATAGGGCAGCGACACGCCCAGCTTGTCGGCGAATGCCTTTTGCGTCAGCCCGGTCCGGGCGCGGGTTTCGCGCAGCTTGACCCCGGCATAGAGTTTTTGTGTAGCCATGGCGTCCCTCATTTGCTAAAGGGCAGGCTAGACTTTGCAAACCGGCCTGGCAACCGTTGCGCGAATGCGGGCCGGGTTGATGGCAAAATTCCATTGTCAATTCGCGCCGAAGCCCGCTAATGTCGGTTATGTGACGGATCACGCCCAGCGGGTGTGCCGTCCCCGTGAGTTTCGCTGCGGTCTTGACCCTGGCGCCATGGCGGCGCGGCGGTCCTGAGACGGCGGAAAATGGGCCGAAAGGCCGGAATTGCCTGTTTCCCCGTGGGAGGCAGGTCGTGAACAGGGGGTCGCAAGGCCCCCGGGATAAGAGAACCGCGATGAAACGCGCGCAGATCGGGCAGGAGATGAAAGGCAGGCAGTTCGCCGCCCTTTCCCTGTCCGCGCCGCCCATCGCCCCTGCAAAAACCGCCCGACGCCGCAGTGCTCCTTTGGGGGACCGGCGGCTTTTGGCGTATGGACATATCAATGGCAACGAAAATGCTTATCGATGCCACCCACGCGGAAGAGACCCGCGTCGTGGTGGTGGACGGCAACAAGGTCGAAGAATTTGACTTTGAGACTGTAAACAAGCGGCAATTGGCCGGAAACATCTATCTGGCAAAGATCACGCGGGTCGAACCGTCGCTGCAAGCGGCCTTTGTCGATTATGGCGGCAACCGCCACGGCTTTCTGGCCTTTTCGGAAATTCACCCCGATTATTACCAGATCCCGGTCGCCGACCGCAAAGCGCTGTTGGAAGAAGAACGCGCCTATGCCGCCGAGATGGAGGCCGAGGAACAGCGCCCCCGCCGCCGCCCGCGCCCGCAGCGCAAGGCCGAGGCTGCCGCAACCGACGATGCGATCAAAAGCTCGGACGATATTCCGGGCATGGCCGTCATCGACATGGACGAGGACGGGGATCACCACGCCTCGACCCTGGGCGATGACCTGGGCGGTTCGGCGCACGAAAGCGCGGCGGAACCTGCGGCCATGAACGGGGACGAGCCCTATGCGGCCGTGGACCATGCTGCCGACAGCGACCCCGAGATCGAATCGGTCGCCGAAGAGGATGTGGCCGAGGAAATCCGCCAGCCCAGAAAGCCGCGCCCGCGCCGCTACAAGATCCAGGAAGTGATCAAGGTGCGCCAGATCATGCTGGTGCAGGTGGTCAAGGAAGAGCGCGGCAACAAGGGCGCGGCGCTGACGACCTATCTGTCGCTGGCGGGTCGCTATTGCGTGCTGATGCCCAACACCGCACGCGGCGGCGGCATCAGCCGCAAGATCACCAATGCGGTGGACAGAAAGAAGCTGAAGGAAATCGCGGGCGAGCTGGAGGTGCCGGACGGCGCCGGCCTGATCATCCGCACCGCCGGAAGCCAGCGCACCAAGTCGGAAATCAAGCGCGACTATGAATATCTGATGCGCCTGTGGGAACAGGTGCGCGAGCTGACGCTGAAGTCGATCGCGCCCGCCCCGATCTATGAGGAAGGCGACCTGATCAAGCGGACGATCCGCGATCTTTACAGCAAGGATATCGAGGAAGTCCTGGTCGAGGGCGAGGGCGGCTATCGCGCCGCCAAGGACTTCATGAAGATGATCATGCCGTCCCACGCCAAGAACGTGAAGCTTTACAACGAACCGATGCCGCTGTTCGCGCGCTTTCAGGTCGAAAGCTATCTGGGCGGCATGTTCAACCCGGTCGTGCAGCTGCGTTCGGGGGGCTATATCGTCATCGGCGTGACCGAGGCACTGGTTGCGATCGACGTGAACTCGGGTCGGGCGACCAAGGAAGGCTCGATCGAGGAAACGGCGCTGAAGACCAACCTGGAGGCCGCCGAGGAAGTGGCGCGCCAGTTGCGCCTGCGCGACCTTGCCGGGCTGATCGTCATCGACTTTATCGACATGGAAGAGCGCAAGAACAATGCCTCGGTCGAAAAGCGCCTGAAGGAAAAGCTGAAGACCGACCGCGCGCGCATTCAGGTCGGCCGCATCTCGGGCTTTGGCCTTCTGGAGATGAGCCGCCAGCGCCTGCGGCCCGGCATGCTGGAATCGACGACCCAGCCCTGCGCCCATTGCCATGGCACCGGCATCATCCGGTCGGACGACAGCCTGGCCCTGTCGATCCTGCGTCAGGTCGAGGAAGAGGGGACGCGGAAACGGTCGCGCGAGGTCTTGCTGAAGGCGCCGGTCGCGGTCGTGAACTTCCTGATGAACCAGAAGCGCGAGCATATCGCCCAGATCGAGGCGCGCTATGGCCTGTCGGTCAGGATCGAGGCCGATCCGCATCTGGTCAGCCCCGATTACAGCCTTGAAAAGTTCAAGACCGCCACCCGGATCGTGCCCGAGACCGTGACGCCCGTCGTCTCGGTCAACACGACGATGATGGAGGATCTGGACGAAGAGGATCTGGTCGACGAGGTCGAGGACGAAGAAGACGAACCCGAGACCAAGGCCGGGGGTGCCGAGCGGGCGCCGCGTGCCGAAGCCGAGGGCGAGGGCGATCCCAACCGCAAGAAAAAGCGCCGTCGTCGGCGCCGCCGCAAGGGTGGCGGGCGTGACGGCGAAGGCGCGCAGGCCGATGCCGGGACGCAGGCCGCCGACGGGGACGAGGCCGAGGAAGAGGGTTCGGACGACGCCGAGGCTGCGCCCGCCCTTGCCGAGGAACCGGTCCGCAAGCGCCGTTCGCGCGGCGGTCGGGGCCGCAAGCCTGCGGCAACCGAAGCGGCCGTCGAGGGCGCCCCGGTTACCGAGGAACCTGCCGCTGCTGTCGTGACCGAACCGGCGGCAGAACAAGAGCCGGTGGCCGAAGCCGAAGCCAAACCCAAGGCCCGCCGGTCGCGTGCCAAAAAGACCGAGGTGACTGACGCCGTGGCCGCAGAGCCGGTGGTAACAGATGACACCGCCGCCGAACCGGCCAAGCCCAAGCGGGTGCGCAGCCGCAAGGTGGTGGCGGAGGTCGCCGAACCCGTGGTTGCCCAGATTCAGGACAGCGCCCCGGCCCACGCCGCGCCGCAGCCCGAACCCGAACCGGTAATCGCCGCAGCAACCGACGGGTTGCAACCCGACCCGGCCCTGTCGGCCCCGGCCGGCTCCGAGGCGGCGCCCGATGCGGATGACAGGCAGCGCAAACGCGGCTGGTGGTCGCTGGGCCGCTGAGCGCGTCAGAGATACGGAAAAAGGGGGCCTCTGGCCCCCTTTTTTATGCGATGCGTCCCGGGGCTGCCTCACTTGGCCCGCCCCATAATTTAAACATCGCGCCCCGGACTTGATCCGGGGCCTCGTGTGGCGGGAGAGGCCCCGGATCAAGTCCGGGGCGCGATGGCAAATTTTGCGCTATGCACTTGCCTTGGGCTTTAACCGTCAGCGGCCGCGAATCCGCGGGTCAAGCGCATCGCGCAGACCGTCGCCGATGTAATTGACGGCCAGGACCGTCAGCGAGATGGCGAGGCCCGGCCAGAAGACCCGCTCGGGATGCGCCCTCATCGCATCCAGCCCCTCGTGCAGAAGGCTGCCCCAGGTCGGAAAGTCGGGCGGGAAGCCCTGACCCAGAAAGCTGAGGACGCTTTCGGTGATGATCGCATCCGCCACGCACAGGGTTGCGGCTACCATCACCGGCGACATCAGGTTGGGCAGAAGATGGCGCAGGATGATCCGGTGGCCGCGTGTGCCGATCGACTGCGCGGCCAGAACGAACTCGCGGGTCTTCAGCGACAGGACCTCGCCACGCACGATCCGGGCGGCGGGCATCCAGGCGGTGATGCCGATGGCGATGACGATCAGAAGGAAGGTCCCGAATTCGGTGCCAAAGGCGCGGGCCAGATGGTCACGGAAGAGGACCATCAGCACCAGAAGCAAGGGCAGCAGCGGCAGCGCCAGGAAGGCGTCGGTCAGCCGCATCAGGGGGCCGTCCAGCCGGCGGAAGAAGCCCGCCAGAACGCCGACGCTCGTGCCAAGGACGATGGCCAGCACCATGGCCAGCAGGCCGACCGACAGCGACACACGGCCGCCGAAGATCATCCGCGCCAGCATGTCGCGGCCCAGCTGATCGGTCCCGAACGGATGGGCCCATGACCCGCCCTGATTGCGCAGCTTGAACATCTTGGCGGCGTCGGGTTCGACAAAGGTCGGGTCCAGCGGCCAGAGGAACGGACCGAGCACCACAAAGAGGATCAGCACCACCAGGATGATCAGCCCCAAAAGCGCGCCCTTGTGACGGCTGAACTGCTGCCAGACGGCGCGCAGCTGGCTTTCCGGGCGGGCAGGGGCGGCGGCGGGGCGGGCGGCGGCGTCAGTCATAACGGATCCTCGGATCAAGCAGGCCGTACAGCACATCGGCGATCAGGTTGAAGACGACGACCAGCACGGCAAAGATGAAGACGATGGTCTGCACCATCGGCAGGTCGCTGACATTGATCGCATTGATCAGGGCCGAACCGATGCCGTTCACCTTGAAGATATTCTCGGTGACGATGGCGCCGCCGAAGATCGACGGAATGCCCAGCGCGATGACGGTCACCACCGATATCAGCGAATTTCGCAGCACATGTTTCAGCACCACCGTGCCTTCGCCCATGCCCTTGGCGCGGGCGGTGCGCACATAATCCTGCCCCAGATTGTCCAGCATGGACGAGCGCATATAGCGGCTGATCGAGGCGGCATTGGCAAAGGCCAGTACCATGACCGGCATGGCCATCTGGTTGATCTGTTTGACGAAACTCGCCCAGTCCGTCACCTTGTGGGACGTGTCATAGACGGTCGGGAACCAGCCAAGCTTGATGGCAAAGACGAACGAGACCAGGACACCGACAAAGAAGGTCGGCACCGAAAAGCCCAGCATGGCGATCAGCGAGCCGAGCTGGTCAAAGATGCTGTACTGGCGATAGGCGGAATAGACGCCGATCGGAACGGCGATCAGCGCGCCCAGAAGATAGGCAGTGCCGACGACGGTCAGCGTCTGGGGCATCCGTTCCCAGATGACATCCATCACCGGGCCGCGGAACTGCCAGCTGACGATCCTTTGCTGACCTTCGGCCAGGCCGGTGCCGAACCAATGGTCGATCACGGTCAGCGGCTCGACGATGAAAAACTGCTTCAGCCACAGGACATAGCGGACCGGCATCGGTTCGTTGACCCCCATCAGTTCCAGGATTTTGGCCTTGACGTCCGGCGGCACGGTCAGGGGTATCTGCGAGGCGGGGCTGCCCGGCGCCAGATCGACGATGATGAAGATCAGGAAACTGATGAACAGCAGCGTCGGGATGGCCAGAAGCAGCCGTCGCAGGATGAATGTCAGCATGGGATGGCCCGGATTGGATAGGGGAAAGCCCCCGGCCGGTCCGAAAAACCGCCGGGGGCCAGGGCTTTGGGCCGGTTACTTCACGCGGAACCAGTCAGAGGCCATCGACAGTTCGCTGTCCCAGGCGCCAAACTCGACCCCGCCCAGAGTTTTGGACTTGGCCGAGAAGCGGCCGCGGTGCACCAGCGGGATGATGGTGTTGCTGTCCTTGGTCACCATGTCGTTCAGCGTCTTGATCATATCACCGCGCTTGGTGCGATCGGCTTCCTTGCGCAGGTCACCCGCCAGCTTGTCATAGTCGGCGTTGCAGAAGCGTTCGATCCCTTCGCCCTGCCACTGGTTGTCGGGGCTGGGAATCTTGTCGCACATCAGCTGGCCCAGATAAGTTTCCGGGTCGGTCCCGTCCCATTCGTTGGCGAACATTTCAATGTCGGCATAGAACTTCTGATAGGTGTCGGGCGAGGCCGCGTCGCCACCGAAGAACACGCCCGGGTCGATCTGCTTCAGCTCGACCTCGACGCCGATTTCGTTCCACCAGCCCTTGATCAGGGCCTGGAAGTCCTGACGGATCGGGTTGACCGTGGTCTGATAGACCAGCGACAGTTTCTTGCCATCCTTGTCGCGGATGCCGTCGCTGTCGCTGTCTTTCCAGCCAGCATCGTCCAGTAGCTTCTTGGCGCCGTCCAGATCCTGGGTCAGGCAGCCGGTATTGTCGGATGCGAAATCGGCCGGGGCAGGGACCAGATTGCACGAGGGTTTGCCCGCATCACCATAGCCGACGTCGACAAGCGCCTGGCGATCAATGGCAATCGACAGCGCCTGACGAACGCTGGCGTCCGACAGGATCGGATGCGGATGCTTGACGGTCGACCGTTCGCCTTCGGGCAGATCGGGCGAAGGATCGGTCAGGTTGACTTCCAGCCGCTCGATCAGACCGCCAAAGGCGCTGACGAATTCGCCTTTGCCGGCGGCCTTCATTTCGGCCTGCAATTCGGGATTTACCTGGGTGTTCCAGGCATAGTCGAACTCGCCGGTCTCCATCACCGACCGCGCCGCCGATTCCGCATCGCCGCCGCCCTTCAGGACGACCGTGGCAAACGCAGGCTTGGCCGGGTCGCGGTAGTTCGGGTTGGCCGACAGTGTCACCACGTCATTGACCTTGAAGTCGGTGACGACAAACGGGCCGGTGCCGATCGGCTTGTTGTTCTGTTCGGTGCAGGTGGCGGCAGCGGCGCCCAGGCAGTTCTGGAACTGCGCCTTTTGCAGCACGGGCGAGGTGGCGCCGACGAAGGCGGTATAGGGATTGGCCTTGGGGCCGTCGAAGGTGATCTTGACGGTCAGGTCATCCAGGGCCTCGACCTTGGTGATGCCGCCGAATTTCGACAGCTGCGCGCAGCCGCCCTCGGGGTGGGTGCAATATTCATGGGTAAAGATCACGTCGGCCGAGGTGACGGGCGTGCCGTCGGACCACAGAAGGCCGGGCGCGATCTTCCAGGTGATCGAGGTCAGGTCGGCCGCGACGCCGCCGTTTTCAACCGTCGGCACTTCGGCGGCCAGACGCGGGAAGACCTTGCCGTCCTTGTCGAAGCCCGCCAGCGGTTCCAGGACCAGGGCCGAGGCGTCGATATCCTTGGTGCCGCCCGACAGATAGGGCGTCATGACCGAGACGGCCTGGTAATACATCAGATTCAACTGGCCGTCCGACCCGCGTTCGGCGAATGCGGCGGTGCCGAGTGCGCCGAGCGCCACGGCGCCCATCAGGGCTGATTTCAGGTTCATGTTACACTCCTTGTTGGATGCTCTTTCTGGCCTCGGGTGCCGCCCCTGTGCGGGCGGTCTTGTCGTTCGTCTCGTAAAGAAAGCAGGCGACCATGCGGCCCGGCCCCGCCTCGCGCAGCGCCGGTTTCCGGTCGCGGCAGATATCCATTACCTTCGGGCAGCGGGTGCAGAAATTGCAGCCCTTGGGCGGATTGGCGGGCGAAGGCACATCGCCTTTCAGGATGATGCGGTGGCGGCTTTTTTCGGTCTCGGGGTCCGCCTCGGGGACGGCCGACAAAAGCGCCTCGGTATAGGGGTGGAGGGGCCGCTCGAATAGGGCGTCGCGGGGGGCCAGTTCGACGATGCGGCCCAGATACATGACGGCCACCCGGTCGGCGATATGGCGCACCATCGACAGGTCGTGGCTGATGAAAAGATAGGTCAGGCCCAGCCGTTCCTGCAGGTCTTTCAGCAGGTTCACCACCTGCGCCTGAATGGACACGTCGAGCGCCGCGATCGGTTCGTCGCAGACGATGAAGCGCGGGTTCAGCGCCAGCGCCCGGGCGATGCCGATCCGCTGCCGCTGGCCGCCGGAAAAGGCATAAGGATAGCGGCCCGCAAAAGCGCGGTTCAGCCCGACCGCATCCATCAGCTCATAGACGCGCGCCAGCCGCCCGGCGCGGTCAAGGTCGGTATGTTCCTCCAGGGGTTCGCTGATGATCTGGGCGACGGTCATGCGCGGGTTCAGGCTGGCCTGCGGGTCCTGGAACACCATCTGCATGGCCGGGCGCAGGGGGCGCAGGGCGGCGGTCGACAGGCCCGTGATATCCCGCCCGCCGATGCGGATCGTGCCCGCCGTCGGGTCGGTCAGCCGCAGAAGCGCGCGGCCCGTCGTCGATTTGCCGCAGCCGCTTTCGCCGACCAACCCCAGCGTCTCGCCGGGCAGAATGTCGAACGACAGGTCATCGACCGCCTTCACATCGCCGACCTTGCGGCGGAGGATACCCGCCGTGATCGGAAAATAGACCTTCAGGCCCCGGACCTCGACCAGCGGCTTGTCCGCCTGCATATCCTTAGGCATGGCGGGCACCATCGGTTTCGGGGTTCCAGAAACAGGCCACGTCATGGCCATGCCCCACATCCTGACGAACAGGATTTTCCCGCGCGCAACGGTCGAACGCATGGGCGCAGCGCTGGCGGAAGGGGCAGGCGGCGGGGGCGGCGGTCAGGATTGGCGGCTGGCCTTCGATCGCCTGCAGGCGCTGGGCCCGTTCGCCCCGCACCGAGGGCACGGTCTGCAGAAGGGCGCGTGTATAGGGATGCTGGGGCCGGGCAAAGACATCGGCGACCGGCCCCTGTTCGACGATCTGGCCGCCGTACATGACCATGACCCGGTCGGCGATGCCGGCGATGACACCGAGATCATGGGTGATCCAGACGATGGCCATGCCCAGCTTGGTGCGCAGCTCGCGCACCAGTTCGATGATCTGCGCCTGGATCGTCACGTCCAGCGCGGTGGTCGGTTCATCGGCGATCAGCACCTTGGGGTCGCAGGCCAAAGCGATGGCGATCATCACCCTTTGCCGCATGCCGCCGGAAAACTGGTGGGGAAAATCCTTCAGGCGGCGGCCCGCGTCGGGAATGCCGACCAGATCCAGCAGCTCTTGCGCCCGCTTGCGCGCGGCGGCCTTGTCCATCCCCATATGGCGGCGCAAGGGTTCCATGATCTGATAGCCGACCGTGAAAACCGGGTTCAGCGAGGTCATCGGATCCTGAAAGATAAAGCCGATGCCGCCGCCCCTGA
>CAZKJZ010000078.1:0-10384 GCA_964553145.1 uncultured Frigidibacter sp. | reverse complement strand
GGTGGTCGCGTGATTGATGAGGAAAACCGGTTGCCACTTTTCCTCATCACGCTCTAGAACAAGGCCAGCTGCCCGCCCCGCGCCAAAGGCGGGGCAAAGGCGGAACAGTCCAGTGGCGGCACCGGCCCGTCCAGCCCCAGCCGCCGGACGGCCAGCCGGAAACGGCGGGCGATCAGATCGGCCATGATCCCTTCGCCCCTCATCCTCTTGCCCCATTCGGCGTCATAATCGGCGCCACCCCGCATCTCGCGCAACCGCTTCATCACATGGGCAGCCTTCAGCGGCTCGACCCGCTCCAGCCAGTCGCGGAACAGGGGCGCCACCTCCAGGGGCAGGCGCAGCAATATCCAGCTGGCCGCCCGCGCCCCCGCCTCGGCCCCGGCGGCCAGAATCGCCTCCAGCTCCGGGTCATTCAGCGCGGGGATCATCGGCGAGGCCATGATCCGGACCGGCACTCCCGCCTGCGACAAAGCGCGGATCATCGCCAGCCGCCGGGCAGGCGCCGGCGCACGCGGCTCCATCCGCCGGGCCAGGCCCGCGTCCAGCGTCGTCAGCGAAATGCCGACCTGCACCAGATTGCGCCGCGCCATGTCCGACAGAATATCCAGATCCCGCTCGATCAGCGCCCCGCGCGTCACGATCGCCACCGGATGGTTCCAGTCCGACAGAACCTGCAAAATCCGCCGCATGATCCGATATCGACCCTCGATCGGCTGATAGGGATCGGTATTGGTACCAATCGCCAAGGGACCCACCCGATAGGCCTTGCGCCCCAGCTCGCGCTCCAGAACCTCGGGCGCGGTCGGGCGGGCGACCAGCCGGGATTCGAAATCCAGCCCCGGCGACAGGCCCAGATAGGCGTGGGTTGGCCGCGCAAAACAATAGACGCAGCCATGCTCGCACCCCCGGTAGGGGTTCAGCGACCGGTCGAACGGCAGATCGGGCGAAGCAACGCGGTTCAGAACCGACCGCGGCCGCTCCTCGCTGACCTCGGTCTTCAGCAGCCGCTCTTCCTCGGGCAGGTCCCAGCCATCGTCAAAGACCTCGCGCCCATAGGGTTCGAACCGGCCGCTTTCATTGCTGGCGGCACCACGCGCACGCAGACGCAGGAACGGATCGGGCGGGGGCAAGGGCATCTGCAAAATCTAGAACATTTAGGGAACATTCATCAACCTCTTTCTTTCCCCTTCACCTTTTCCCAAATATCCCCGCCGGAGGCTGACCCGAGCGGAACCGTGCGCAGCACGGGCCGCGAGACAAAAGAAATGGCGCCCCGTCAGGGGCGCCTCGTTGAAGTCACCGGCCAGCGACGCGCGTTTCCGCAACCGGACCAATGCTTTCGTCGCACAAACGTCCGTCTGTGTCGTAATTCGCCAAGTTGACAGGCCACCCGGGCCGCTATACCCGGCCAAGGACCGTCAGGAGACCCAGAGCATGGCCGACGAAGGCGATATCATTCTGTCCGAACTGGACGACGAAGAACTTGTCCTGCAGATGCACGACGACCTCTACGACGGTCTGAAGGAAGAGATCGAGGAAGGCGTCAACATCCTGCTGGAACGCGGCTGGACCCCATATGACGTGCTGACCAAGGCCCTGGTCGCCGGCATGACCATCGTCGGCGCCGACTTCCGCGACGGGATCCTGTTCGTGCCGGAAGTTCTGTTGGCCGCCAATGCGATGAAGGCCGGGATGGCGATCCTGAAGCCGCTTCTGGCCGAAACCGGCGCGCCCAAGGTCGGCAAGATGGTGATCGGCACGGTCAAGGGCGATATCCATGACATCGGCAAGAACCTGGTCGGCATGATGATGGAAGGTGCCGGGTTCGAGGTCGTCGACATCGGCATCAACAACCCGGTCGAAAAATATATCGAGGTCCTGCAGGCCGAACAGGCCGACATCCTTGGCATGTCCGCCCTTCTGACCACGACCATGCCCTATATGAAGGTCGTGATCGACACGCTGAAGGAAAAGGGCATGCGCGACGATTACATCGTGCTGGTCGGCGGCGCCCCCCTGAACGAGGAATTCGGCCGCGCCATCGGTGCCGATGCCTATTGCCGCGATGCGGCCGTCGCCGTGCAGACCGCGAAAGACTTCATTTCGCGCAAGCACAACAGCATGGCAGGCTAAGGCCCGGCAAGGCAAGGATCAGCGGCCCCGGACCCGTCCGGGGCCGTTTTGTTTTGCATCTCTGGCAATTTGCCTTGGCAATGCCCAAATTGCATTGAAAATACCGGCCCAAAAGGAGGGTTTCATGTCCAGAACCTATGCCGCGCTCCTCATCCTTATGGTCCTTATTGCTGCGGGCGCGACGGTCTACATGGCCTGGCTCGCCTCGGATTTCATGCCGGTCTGGATGGCGGCGCTGGGGCCGCTTCTGTTGATCGCAACGCTGGTGACCCATCTCAAAGGCCGGGCGTGAGTGTCGCGGACGACACCAGCCTGACCGAAACCGGCCTGCCGCCCGCGCAGACCGGGCGCATCCTTCTGATCGCCTGCGGGGCCCTGGCGCGCGAGATCCTGGACCTGAAGGCCGCCAACGGCTGGGACCATCTGGACCTGACCTGCCTGCCCGCAAAACTGCATCTTTACCCCGAGCGGATCACCCAGGCGGTCACCACAGCCGTCGCCGAACATCGCGCCGCCTATGACGATATTTTCGTCGTCTATGCCGACTGCGGCACCGGGGGCCTGTTGCAGGCCCGCTGCGCGGAGCTGGGGGTGCGGATGGTCGAGGGGCCGCATTGCTATTCCTTCTTCGAAGGCAATGACAGGTTTGCCGCGCGGGACGAAATGACCGCCTTTTACCTGACCGACTTTCTGGTCCGGCAGTTCGACGCCTTTGTCTGGCGGCCGATGGGCCTGGACCGTCATCCCGAACTGCGCGACATGTATTTCGGCAATTACGAAAAGCTGGTCTATCAGGCCCAGACCAACGATCCCGCGCTGGACGACAAGGCCCGGGCCTGCGCCGAACGGCTGGGCCTGACCTATGAACGGCGGTTCACAGGCTACGGCGACCTGACAGGCGCGCTGGCGCAGCTTTAGTCTGCTTTTGAATGGCCGCCATAGACCGCCAACGCCCGGGTCAATTGCCCCGGGGCTTTGGGGGTCATCTGATCGAAGTCACCTAAACCGCCCGCAGGCCCGCTGCAAAGCGCCGGGCGTTGGCGCGGTAGTTTTCGGCCGATGCCAAAAGCCGCGCCCGGGCGGCATCATCGAGGCCGCGGATCACCTTGCCGGGCGATCCGACGACCAGGCTGCCGTCGGGAACTTCCCGCCCCTCGGTCACCAGCGCGCCCGCGCCGATCAGGCAGCCCTTGCCGATGCGCGCGCCGTTCAGGATGGTGGCACCCATGCCGATCAGCGTGCCGTCGCCGATCACGCAACCATGCAGCATCGCCTTGTGGCCGATGGTGCAATCGGCGCCGACGGTCAGGGGAAAACCCCAGTCGGTGTGCAGCACAGAGTTTTCCTGCACGTTCGAGCCGCGCCCGATGCGGATCACTTCATTGTCGCCGCGCATCGTGACGTTGAACCAGACCCCTACCTCGTCCTCCAGCACCACCTTGCCGATGATATGGCAGCCCGGCGCAATCCAGACATCGCGGCCAAGGTCGGGGCGGATGCCGTCCAGTTCGTAGATCATCTTGCCTCGAACTCCCTGTTCAGGCCGCGCACGAAATCACTCAGGCCGGGCTGTCGGTCACGGCGCAGGCGTTCGGCGGTCAGAATGGTCTTCAGATCGGCCTCGGTCCGGTCGAGATCGTCATTGACCAGCACATAATCATATTCCGCCCAATGGCTGATTTCCGCCTGGCTTTTCGCCATACGGCCCCGGATCACATCCTCTGAATCCTGCCCGCGCGACCGCAGGCGGCGTTCCAACTCACCGATCGAGGGCGGCAGGATGAAGATCGACACGACGTCGCTTCCCATCGCTTGCTTGATCTGCTGACCGCCCTGCCAGTCGATATCGAACAACGTGTCACGCCCCGCGCGCATCGCCGCCTCGACCGGCGCCCTGGGCGAGCCATAGAAATTGCCGAACACCTCGGCATGTTCCAGCATCTCGCCCGAGGCGACCATAGTTTCGAAATCCACCCGCGAGCGGAAGTAGTAATCGCGCCCGTCCACCTCGCCCTCGCGCGGGACACGGGTGGTGGCCGAGACCGAGAATTTCAGCGTCGGGTCCCAGCCCATCAGCCGTTTCGACAGGGTCGACTTCCCCGCACCCGAGGGCGAGGACAGGATGATCAGTAAACCCCGGCGTTGCATCGTCACTCCACGTTCTGGACCTGCTCGCGCATCTGGTCGATGGTGGTTTTCAGGTCAAGCCCGATCCGCGTCAGCGCGACATTGCCGGACTTGGAACAGAGCGTATTCGCCTCGCGCATGAATTCCTGCATCAGGAAGTCAAAGGTCTTGCCGACCGCGCCGCCGCTGGCCAGAAGCGTACGTGCAGCTCCCACATGGGCGGCCAGCCGGTCCAGTTCCTCGGTCACGTCGGCCTTGACGACCAGCATGGCCAGTTCCTGCGCGACGCGCGCCGGGTCCGCCTCGGCCGCGCCCTGCAGGACGCGGGCCAGATTGTCGTTCAGCGCGCGGTCCTGATCGCCGCGCCGGGCCTCGGCTGCGGCGCGGGCCTCGGCGGCCAGTGCCTCGATCCGGTCGATCTGCGCGGCGATCACCGCGGAAAGGGCGGCGCCTTCGGACCGGCGCATGGCGTTGAAGGCCTGCAAGAGGCCCGGCAGGTCGGCCAGCAGGGCTGCACGCAAGGGTGCCATATCCTGATCCTCGCCGCCGCTGTCCAGAACGCCCTTCATCGCCAGCAGATCGGCGGCCGATGTCGGGCGCAGCGCCAGACCCGCCGTCTTGGCCGCCGCCTCGGCCTGCAGGACCGCCGCCACCGCCTGCGCCAGGGCCGCCGCCCCCGGGCGCAGCGCCTCGGCGCCCGCATCCCGCGCCAGGCGCAGGGACAAGGTGACGCTGCCCCGCGCGACCTGCCCCGCCACCTCGGCGCGCACGGCAGCCTCCAGCCCCTCGACCCAGTCGGGCAGGCGCAGGCGCAGGTCGAACCCCTTGCCGTTCACCGACCTTATATCCCAGGCCCAGGACCAGTCCCCCGCCCTGCCCCGCCCGGCGGCAAACCCGGTCATCGACTGCAGCCCGCCCTTAACCATTTAAGACTTTCGCGCCCCCGCTGCCGGATTTTCCGTGTATCTTAACACTTGAGTAATCACTCCGGCCCTAGGGTTAACAAAGCCTGAGCGTCGCGGCAACGCGAACGGGACCGGAGCGGACAGGGTCTTGGAACCGGACAGGTGCGATGATGAACATGGGCGATTGGGTCAAGGGTACGGTGGTGCGGTTTCAGACGAAGGGCCGGGACATGAAATTCCCCGCGATTGCCGAGATACGCGCCTATTGGGAGGCGCTGCGTCAGGGTCGGCTGGTGCCCCAGCGGTCCGACATCGACCCGCGCGGCATCGAGCGGGCGCTGGAATATGCCTTTGTGCTGGAACGGGTCGCGCCGCAGGTGGCGCGGTTCCGTCTGGCCGGGCTGCATCTGACCGACCTGATGGGGATGGAGGTGCGGGGGATGCCGCTCTCGACGCTCTTTTCCCCCATGGCCCGCGCCCGGCTGGCCGAGGCGCTGGGGGCCACGTTCGCTGGCCCGGCGATTGTCGAACTGAAACTGACGGCCGAAACCGGCCTGGGCAAACCCGCGCTGGAGGCCCGCATGATCCTGTTGCCGCTGCACAGCGATCTGGGCGACCTGACCCGGGTGCTGGGCGGGCTGGTCGCCGATGGCCATATCGGCCGTGCGCCGCGCCGGTTCGACATTGCCGACGTGATCATCACCCCCCTGACCGCAGGTGCCACCCCCCAGGCCCGCCCGGCGCTGCAGCCGCAGGGCCTGGCCGAGGCGCCCGCCGACTTTATCCCGGCCGGCCTGACCCCCGCCGTCCGCACGGTCGGTCATCTGCGGCTGGTCAAGACGGATCGCTAGGGGCCGGGCACTGCGCCCCAGAATGCCGCCAGGGCACTTGCACTTGACCTTTATGCGCACCGCGCCCCGGACTTGATCCGGGGCCTCTGCCGGGCCATGAGGCCCCGGATCAAGTCCGGGGCGCGATGTCGGGGCGGAACAGGGGCGCGAGATGGGGGACGCGGCCCGGTCCGAGCGCGGCAGCGACCAAAAGCGGGTAGCCTTGCGAATGCCGCCGCTTCCGGTTGACCCCCCGCCGTCCTTCGGTTAATCCGGTTCCCGTGGTGCTTTGTCGACCGGATTGCGGGCCACGTTAAACAAGCCGCTAAAAGGTCGGAGGCTGTCGCAGCCCCCGTCCCTTCCGGTCGGGGGTTTTTTCGTGCCGGAGGGCGATATGTCGGCGGACTGGAAGACACAGACGAAACTGGTGCATCAGGGTACCCGGCGCAGCCAGTATGGCGAAATGTCCGAGGCGATCTTTCTGACCCAGGGTTTCGTCTATGACAGCGCCGAACAGGCCGAGGCGCGGTTCATCGAAACCGGCCCGGACGAATTCATCTATGCCCGCTATGGCAACCCGACCGTGCGCATGTTCGAAGAACGGATCGCCGCGATCGAGGGCACCGAGGATGCCTTTGCCACCGCCAGCGGCATGGCGGCAGTCAATGGCGCGCTGACGGCCCTGCTGAAGGCGGGCGATCATGTGGTGGCGGCGCGGGCGCTTTTTGGCTCTTGCCTTTATGTCCTTGAAGTCCTTGGCCGTTTCGGGGTTCAGGTGACGCTGGTCGACGGAACCGATCTGGATCAGTGGCGCGCAGCCGTGCGGCCGGATACCAAGGCCGTGTTCCTGGAAAGCGTGTCGAACCCGACGCTGGAGGTGATCGACCTGAAGTCGGTGGCCGAAATCGCCCATGCGGTCGGCGCCACCGTCATCGTCGACAATGTCTTTGCCACCCCGACCTTTTCCAAGGCCGTGGCGCTGGGCGCCGATGTTGTCGTCTATTCGGCGACCAAGCATATCGACGGCGGCGGGCGCTGCCTTGGCGGCGTCGTCTGCGGCAGCCGTGACTATATCCGCAAGGTGCTGGAACCCTATCTGAAACATACAGGTGCTGCCCTGTCGCCCTTCAACGCCTGGGTGATGCTGAAAGGGCTGGAGACGCTGAACCTGCGCGTCCGTCATCAGGCGGCGTCAGCGCTGACCATCGCCGAGGCGCTGGTCGGGCATCCGAAACTGGCCTCGGTCGTCTATCCGGGGCTGAAGGATCACCCCCACCACCGGATCGCGATGGAACAGATGGGCGCGGGCGGTACGGTCGTGACGCTGGTCCTTAAGGGCGGTCAGGCCGAAGCCTTCCGCTTTCTGAATGCGCTGCAGATCGTCAAGATTTCCAACAATCTGGGCGATGCCAAGTCGATCATCACCCATCCGGCCACCACCACCCACCAGCGCCTGCCCGCCGAGCAGAAAGTCCTTTTGGGCATCGCCCCCGGCCTTGTCCGCCTGTCGCTGGGGATCGAGGATGCCGAGGATGTCCTTGCCGACCTGACACAGGCGCTGGCCGCGGTCTGAGGTCGCTCAAAGCCCGCCGATGAACTCCTCGATCAGCCGCAGCGTTTCTGCGGGCTGTTCGATCTGCGGCAGATGACCTGCGGCAGCGACGGGCGCGAACCGCCCGCCCGGCAGCGCCTGGGCATAGGCACGGCCATAGGCGACGGGGGCGATCCCGTCGCTTTCGCCCCAGATGACCAGCGCCGGGCAGGTCACGGCCGACAGCCGCGCGGCCAGCGTCGGGTCGCCCATGCCCATTCCGGCGTCATAGGCCCGCAGCGCCGCCATATTGCCCGGCTGGGCGGCGCGCTGTTCCTCGGACGGGGGCGGCAGGCGCGAAGGGTCATGAAAGGCCAGCCGCGCCATGTCGGGCGGGGCAAGGGTGAAGACATCGGCCACCGTCACCCCGGGCACCCGGATGCCGACAGCATTGACCAGCACGATCCCCCGCAGGCGATCCCCGATCCGCAGCGCCAGTTCGCTGGCAATCCAGCCGCCGATCGAGGCGCCGACCAGCGTGACCTCTGCCAGCCCCGCATCCGTGACAAAGCGCGCATAAAGGTCCGCCAGTGCCGCGACGCTGGCCAGCGCGGCGGGCCGTTCGCTGCCGGCAAAGCCGGGATGAACGGGGGCAATCACATGGCCGCCCGCCGCCAGCCCCGCCATCAGCCCGGCGACCGACCCCGGCCCCGCGCCGCCATGCAGCAGCAGGATGGTGCGGCCCGCCCCCTGCTGGCGGATCGTCAGCCCCAGTGCCGTTGCGGTTTCGGCGACGCGCGCCTCTGTACTTTGTCCGGCCATGGTGCTACTCCTTCATATAAGTTAACTTATATAAGGATACTTAATTGACTGCAACCCCCCTTCAGTCCCTTGGCCGCGCGGTCAAGCAGCTGCAGAGCCGCCATCACCGGGCGCTGGATGCGCGGCTGGCCGAGGTCGGCGCATCGCTGGCGCAATGGGATGCGCTGCGGGCCATCGATGCCCTGCCCGGCGCTTCGGCGCATGAGCTGGCCGAATGCTGCTTCATGACCGACCAGTCCTTTGGCGCGCTGGCCGGCCGGCTGGCCGACCGGGGTCTGATCAGCCGCACCCAGGGCAAGGGGCGGGCCCTCAGCCATGCGCTGACCGAAAGGGGCACCGAGGTTCTGCGCGCAGGCGGCGAGGTGGCCGATCAGGTCCTGACCCGGTCCTTCGCCCCCCTGACCGAGGCCGAGAAGGCCCAGTTCCTGGCACTGATCCGGCGGCTTCTGGCCGACGGCCCGGCGGACTGACCCCACCCCTTGTCGCAAAAGCGACGGGAATGTCCGGTAGCGTTGGACAGGCCCCTTTCCTTACCCATATTATGGTTCTAAGGCAGCGGCCCTGACAGGAGTGGCCCATGAACTTCATCGGCGAGATCGACCAGAACCCAAGCCGCGACGAGGCGGCCGAGGCGCTGGACCTGTTGCGCCGCTGGGCGGCGCAGGCGGACCCGACCGAGGTGGCACAGCTGGACCCCGCCATTGCGCGCCTTCTGCCGGGGCGCGAGGTCGGCAATTACCCCGACCTGTCGCGCACCTACCCCGACGACTTCCGCCCCGACGCCGCCTATCGCGCCTCGATGCCCGACCTGCAGAACGGGCCCTCCAGCCTGATCGTCGGCGCCCGCGCCCCCATTCAGCATGTCGGCATTTCGAACTTCCGCCTGCCGATCCGCTATCATACCCGCGACGGCGGCGACCTGACGCTGGAAACCTCGGTCACCGGCACCGTCTCGCTGACCGAGGACCGCAAGGGCATCAACATGAGCCGGATCATGCGGTCCTTCTATGCCCATGCCGAACGGACCTTTTCATTCGACGTGATGGCCCGCACGCTGGACGACTACAAGGCCGACCATGACAGCCTGGATGCGCGCCTCCAGATGCGCTTTTCCTTCCCCGCGCGGGTCCAGTCGCTGCGATCCGGCCTCTCGGGCTGGCAATATTACGATATCGCGCTGGAACTGGCCGAAACCGCCGGGGTGCGGCGGCGGATCATCCATCTGGACTATGTCTACAGCTCGACCTGCCCCTGTTCGCTGGAACTCTCTGAACATGCCCGCCAGGCGCGCGGCCAGCTGGCCACCCCGCATTCGCAACGCTCCTACGCCCGCATCTCGGCGGTCGAGACCGGCAACAAGCGCTTCTGGTACGAGGATCTGATCGACCTTGCCCGCGCCGCCGTGCCGACCGAAACCCAGGTGATGGTCAAGCGCGAGGATGAACAGGCCTTTGCCGAACTGAACGCCGCCAACCCGATCTTTGTCGAGGATGCGGCCCGGTCCTTTGCCGAACGGCTCTTGGCCGAACCCCGCGTCGGCGACTTCCGCATCGTCGCCGTCCATCAGGAAAGCCTGCACAGCCACGACGCCGTGTCGGTCCTGACCGAAGGCCCGACCTTTGCCGCCGAAAGCCTGGAGCCACGGCTGTTTGCCAGCCTGCATCGCGGGGCGTAGGGGGGGAGAACGCGCCTCCCCTTCTGTGGGGCGACCGACCTTCTGCGCTCGTGCCCCCATCCCCACGAAGGGTCGGGCTACCCGCCTCTATGGACCCACGATACAGGACGGCGCTCTCCCTCCCCCTCGTGGGGAGGGCCGGGGTGGGGGGCTGGCGTGCGGCGATTTTCCCGGCGTCTCCAAGGGTCCCGCGTGCCCCCTCCCCCACCCCCTCCCCACGAGGGGGAGGGGAGGCGCATATCGGAGGGGGCGGGAGTGGCGGGGGCGGGGGCGGCAATCCGCGCCGGGTAGGGAGTTGTCCTTTGACGAGGCTCTGTTGCATAAATCGCGTGAGGGATTCATCTTGTGAATCCAGCGTGGT